>NZ_LFVY01000010.1 GCF_001050155.1 Nitratireductor soli
TCATCCCCCTGCCGGGACCTTCTCCCCGTAAGGACGGGGAGAGGGTAAGGGTGAGGGGCCGCTTCAATACAAACCTGAAACGAACTAGCGGAAGCCGATCGCGCCCGCGCTTGCCAGCGCCTCGCCGGCATCGGCGGCCACGTCCTCCGGCAGATTGCCGCGCGGGAACCAGGCGGCCTCGGCAATCCCGGTCGAAGGATCCGCGGTGGCCGCACCGCTGAGGACCGACGCGGCGTAGGTAACGATGAGGCGACTGCCATTGAAGGGACAGAGCGCATCGTCGAAAACCGAGATGATGCAATGCGGCAGGACCAGAATACCGAGCTGTTCGTGAAGCCGCCGCGTCGCCGCCAGCGCCATGGCCTCGCCGGGCAGAACGGACCCGCCGGGCAGCATCCATTGCGCCGCGTACCCACCCGCTCGATAGCGGGCGAGAAGAACCCGCCGGTGCCGGTCCTCGATCAGAAGCCGACAATCCACCGCGATGGTCCGCATTGCCGGCCCGACGGTCCGCCGCTTGGCAGCTGTCGGCGCTCGAACATGCACGATGGTCATCGGTCCTGCTCCCGGTTTGAATTCGTCACCCTATGTCGAGACCGGCAGGCGACCATGGACGGCGCGATCACACCGCCACGGATTGCGCCATCCCCTTGTCGATCGCCTTGGCCACCGCCACCGAGGCAATCGCCAGATCCTGCAATCCGACGCCCGTACCGTCGAACAGGGTGATCTCGTCGGGCGACGACCGGCCGGGGTGCTGCCCGTCGATCACCGCACCAATCGGCGTGATCGCCGCCGCATCGACCAGGCCGGCCGCCACGGCGTGCTGGCACTCACCGATGGCCGCCGCCTGCGCGACTTCATCGGTGAACAGCGTTGCCGCGGCAACGAGCGCCGCATCGACCTCCTGCTTTCCCTTGGTGTCGGTTCCCATGCAGGCCAGATGCGTTCCGGGCCTGACCTGCGCAAGGCTGAGGATCGGCGCGAAACTCGATGTGATGGTGATGATGACATCGGCCTCGGCTCCGAGCCGGTCGAGATCGACCGCCTCGAAAGGCAACCCCAACTCAGCCGCGGTCGCCTCCAGGCGGCCCAGCATCTCGGGATGCAGATTCCAGCCGACGACCTTGTCGAAATCGCGCTGCGCGACGGCGGCCCGCATCTGGAACGCCGACTGGAAACCGGCGCCAACCATGCCCAGCACCCGCGCATCGCGGCGTGCCAGATGCTTGATCGAAACCGCCGAGGCCGCCGCCGTGCGCAGGGCCGTCAGATGATTGCCGCCGACCATCGCCATTGGCCGGCCGCTGTCCGGGTCGAACAGGAAGACGGTCGACTGGTGGTTGGTCAGCCCCTTCTTCTCATTGCCAGGCCAATAGCCGCCGGATTTCAGCCCCAGCACCATGCCGGCGCGGTCGAAGCCCGATTTGAAGCCGTACAGCGCATCCGCATGGCCGATGGCTTCCCGGATGACCGGGAAATTGTAGGCGTCGCCCCGCGCCATCGCCGAAAAAATGGCCTCGACAGCTGCAAACGCGTCGTCGCGCCCCATGATTTCGCGGCAGGTCGCCTCGCTGACGATGTGCATGGCCGGCGTTCTCAATAGGCCAGGCCGCGCGCCGTCACCGGCCACAGGCTTTCCACCTTGCCGTTGCGGACGCCGACATACCAGTCGTGCACGTTGCAGGTCGGGTCGCAATGGCCAGGCACCAGGCGCAGCTTCTCGTTGATCTTCAGCACCCCGCCCAGATCCTCGATGACGCCATGCTCGTCCGAGCATTTGACGTATTTCACGTCGTCGCGGCCGTGGATGAAGGGCAGGCCCGAATCCACCGACTGCGCCTTCAGGCCGGCATCGCAGATCGCCTTGTCCTTCTTGGCGTGGCTCATCACGCTGGTCAGGATGAACAGCGCGTTCTCCCATTCGCCCTGGTCGATGCGCTTGCCGTCACGGTCCAGTATGCGGCCGTAATCGGCGTCCATGAAGGCATAGGAACCGCATTGCAGCTCGTTGTAGACGCCGGAATTGCTCTCGAAATAGTAGCTGCCCGTGCCGCCGCCGGAGACCAGTTCGGGCGCCAGCCCTTCCTTCTTCAACGCCTCGACCGCATCCTTCACCTGGGCGATGGCCGCATCCAGCTTGGCCTTGCGGTCCTCATAGCTGGCGAGATGCTGCATCGCTCCCTGATAGGCCTGGATGCCGGTGAGCTTCAGACCTGGCGCGGCATCGATGGCCTTGGCGATCTCCACCACGGCTTCGCTGGTGAGGACGCCGCAGCGGCCCGCCCCGCAATCGATCTCGACGAAGCATTCGAGCGCCGTGCCATGCTTCTGCACGGCCGCCGAAAGGTCAGCGACATTGTCGAAATCGTCGACGCAGACGATGATGCGCGCGCCGTAGTTCGGCAGGCGGGCGAGACGGTCGATCTTGGCCGGGTCGCGCACCTGGTTCGACACCAGAATGTCCTTGATGCCGCCACGGGCGAAGGCTTCCGCCTCGGACACCTTCTGGCAGCAGATGCCGACGGCGCCGCCGAGCCTTTCCTGCAGCTTCGCCACGTCGACCGATTTGTGCATCTTGCCGTGCACCCGGTGGCGCATGCCATGCGCCCGTGCATAGTCGCCCATCTTCCGGATGTTGCGCTCCAGCGCATCGAGATCGAGGACCAGGCAGGGGGTCTGGATGTCCTTCTCGTCCATGCCGATGGCGGCCGGGATGTCGTATCCGACCTCGTGGCCGGCAATGGTTTCGTGCTTTGTCATGGGTATCTCCTCAAGCCTTGGCCCAGGGCAGTTTGCCAAGATCGACGTTGCCGCCGGTGATGATGACGCCGACGCGCTTGCCGGCGAAAAGGGGTTTGTTCTTCAGGATCGTCGCCAGCGGCACGGCGCTCGACGGCTCCATGACGATCTTCATGCGCTGCCAGATCAGCCGCATCGCCTCGACGATCTCCTCCTCGGTCGCCGTCAGAACGTCCTCCACATGCCTGGAGACGAAATGCCAAGTGAGTTCCTTCAGCGGCACTTTCAGCCCGTCGGCGACCGTCTCGGGCGCGTCGTCGGCGATGATGTGGCCGGCCTTGAAGGAGCGGCAGGCATCGTCGGCATTCTTCGGCTCGGCTGCATACACCTTGGTTTTCGGCGCGATGGTCGACAAGGTCAGGCAGGAGCCCGACACCATGCCGCCGCCGCCGATCGGCGCGACGACCGCGTCGAGTTCACCCAGTTCATCGATCATCTCCCTGGAACAGGTTGCCTGGCCGGCGATCACCCGGGCGTCGTTGTAGGGGTGGACGAACTCGGCGCCGGTCTCGGCCACCACTTCGGCGAACACCGCCTCGCGCGACGAGGTGCTCGGCTCGCATTCGACGATCCTGCCGCCATAGCCGCGCACCGCCGCCTTCTTGGCCTCCGGCGCCGTGCGCGGCATGACCACGGTTGCGGGGATGCCGCGCCGGCCCGCCGCATAGGCGAGCGACAGGGCATGATTGCCCGACGAATGGGTCGCCACGCCGACCGCCGCCTTCGCCGCGTCCAGGCCGAACACCGCGTTCGACGCGCCGCGCGCCTTGAAGGCGCCGGCCTTCTGGAAATTCTCGCATTTGAAGAACAGGCTGGCGCCGATCAGATCATTCATGAACGTGCTGGTCAGCACCGGTGTCCGGTGGATATGCGGGGCGATGCGCTCATGCGCGGCCTCGACATCGGCATAGGTCGGTATGTCCATCCTCATGCTCCTCAGGCTGCCGCGCGCGCCGAGCCGGCATTCTCGCGGCTGGTGCGATAGTATTCCTGCGCGGCGGCAACGCCAGAGCCAAGCGTGACCGGCAAGCCGAGATCCGCCATGACCATTTCCGCCGTGGCGATGCCCGACAACGCCATGACGTCGGTCATTGAGCCAAGATGGCCGATGCGGAACAGCTTGCCGGCCACCTCGCCCAGCCCGACACCGAACGCCACACCGTATTTTTCGGCGGCATGGGTGACGATGCGGGTGGCGTCGAAACCGTCGGGAACGACGACGGCGCTGACCGTGTCGGAGTAAAGCTCCGGCCGCTGGGCACACAGCGAAAGGCCCCAGGCAGCGACCGCCCGGCGGACGCCTTCGGCGATCCGGTGATGACGGGCGAGAACGCGCGGCAGCCCCTCCTCCTCGAGCATGGCGATCGAAACGCTGAGCCCGCGGATCAGGTTGACCGGGGGCGTATAGGGATATCCACCGCCGGCATTGCTTTTCAGCATGTCGCGAAAATCGAAGAAGCAGCGCGGACACTGTGCCGAGGCGACCGCCTGGATGGCCTTCGGACCGATGCCGAGAATGGCGAGCCCCGCCGGCAGCATGAACCCCTTCTGCGAGCCGGTGATGGCGATATCGACCCCCCAATCGTCCATGCGGAAATCCATCGAGGCGATGGAGCTGACGCCGTCGACGTAGAGAAGCGCCGGGTGGCGGGCCGCATCGATGGCGCGGCGAACGGCGGCAATGTCGCTCACCACGCCCGTGGCGGTCTCGTTATGGCAGACCAGGATGGCCTTGATGGCGTGGCCGGCATCGGCCTTCAGCGCTTCTTCGAACGCCTCGGCCGGCGCGCCCTCGCCCCAGGGCGTCTCGATGACCTCGACCTCAAGCCCGTGCCGGCGGCACAGATCGATCCAGCGATGCGAGAACATGCCGTAGCGCGCCGCCAGCACCTTGTCTCCGGGCGACAAGGTGTTGGTGATGGCCGCTTCCCAGGCGCCGGTGCCGGTGGAAGGAAACAGGATGATCTCCGCCTGCTTCGAACGCAGGATGCGGCGCACGCCGTCCTGCGCCGGCTTCAGCATCTCGGCGAAGGCCGGCGAACGGTGGTCGATCGACGGATAGTCGACCGCGCGGCGCAGCCGCTCGGGGATGTTGGTGGGACCCGGAATGAAGATCGGGTTCTGGGTGGACATCAGCTTCGTCTCCAAGCCTGACAGGGGATCCGGCATTGCTGCGAATGCCGGGTTTCTGGAGACAGATTAGGGCGCCGAGGCGGATCAGCGCAATTTTTTTGAAAAATATTTTCATTTTCTGAATTAAATGATTAATCGTTTGATTTTACGTAATTTATTTGTTTTGCGCAGGCCGCAAAAGTTCTTCGCATCGTTGACGAAAAGCAGCGGCGGACTAAACTGGCGGGCAATGGGAGAACATCATGGCACCGCAGGTCGGTCGGGCGCGTGGGCGCCCGCGCTCGTTTCACAACACCGCGCAGAACTCGCTGATCCAGTCGCTGGACCGGGCCATGGACGTGCTGAAGGTCGTGGCCGGCGGCAGCGGCCTTTCGCTGACGGAAATCGCCGATCGCTCCGGCCAGTCGGCTTCGACCGCCTACCGCATCCTGATAACGCTGGAAAAGCACCGCGTCGTGCAGTTCGACGAACCGGCGCAGCTCTGGCATGTGGGGCTGGAAGCATTCCGCATCGGCAGCAGCTTCCTCGGCCGCACCAGCATCGTCGAGCAGAGCCGCCCGGTGATGCAGCGCATCATGGCCGAGACCGGCGAGACGGCCAACCTGGCGATCATCGACCGTGGCGAGGTGATCTTCGTCAGCCAGGTGGAGACGCATGAGCCGATCCGCGCCTTCTTCCGGCCGGGCACACGCGGCCCGGTGCACGCCTCCGGGATCGGCAAGGCGCTCCTCGCCTTCCTGCCGGAGATCCAGGCCCAGACGATCTTGAAGCAGGGCGCGCAGGACGCCTACACGGACAAGACGATCGTCTCCGGCGAAGCGCTCGCCGCCGAAATGGCGACGATCCGCACACGTGGCTGGGCGATCGACGACGAGGAGCGGACGCCCGGCATGCGCTGCATCGCAGCGCCAATCTTCAACCAGTTCGGCGAAGCGGTGGCCGGCGTCTCGCTGTCCGGCCCCGCCTTCCGCATCACGCCGAAGCGCGATGCGGATTACGGGGTTCTGGTGCGCAAGGCGGCCGACGAGATCACCCGCGCGATCGGCGGCATGCCGCCGCGCGGGTAATTGTCCACGCCGCTTCTACTCCGCAAAGAAGGCGAAGCGCAGGGTGAACAGCGCGGCGACGATCCACGTCGCCGGATGCACCTCGCGCGGCCGTCCGGCCAGCGTCTTCAGCACGGCGTAGCTGACGAAACCAAAGGCCAGCCCGTTGGCGATCGAATAGGTGAACGGCATCATCAATGCCGTCAGCGCCGCCGGCGCCGCCTCGGTCACGTCGTCCCATTTCACCTCGATGAGCTCGCGCATCATCAACGCCGCCACATAAAGAAGCGCCGGCGCGGTGGCATAGGCCGGCACCGAGCCTGCCAGCGGCGAGAACATCAGCGCGGCGATGAACAGGGCCGCCACGACCAGCGCAGTCAGGCCCGTGCGTCCGCCGGCCTGCACGCCCGACGCGCTCTCTACATAGGCCGTGGTGCTGCTGGTGCCGAGCATCGAGCCGGCGACGATCGCCGTCGAATCGGCCATCAGGGCCCGGCCGAGCCGGTTCGGTTCGCCCTGCTTCATCAGGCCGGCGCGCTTGGCGACACCAATCAGCGTGCCGGTGGCGTCGAACACCTCGACCAGCACGAAGACCAGGATCACGTGCAGGAACCCGGCCTGCAGGGCGCCCCAGATGTCGAGCTGCAGGAAGGTGGGCAGGATGCTGGGCGGCAGGGAAACCACGCCCTGGAATTCATTGATGCCGAGAAGCATCGACACGATGGTGACGACCAGCATGCCGATCAGGATGGCGCCGCGCACCTTGTGCGCGTCGAGGGCCGCGATGATGAAGAACCCGGCAATGGCGAGCAGCGGACCGGGCTGCGAAAGATCGCCAAGGGTGACGAAGGTCGCCTCGGAGGCGACGACGATGCCGGAGCCCTTCAGCGCGATGATGGCCAGGAACAGGCCGATGCCGGCGACGATGGCGCAGCGCATCGACTGGGGAATGCCCGAGACGAGCCAGCGGCGCGCACCGGTGACCGTCAGGATCAGGAAGATGACGCCGGAGATGAACACCGCGCCCAGCGCCTGCTGCCAGGTGAAGCCCATGCCGCCAACCACGGTGAAGGCGAAAAAGGCATTCAGGCCCATGCCCGGCGCCATGCCGATCGGCCATTTTGCCAGCAATGCCATGACCAGCGTTCCGAGCGCGGCGGCAAGGCATGTCGCGACGAACACCGCCCCGCGGTCCATGCCGGTGGTCGACAGGATCGCCGGGTTGACGAAGATGATGTAGGACATGGTGAGAAAGGTGGTGAGCCCGGCGACCACCTCGGTCCTGATGGAGGTGCCATGCGCCTCCAGCTCGAAAAACTTGGCTATCATAAATTCCTCCCAACCTCCCCTTTCACGGCAACCGAGGCGTGAAAGCAGGGAGCCGCTCAACTCCTCTGAGCGTCGCGCAGCAGGCTAGAGGCATGGCGCGCTGTCACAAGCGCGCGAGCGCTAAATCAGTTTCAAGAAAATATTGATGGCTGCCCCGCGCCGCATAAGCGCGCTCTCACCCGCGCGAAATCAGGCGACTTCGCGCAGGCGCGGCTTGCCGCCGCCCGGCACCAACGGCTTGTCGACCGCCATGGACGCAGCCTTCACGACCTTCGCGTCCGCCTTCCGGGCGGTCAGGAAGCGGGCGACACCATACTGGATGGCGATACCCGCGGCCAGCAGCGCGGCGTCGGCCGGCACGTTCGTTTCGAAGCGGATGCGCAGGATCTGCAGGACGATGGCCAGCACCGAACCGGTTGCGAATACAGCCAGCCCGTTGCGGCCCATCAACTCGATGGGACCGAAGATCGGCAGTTTGAACAGGCCGACGACCCAGGCGGCATTGGTCAGCACATAGGCCAGCGCCAGCGCATGCAACAGGCGCGGCAACGCCAGGAAAGTCTTGTCGAAGCCGCCCATGAAGAACGGCACAACCTGCGCGCCCGGCAGCTTGCCGAGCTGGTACATCACCCAGACGCAGGAAACCGCCAGATAAGCGGTGCACAGCCAGAACAGCCACGGCTTGAAGGGCACGAGCTTGCGCCCGTCGAGCATCGCCAGTCCGCCGGCAATGCCGATCGCATAGATCAGCTGCCAGGCGAAAGGATTGAAGAACCAGCCGCCCGGATTGGGATAGTTCGGCATGTTCAGGCGCAGAAAGCCCGCCGCCATCCAGACCAGGACCGAAACGGCGACCAGCGCCAGCCGGCTGCGCAGGCCGATCAGAATGTAGAGCGGCGAGACGAGCAGCAGCGTCGCGTAGAGCGGCAGGATGTTGAAATAGCCCAGCTGGTGGCCGAGCAGCGGAATGCCGACCATGGTCTGCAGGGGCTGGTCGAGCAGGCGGGCGAAGTTGATCTTGCCGACCATCTCCACCGTGCCGAGATAGAGAACGCCAGCGGCAACCAGGCCGATGGCGAACATGGACGAGACGAGATGCGTCACATAGAGCGTCCACGCGCGCCGCCAGACCCGCGTGCAGGCGGACAGGAACGGGTCGGCACGAAAACTGCGCGAATAGGCAAGCCCGACGGCGATGCCGGACATCAGGACGAACGCCTCCGCCGCATCGGAAAAGCCGAAATTGCGCGAGGTCAGGCGTTCGAACGCATTGCCCGGCACATGATTGATGAAGATCGTCATCAACGCCAGGCCGCGAAACACGTCGAGGCGCTGGTCGCGCCCATGGTTGCGTTCGGGGCTGGCTGGCACGAAGGGAGCGTTCATCGCGCGCCCCTCACCGTTTCGCATCGGCGGAGGCCAGGACGCCCTGCTCAACCGGCCTGCCGGCGCCGTCATCATGCGCGATGCCGCCGCGCCACCGCGCCAGGACCGCCTCCTGACGTGTCACCACCGGGGCCGGATCGTCATCGGCGCTGGTGCGGAACACACCGGCCTGCCGCGACCCGGCGGACGCCGTCCAGGAACTGACATGTATCAGCAGCGGCGCGAACACCTGCGGCGCGGCCACCAGCAGCAGCCAGGACACGTATTCGGGCGCGAACTGAAAGGCGAAGCCGAGCGTGACCAGGCCGGTCGCACTGATCCACCAGCTTGCCGCCCAGGCTTCGGACAGGCTGACGGATCCCGCCTCGCGGTTGGTCGCCGGCCACCCGCCATCCATGCCGGAAAGCACTTCCAGCACGGCACGGCATTGATACATCAGCATGATCGGCGCAAGCAGGCTCGTGGTGGCGATCTCGGTCAGCGTGTTGAGCAGCGCCCTTCTGGTGCCGCCGAACCCGGCATTGACGCCGCTGAGCGCGCCGCGCGCGACGATCACCAGCTTCGGCCCGATCAGCAGGCCGAACACGCCGACCAGAAGGGTCAGCGCCAGGCCCTGCTCGACGCGCGGGAAAACCGGAAACAGGCCGGGCTCGGGGAAATAGTCCGGCACCCCCTTCAAGGTCGGCGCGGCGATGCTGGCCAGGATGAACAACGCCCATAAGGGCGATGCGACATAAGCCATGATGTTCTGCAGGAAGACGAACCGGCTCCACGCCTTCAGCCCCGGCGCCGTCATCACCCGGCCATGCTGCAAATTGCCCTGGCACCAGCGCCGGTCGCGCTTGGCGAAATCGATGACATTGTCCGGCCCCTCCTCGAAGGAGCCGGTCAGATCCGGATCGACCCGCACGGTCCAGCCATTGCGCGTCAAAAGCGCCGCCTCGACATAATCATGGCTGAGGATATGCCCGCCGAAAGGCGGCGTGCCGCTCAATTCCGGCAGGCCGCAACTCTGTGCGAAGGCCCGTGTGCGGACAATCGCATTATGTCCCCAGAAGGGACCGGCATCGCCCTGCAGCTCAGCCAGGCCGCGCGTGTAGACCGGGGAATAGAAGGCCGTGGAGAATTGCATGGCGCGGCCGAAATAGGAGCGCGCATGAACGATCTTCGGCAAGGTCTGCAAGAGGCCGAGCTTGGGGTCGGCATCCATGCGCCGTACCATCTCGGCCATGGTCGCCCCCTCCATCAGGCTGTCGGCGTCGAGGACGATCAGATAATCGTAGAGCGCGCCGGAAGTGCGGATGAAGTCGGCGACGTTGCCGGCCTTCTTGCCGGTGTTCATCTCGCGCCGGCGATAATAGAGCGCGGCATCCGCCCCGCATTCGCCCCGCAGGCGCTCGAACCAGCGCGCCTCCTCCTGCGCAACCTGCGCGTCGCGCGTGTCCGACAGGATGGCGAAGTCGAAACGCCCGGCAATGCCCAAAGCCTTGAGGCTGCCGATCATGGCGGCGACATGCGAAAAGGTCTTGACCGGGTCTTCATTGTAGACGGGCACCAGGACGGCGGTCCGCGCCTTCGTTGGCGTCGGCACGAAGGGCGGGGTTTCAAGCTTGAGCGGGAAGCTCAACAGGCCGTTGAAGGCATAGGCCGCACCCCAGGCCAGCCACGCCGTGCTGGTGGCCAGAAGGCCGACGCGCGCCGCATCGACCCATTGAATACCATCGCTCGAGAAGTAGCCGATCGCCAGCGCGGAAACCAGGCCGGCCATCAACAGGCAGAACAGGATCGAAAGGACACGTCTTACGCTGACCATCATACGATACAGGGCGGATTTCGGCCGCCATCCCTGAAACTGCGCTGGCTTTGCGGCCAACTATTTCCAAGCGAGCCGCTTGAGGAGCGAGGCAAACAGCGCGCCGCGCGCACGCGGCCGCTCCAGCACCTGCTCCGGCATCGCCATGGGAGCCACCGGGAGCGCAAAACCATCGAGCCCCGGTGTCGGGTTACCCGCATCAAGAACGCGCATCATCGGTCTTTCTCCATTGGTAGCTCCAGATTTCCGAGAGCCGCTTGTCGTCAAGGTTGAGGTAGGCATTCATCTCCACCGGCCCGGCGCCATTCGGCTTGAGGTCGATCACGAGACGCCACATCCCATTGTTGTCGATACGCGAAACCGTCGAGTGGACGATGTCGCCGCGGCTGACATTCACAACCGCCTCAATGTTCGAGTCGGTCGAAAGGTTCCGCAAAACCTCGCCATCGAAATCGACGACGAATTTCCGCAGCCCTTCGGTGTTCTCGACGCCCGAAACGCCGCCAGCGCCGCTGCGCAAGGCCATGACGCGGGCAAAGCGCGCAGTCGTCTCCTCGATGGCACCCCAGCTCAGACGGTAACGGAATTCCAGTTCTTCGCCGGCCTTGACCTGCTTTTCCGGCACCCAGAAGGCGACGATGTTGTCGTTGACCTCAAGCTTCGTCGGGATCTCGACCAGATTGATCGCGCCCTTGCCCCATGAATCGAGCGGCTCGGCAAGCAGCGATGGCCGCCGCTCATAGCCTGCGCCCGCGTCCTGGAAATGCACGAAATCGCGATCGCGCTGGAAAAGACCGAACGCCTTCGGATTCTCCTCAACGAAGAACGATGTCGCCAGTTCGGACGGATTGTTGAGGTTGCGCCAGAGCTCGTCGCCGTTCTGGCGGACGATCTTCAGGCCGTCGCTGTCGTGAACCTGCCCGCGATAATCGTCGAACGCGCTGTCGTTGTTTTCGGCGAACAGGAACATCGACGTCATCGGCGCGATGCCGATCCGCTCGATGTCCTGCCGGGCGAAGATGCGCGCCGTGACCGTCATCACCGTATCGCGTCCCGGCGCGATGACGAAGCGGAACGCGCCGGTCACGCTCTGGCTGTCGAGCGCCGCGTGGATGGTGATCTCCTTGCTGCGCCGGTTTGGCCGTTCGATGTAGAAATCGGTGAAGCGCGGGAATTCCTCGCCATTGGTGGTCGCCGTGTTGATCGCCAGGCCGCGCGCCGAAAGCCCGTACAGCGTGTTGCGGCCGAGCGCGCGGAAATAGCTGGCGCCGAGGAACGAGACCAGCTCGTCCATCACGTCGGGGGCGTTGAGGGGATAGTGCAGCCGGAAGCCGGCCTCGCCGGTCATCACCAGATCCTCGAAGCGCGCCGGATCGAGCGGTTTGCGGTACTCGAAATCGCGCCCGGTGAAGACGACCTGGCGAGCCATGCCGGCATCGACCGAGTGGAGCATCACCGGTTCCTTGAACAGCCAGCCCATATGGAAGGCCTGCAACTCGAACGGCGCCTCTCCCTGCCACAACGCATGGTCGGGGCGGAAGCGAATGGCGCGGTGCTGATCATAGGTCAGTTCGGCGATCTGCTCGGGCAGTTCGAATTCGGGAGCGCTGTAGGTTTCGGCCGCCTTTGCCTTCATCGCTTCGGTAAGCTGCTCGAAGGAAAACGGCACCGGATCCCCGCTTGCATGAGCATCGGGAACCACCGGGGCAGCGTCTTGGGAAAACGCTGACGAAGAAAGGGCCATCAGGCTGGATGTGCCCAGCAGCGGCGCCGTCAGGCAGGAAGCAAGAAAGGAGCGTCGATCCATGAATGGGACTCGTATGCGTGATGCGTTGCGGAAGGGATGTCGCAGCTAAAACCGTGCGATTTCCAAACGCATGAATTGCGGTAAGGTTTAGGCAAAGCACATAACATTCGAAGACCGACTGTTATCAAAAATGAAGCCGGCCGCGGCGAAATCTCTCTCACTTCTCCACGCGGTTTGCAATGGGCTTCATCCAGGATAACAGCTTGATTTCAACCGCTTGCGCTGATCCGGTCACGCAGGTTGGAGATTGGCTCCAAGAACTGGGTTCGGCCGCATCGACCATGGCGGAAACGCCGCGGAAAACGGCCTGTCGCCGCGCCCGAAACAGCTCCTGATTTTCGGCAACCCCAAGGGCGGAACGCCTTTGATGCCACTGCGCCAGACGGCTGGCATCGACTGCCCCTTCAAGGCGCCTGCCCGGAAAGACGAAGAAGGCCGAACCGAACCGACCCGCAACGACACCGTCTGACCTTCCGAACGGCATCAGATCGATGACCGGGCCGGGCCGCTTGTCGAGGCGATCATCCAGGGCATGGCCAAAATGTCGCAGGTGGCCAGCCAGGCCCTGGGAGTAGTGAGCTATAGTGGTCTGGAGCGAACCGAACGGCATCCCGTCCGGCGTCCACCGGTCGCGCCGCTTGCAATCGGACTTTGAATCGTGCCCAATTCACCAACGGCCGATGCGATTTCCTGCATCGGCGCGCCGGTGGGAGGAGAGCCGCAGCGCGGTTTCGAAGCACCCGCCGGCTCCCACCGATTTTCATGGACAGATTTTCAAGGATTGACCGATGGATCTTGGACTGAAGAACAAGCGCGCCCTCGTCCTGGGCGCCAGCCGCGGCCTCGGCGCGGCGATTGCCGAGGGGCTGGCCCGCGAAGGCGTTAACGTGACGGCAGCCGCCCGCAACAAGGAGGCGATCGCCGCGTGGGCGGGCAAGCTGCCCGAGGGTGCCGGCACGGTCACCGTCACGCCGCTTGATCTCTCCGACCTCGCCGCCATCGACGCGCTGGTCGACAAGCTTCTGGCCGAAGGGGGCGTCGACATTCTGGTCAACAATACGGGCGGCCCGCCCCCCTCGACCGCGCTCGACGCCAAGCGCGGCGACTGGCTTGCCAATTTCGAGACCATGGCCGCCAACATCTTCCACCTGACCCAGCGCCTGCTGCCGGCCATGCGCGAGCGCAAATGGGGCCGCGTCCTGACCATCACCTCGTCGGGCGTCGAGCAACCCATCCCCGTCCTGGCCCTGTCGAACGGCATTCGCTCGGCCATCGTCGGCTGGTCGAAGACGCTGTCGAGCGAGGTCGCCAAGGACGGCGTGACGGTCAACATCCTGATGCCCGGCCGCATCCACACCCAGCGCGTGGTGGAGCTCGACACCGCCGCCGCACAACGCTCCGGCAAGGCGGTCGAGGATGTTTCGGCGGCGGCCGCCGAGACGATCCCCATGGGCCGCTACGGCGACCCGGAGGAGTTCGCCAACGTGGCGGTGTTCCTCGCCTCCGAGCGCGCTTCCTACGTCACCGGCGCGAAAATCCGCATCGACGGCGGAGCGACCCGCTCGGTCTAGGCCCTATTTGCCAACGCCCGCCCAAGAGCATGCCATGAGGCCTTGGGCGTGCGCGCGAGCGTGTCGAAATCGACATGCACAAGGCCGAAGCGCTTGTCGTAGCCGAGCGACCATTCGTAATTGTCGAGCAGCGACCAGACGATATAGCCCTTCACCGGCGCGCCCTCGGCAATGGCGCGCCGCACCTGGCGCAGATGCTGGTTGAGGAAGTCGATCCGCGCCGGATCGTCGACCCGTCCGCCGGCGACGCGGTCGGCCGACGCCATGCCGTTTTCGGTAATGTAGATCGGCAAGCCCTTCGTATAGGTCCGGTCGGCCCAGGTGATGAAATGATGCAGCCCCTCGGGGAAAATCTCCCAGTCCATCAGCGTCTTGGGCAGCGGTCCCTGGACGTCCTTCAACGCCGGGAACTGGCCTGACCCGTCGCCGGCGAGCAGCCTGCGCGTATAGTAGTTGATGCCCAGCCAGTCGACCGGCGCGGCGATCGTCTCGAAATCCTGCTCGAAGCCCTTGGGCATATGGGGCCCAAGCCCTTCCAGAACATCTTCCGGATAGGCCTTGTCGAACACGCCGCCCAGGAACCAGCGATTGTAGATGCCGTCGTAAAGACGGGCGGCACGCGCCGCCTCGGGGCTGTCGTCGGCCGGCGCGGCATACTCGAAATTGGTGACGAGGCCGAGATTACCCATGCCCAGAGCCCGCATCGCCTGGGTCGCGCGGCCATGCGCCAGAAGCACATGGTGCATCGCCCTTGCGGCAGCGCGGATGTCACGCAGGCCCGGCGCGTGATCGCCCATGAAATGGCTGAGCCAGGCGACGCACCATGGCTCGTTGATCGTCGCCGCCGTCTCCACCCGGTCGCCGATGCGCTTCATGATCACCTCGGCATAGTCGGCGAAGCGCTCGGCGATGTCCCGGTTGGTCCAGCCGCCCTGGTCGGCCAACGGCGCCGGCAGGTCCCAGTGATAAAGCGTGGCGAACGGCTTCAGCCCCCGCGCCCGCATGCCGTCGACCAGCCGGTCGTAAAAGTCGAGCCCTTCCTCGTTCGGCCTGCCCCGCCCCTCGGGCAGGACGCGCGCCCATGACGTCGAGAAGCGATAGCAATCGAACCCGGCGTCACGCACCAGGTCGAGGTCGCTCTCCCAGCGATGGTAGTGATCGCAGGCCGTCGCTCCATTCTCGCCGCGCGCCGTGTTTCCGGGCGTGGCGGCAAACGTGTCCCAGTGCGACATGCCGCAGCCGCCGAACCGGCTGCCCTCGATCTGATAGCTCGAAGTGGCCGTGCCGAACACGAAGCCCGGCGGGAAATCGGCCCGCGAATACGCCAGTTCCATCGGTTCTGCGGCAATGTCGGACATGCGGGTGCTCCTGGCCTCATCGCAAATGCGAGCTATGGCATCGTGCTTTCCGAAAATCGGAATCGATTTTCGGAAAGCACGATGCATAGATTCAAAGTGTTAGAGCGTCCTTTGTGCGTCCAATTGGACGCACGGCGCTCTAACAGTGGATATCAGCGCCGGCTGGGCGGCGCCGTGGTTTGCCCAATGACGAAATCGGCCTCCCAAAGCTCGCTTTCGAGCGGCCGCCGTGGATCGTCTATCCGATCGAGCAGCATGCGCGCGACACGCTTGCCCGCGTCGCGGATCGACGAGCGCATGGCGGTGAAATAGGGAATGTCGCGCGGCGCGTCGGTGTCGATCGGCTCGAGAAACGAAAGGCAATCGTCGAAGGCCAGCACCGACATGTCCGGCCCCGGCCGCAAGCCCGCCTCGCCGAGCGCGCGGGCAACGCCCATCGCCGGCAGCACGCTGGCGACGAGGATCGCCGTCGGCGGCTCCTGCAGTGCCATGAGTTCGCGCGTCGCGCGGTATCCCTGCGGCTCCGTCATGTCGCCGCTGAACATCAGCGTTTCATCCAGCCTGATGCCGCGCTCCGCAAGCGCCGTGGCATAGCCCTGCCGCCGCCGCTCGGCGAAGTTCATCGTTTCCAGCCCGTTGACGAGCGCGATGCGCCGATGGCCGAGATCGACCAGAAACTCGGTCGCGCGGTGAAAGGCACGCCTGTTGTTGACATCCATCCAGGCATAGTCGCTGCCCTCCTCATCGCTGCGGCCATGCACGACGAAGGGCAGGCCAAGCGCGTTCAGGATGCCGATCCGCCGGTCGCCGGTGAGCGGGCCATGCACCACCACGCCGTCGACCCGCTGGTCCTGGGCAAGGTTGAGATAGATGCGCTCCTGCTCCTCGAGCGGCGCCAGACGAAGCAGGATGTCGTAGCCCGACTCGGCGTAGACTTCGCCCGCGCCGGCGATGAAGTCGGCGAAATGCGGGTTGATCATGATGTGCGTCGAGAGGCTGACCACATGGCCGATGAGGCGCGACTTGCCGGTGGCGAGACTGGCGGCACTCGGGCTCGGACGGTAGTTCAGCCGCTCCGCCGCCTCCACGACACGGGCGCGTGTCTTCTCCGCCACCTCGGGAAAGCCGTTCAGCGCCCGCGACACGGTGGTCTGCGAGAGGCCCAGCGTCTCCGACAGCATCTTCAGATTGACCGCCTTATGCGCCACCAGGGCGTCTCCTCTCCCAAAGCGCTTCAAAAAATTGGTGTCATATCATCACCGACGGATCAAGAGCGCACTGCGAATAACGTTCCATTCCGGCACTCATCCAGCGCATAGGCACCGTGTTTTGGCAAAAATTGCCGGAAACTTGCCGCGAACCCTTGACTCAAACCTTGCGCGGCCTGATGGTATCGAAATCCAAAGCGCTTTGGAAACTGGCATGAGGATGCTTCGAGCGCTGCGGCAGAGAATGATTGAGGAGGAGCGGCCTGACGGCCGCGAGTGGAGGAACTCATGAAGACGTCCATGCTAGCCGGCGCGGTCGCGCTGGCGCTTTCCTGTAGCGCGGCCCATGCGGCCGACCTGAAATTCGCGCCCGGCGAGGATGCGCGCTTCAACTGGAAGAGCTTTGAGGACTTCAAGGCCGCGCACGATTTCTCCGGCCAGGAGATGAGCCTGTTCGGCCCGTGGCTCAGCTCCGACAAGGATCTGATCGAATCGGTCACCGCCTATTTCGAGGAAGCGACCGGCGCCACGGTGAACTATTCCGGCTCAGATTCCTTCGAACAGCAGATCGTCATCGACACCCAGGCCGGCAGCGCGCCGAACGTCGCCGTCTTCCCGCAGCCGGGCCTGGCCTCCGACCTCGCGTCGAAGGGCCTGCTCGTCCCGCTCGGCAACGAGACCGCCGACTGGATGAAGGAGAATTACGCCGCCGGCCAATCCTGGGTCGACCTTGGCACCTACAAGGGCACGGACGGCACGGACAGCTTCTTTGCCTTTGCCTACAAGGCCGATGTGAAATCGCTCGTCTGGTACGTGCCGGAGAATCTCGAGGATGCCGGCTATGAAGTGCCGCAGACGATGGAAGAGCTGAAAGCCCTGTCCGAGCAGATCGTCGCCGACGGCGAGACGCCCTGGTGCATCGGGCTGGGTTCCGGCGGCGCCACCGGCTGGCCGGCCACCGACTGGGTCGAGGACATGATGCTGCGCACGCAGCCGCCCGAAGTCTACGACCAGTGGGTCAAGAACGAGATCCCCTTCGACGATGATCGCATCGTCGCGGCGATCGATGAATTCGGCACCTTCGCCAAGAACGACAAATATGTCGATGGCGGCGCCGGCGCCGTGGTATCGACCGACTTCCGCGACAGCCCGAAGGGCCTCTTCGCCTCGCCGCCGAAATGCTACCTGCACCATCAGGCATCTTTCATCCCTTCCTTTTTCCCGGAGGGAACGGAGCTTGGCCGCGACGCCGACTTCTTCTACTTCCCCGCCTATGCGGAGAAGGACCTCGGCACGCCGGTCCTGGGCGCCGGCACGCTGTTCGCCATCACCAAGGATTCGGAAGTGGCGCGCGCCTTCATCGACTTTCTGAAGACGCCGATCGCCCATGAGGTGTGGATGGCGCAGGCAGGCTTCCTGACCCCGCTGAAGAGCGCCAATCCGGAAGCCTACGCCAATGACGCCTTGCGCAAGCAGGGCGAGATCCTGACCAATGCCACCACCTTCCGCTTCGACGGGTCCGACCTGATGCCCGGCAAGATCGGCGCCGGTGCTTTCTGGACCGGCATGATCGACTATGTCGGCGGCAAAGCTGCCAAGGAGGTCGGCGCCGACATCCAGAAGGAATGGGACGCCATCAAGTAGGACCGACGTGCATGACGCCCCGCCCGCCGGCGCTGTCGGCGGGCGTGGAGGGCGCCAGGCTGGAAACCGGAACCGCAGCTTCCAGGAGGCTGACATGGCCATTTCCTCGACCATAACCACCCCGACGACCGGATCGCCCGGCCCCGGCGGGTTCTTCGTCACGCTCGCCATCGCCCTGTTCATCATGCTTGCGGGCATCGTGGTGAGCGTCGTCTGCGCGGTCGCCGTATTCGCCGCGCTGAACGCGATCCTGCCGGACATCAAGCTGGTCCAGGCGGTGCTCGTCATGCTGCTCGGCGTCGCCGCCTGCTTCGGTTATTTCTGGGGTTCGAACCGCATCCTCGACACGATCTATCCGGCGCACGGCGCGCGGATCGCCGACAACATCAACAAGGCCAACAGCATAAGGCCCTGGCTTTTCCTCGGCCCAGCCGTCGTCATCCTCGGCGTCTATCTCGTCTATCCGGTCGTCAATTCGATCTTCCTCAGCTTCCACGGGCCGGACGGCCGCCAATGGGTGGGCGGGGCGAACTATGCCTGGCTCGTCACCGATGCCGCCTTCCGCGAAAGCATGTTCAACAACATTCTCTGGCTGCTGGTGGTGCCGGCGGCCGCCACATTCTTCGGCCTGATCGCCGCGGCACTGACCGACCGCATCGGCTGGGGCAATCTGGCCAAGAGCCTGATCTTCATGCCGATGGCGATTTCCTTCGTCGGCGCCAGCGTGATCTGGAAATTCATCTACGATTACCGTCCCCAGGGAACGGAGCAGATCGGCCTGCTGAACGCCATCGTCACCTTCTTCGGTGGCGAACCGCAGGCCTGGATCACCCTGCCCCTGTGGAACAGCTTCTTCCTGATGGTCATCCTCATCTGGATCCAGACCGGCTTCGCCATGGTCATCCTCTCGGCGGCCCTGCGCGGCATTCCGGAGGAGACCATCGAAGCGGCCATCATCGACGGCGCTTCGCCGCTGCAGATCTTCTACAAGATCAAGGTGCCGCAGATCTGGGGCACCATCGCCGTGGTCTGGACCACCATCACCATCCTCGTCCTCAAGGTGTTCGACATCGTCCTGGCCATGACCAACGGCCAGTGGGGCAGCCAGGTGCTGGCCAACTACATGTTCGACTGGATGTTCCGCGGCCTCGATTTCGGCCGCGCCTCGACCATCGCCCTGGTCATCATGGCCATGGTCACGCCGATCATGATCTGGAACATCCGCGAAGCGCGAAAGGACATGAAATGAGCACGGTCGTCGGAAGTCGCCCGGCCCTGACCTGGGCCGTTCATCTGGCCGTCCTGTTCCTGGTGGCGCTGTGGACGCTGCCGACGCTCGGTATCCTCGTTTCCTCGCTGCGCGACAAGGACCAGCTCGCCATCAGCGGCTGGTGGACGGCGCTGACCGCCTCCGAACGCAACCTCGTTGCGCGCGCCGCACCGCCCGAGGACGCACAGCCGGAAGGCGGGCGCTGGGTGTTGACGGGCAACGTGTTCAACGGCGACGGCGCGGCCGCGGCCTTCGGCGTCTCCTCACGCGAGCCATCGGCCTTCGCCGCCGGCGACACCGCCGAACTGGGCGATGGCGCGACGGTGACCGTCGAGGCCAATGGCGACTACGTCATCGCCTATCCGGAAAAGCCTGACGGCAAGCGCGGCCAGCGCATCTTCATAAGCTCCGTCGAACCGCCGAAATTCACCACGGAGAATTATGAGAACGTGCTGTTCTCAGAGGGGCTGGGCAAGAGCTTCATCAACACGATGACGGTGACGATCCCGGCGACCGTCATCCCGATCCTGATCGCGGCTTACGCGGCCTATGCGCTGGCCTGGATGGAGTTTCCTGGCCGCGCCCTGCTGCTCGCCACAATCGTCGGCCTTCTGGTGGTGCCGCTGCAGATGTCGCTGATCCCGCTGCTCCGGCTCTACAACGAAGTCGGCATCGGCAAATCCTTCATCGGCATCTGGCTGGCGCATACGGGCTTCGGCTTGCCGCTGGCCATCTATCTCCTGCGCAACTACATGGCCGGCCTGCCACGCGAGATCATCGAAAGCGCCAAGGTGGACGGCGCGTCCGACTTCGAGATCTTCCGCAAGATCATCCTGCCATTGTCCTTCCCGGCGCTCGCCTCCTTCGCCATCTTCCAGTTCCTGTGGACCTGGAACGATCTGCTCGTCGCCACCGTCTTCCTCGGCAACAACGAGGAACAGCTGGTGCTGACAGGGCGCTTGCGCGAACTGCTCGGATCGCGCGGCGGCAATTGGGAAATCCTGACGGCCTCGGCCTTCGTCGCCATCATCGTGCCGATCCTCGTCTTCTTCGCCATGCAACGTTATCTGGTCCGCGGCCTCCTGGCCGGGTCCGTCAAAGGAGGCTGACCGCTCCCATGAATGTCCTGCACGATGTCCCGTTCGAATATGCCCCGGGGGCGATGAGCCGGCATGCCGAGGACCCCGATTGGTGGCGCGGCGCGGTGATCTATCAGATCTATCCGCGCTCGTTCCAGGATTCGAACGGCGACGGCATCGGCGACCTGAAGGGCATCACCCAGCGCCTGCCCTACATCGCCTCGCTGGGTGTCGACGCGATCTGGATATCGCCCTTCTTCAAATCGCCCATGCTCGATTTCGGCTATGACGTGTCGGACTACAAGCAGGTCGATCCGATGTTCGGCTCGCTGGCCGATTTCGACGCCATGATCACCGAGGCGCACCGTCTCGGCCTCAAGGTGATGATCGACCAGGTGATTTCGCACTCCTCCGACCGCCATCCCTGGTTCGTCGAAAGCCGCGAGAACCGCACCAACCCGCGCGCCGACTGGTATGTCTGGGCCGATCCCAAGCCGGACGGCAGCCCGCCCAACAACTGGCTGTCGATCTTCGGCGGCTCGGCCTGGCAATGGGACACCAGCCGCTGCCAGTACTACCTGCACAATTTCCTCGCCAGCCAGCCGGATCTGAACTTCCACAACCACCAGGTCCAGGACGCGCTGCTCGACACGGTGCGCTTCTGGCTCGACCGCGGCGTCGACGGCTTCCGCCTCGACACGATCAATTTCTACTTCCATTCGGCCGGTCTCGAAGACAATCCGCCGCTTGGCCAGGACCAGCGCAACGCCAAGATCGCTCCGGCGGTCAATCCCTACAATTACCAGGAACACCTGTACGACAAGAACCAGCCGGAGAACCTGGCGTTCCTGAAGCGCTTCCGCGCGCTGCTCGACGAATATCCAGGCTCCACCGCCGTCGGCGAGGTGGGCGATGCCCAGCGCGGGCTCGACATCGTCGCCGATTACACCAGCGGCGGCGACAAAGTGCATATGTGCTACTCCTTCGAGTTCCTCTCGCAGGAGCCGCTGACGCCAGCCCGGGTGCGCGGCGTCATCGAGACCTTCCAGCAAAAGGCGCCGGACGGCTGGTCGTGCTGGAGCTTTTCAAACCACGACGTGGTGCGGCACGCCTCGCGCTGGGCCGACCAGGTGCATGACCGCGACGCATTCTTGAAGATGACGACGACCCTCGTCCTGTCGCTGCGCGGCTCGGTCTGTCTCTATCAGGGCGAGGAACTGGGGCTGACGGAGGCGGTGCTCGACCTGAAGGATCTGCAGGACCCGTACGGCATCCAGTTCTGGCCGACCTTCAAGGGCCGCGACGGCTGCCGCACGCCGATGGTCTGGTCGGAAAGCCAGGTCAATGCGGGCTTTTCCTCCGGCAAGCCATGGCTGCCCGTACCGCCGGAACACCTGCATCTGGCCGTTTCTGCGCAAGGCGGCGGCGACACGCTGCTGGCCCACTATCGTGGCGCCCTCGCCTTTCGCGCCCGGCATGAGGAATTCGCCAAGGGCGACATCGCCTTTCGCGACGCGGGAGACGACGTGCTCCTGTTCGAACGATCCATGGCCGGCGCCTCCATACTGGTCGCCATCAATATGAGCGACCGCCCGGCGGAAGTGACGCTCGACCTCAAGGCCTACACGGAAATGACCGATTCCGGCGCCGCCGGGCAGATTGAAGACGGCACACTGAAGCTGCCGCCTTACGCAAGCTGGTTCGCCCGCAAGGGACGATGAAAAGGGGGAGGAAATGACCGCTCTTGATCTCAAGGACATCCAGAAGAGTTACGGCGTCACCAAGGTCATCCACGGCATCGACCTGAAGATCGACGAGGGTGAGTTCATCGTCTTCGTCGGCCCCTCCGGCTGTGGAAAGTCGACCCTACTGCGCATGATCGCCGGTCTGGAAAGCATCACCGGCGGCGACATGCACATCGGCGGCGAGCGGGTCAACGACATCCCGCCCTCGCAGCGCGGCATCGCCATGGTCTTCCAGTCCTACGCGCTCTACCCGCACATGACCGTCTACGACAACATGGCCTTCGGCATGAAGATCGCCAAGGCGCCGAAGGAAGAGATCGAAAAGCGGGTCAACGCGGCGGCCGACATACTGCAGCTGACGCCCTATCTCGAGCGGCTGCCGAAGGCCCTTTCGGGCGGCCAGCGCCAGCGCGTCGCCATCGGCCGCGCCATCGTGCGCAATCCGAAAGTGTTCCTGTTCGACGAACCCTTGTCCAACCTCGACGCGGCGCTGCGCGTCGCCACCCGCATCGAGATCGCCAAGCTCAAGAGTTCGATGCCCGACACGACGATGGTCTACGTCACGCACGACCAGGTGGAGGCGATGACGCTGGCCGACCGCATCGTCGTCCTGTCGGCCGGCCACATCGAGCAGGTCGGCGCGCCGATCGAGCTTTACGAGCGCCCGGCCAATCTGTTCGTCGCCCAGTTCATCGGCTCGCCCGCCATGAACATCCAGCCGGCGACCGTCGAGAAGACCGGAGCAACCACATCGGTCCGCCTGTCGGGCGGGACGGCGCAAGTGCCGATCCCCTCGCCGGCAGGCCTTGAAGGCAAGCCGGCCAAGTTCGGCGTGCGTCCCGAGGATCTGCGGCTGGCCGATGGCGATGGTCATCTGTTCGAGGGCGCGGTGCATTTCGTCGAGCGCCTGGGCGAAGTCACCAACATCTACCTGAAGGTCCCGAACGTCGACGATGCGGTGGTCGTCAAGGTGGCCGGCGTCCAGCATCACGACAAGGGCGACACGGTGCGCATCACCGCCGCGCCGGAGAAGATGCACCTGTTCACCGAAGAAGGCCGCTCTTTCCTTTATCTTTGAGTACAGGAACAAACGGCTCCTCTTTTCTTGACCCGAATCGAAAGCTTACCTAACCATGGGTAATGCGGGCCGGGGGCCGGTTCTCGCCATCATCTTTGTCGACGTGGGCGCACGCTCGTCTCCGTCAAGCGACCCGTTTGCCGGGCGCCTGTTTTACTGAGTATGCCGGTTTTTGCCGGCAGCCTTCGTTCTTGCTGAGCGGGAGAACGATGGTCTCCGTATTGCCTATCCGCGACTGAACAGGCACCCCGGCGGGCGCGCCGGCAGCAGTGGGATGCGATGACAACCGACATGCGCGAGAGAACTGCCGCACCGCGCCGCAAGGCGGCGACGAGGCGTGATCTCGCGACGCTGGCGCGCCAGGGCTGCCGCGAGGCTGGCGCCGCCTTCTACCTGATCGCCGATACCGCGCCGGGCGGCGCATCGGGCGCCCTGCGCATCCTGGTGTCCAACTGGAGCTTCGACACGATCGAGGATGTCGGCCTGAGCGCCATCGCCCGCCTTGTCGAAAGCCCCATCTCGACCTCTCCCGGTGCCGCGCCCTGCGCATGGCACCCGCTCGCCCTGGCTGCCCTGTTGGCCCAAGACGACGTCGCCAGACTGTGTCAGCACGACCATCAGGAAATGTTCCTGCTCAAGCTGCCGGCCGGCAAGGGCCGCTTCATCGGGCTGTTTTCGGCAATGACGGCAGGCAGCGTCGACGCGGCCCGGCTGGCCCGCACGCAGATGGCGCTCTGCCATATGCTGTCCGGGCTGGAGAACGAGAAGGCTGCTTCGGGCGAGCTTCTTTCCGAGCGCGAGCGCGAATGCCTGTCGTGGGTGTCGCAGGGCAAGACCGCAGACGAGGTTTCGCAGATCCTCAACGTCTCATCGAATACGGTGAACAGCTACGTGGCGCATGCGATCCACAAATTGTCGGCCAAGAACCGCGCCATGGCCATCGCCACCGCCATCCGGCGCGGGATCATCTGAGTGACCGCCGCAGGCAAACCATATCGATCCATCGACACGCCCGCGCCCGACGCGACGCATGAAATCGCCCGGAAACTGCGCGCGCTTTGCGCGGGCATCGGCGCGGAGAGTTTTCATCTCTGCTTTCTCGACGGCGTGACGGAACGGCACCTCATCCCGTGCATCGACAGCGCCTTTCCAGGTGAACTGTCCCAGACCCGAACGCTCCTTGGCCGATTACCCTGGCGCTTCGCCGACATCGCTGCCGACGCCTCGCATCCCTTCTGGTGGGGAGAAAACCCGCCGGAGGATTTTGCGCAGCTTTTCTGCGAACGCATCCCTTCCATGGAAGACGGCGTGGGCATCGCCCTGCCGCTGAGCACGGAACACCGCCGGCTGGGCGTCGTGTTCTTCATCGGCCGCACGCTCAAGGTGGAGCCGCAGGCTTTGCTCGACACGCACAGCGCGTGCCACGCATTGTTCAGCGCGTTGGCTGAACTCTACCCCGACACGGACGAAGCGCCTGTGCCGGCAATCTCCAAGCGGGAACTGCAGTGTCTGAAGCTGACGGCCAACGGCCTGACCAGCGAGGACATCGCCAGGCGCCTCGGCCTGTCGGTGCACACGGCGAACCAGTATCTCGCCAGCACCACGCAGAAACTCAATGCCGTCAATCGCATCCATGCTGTTGCGAAAGCCTTGCGCATCGGCTTGATCGATTGACGAAACTGCCGTTCAGCCGTTGATCAGGGGCCGTGCCGTCCGGACGATCCGGGCAGCGCCGAGCGCCTGTTCCAGGTAGCGTGAATTCTCCTCGGGATCCTCTGCAGGATCCTCGAACGCCACGTAGTTGACCTCGACGGCTGCGTTGACGGCGCTGAGCTCCAGCGTGAAATAGACCGTCGCACCACGCGGCCGCAACTCCAGATCGAGCACGATGCGCGGATTGCCCGTCCAGCAGACATGCGCTTCGCAGCCATGCCCGAGGCGCAGCGTTCCCGGCATGAAATACAATTCCGCCGCCGATTCGACGATGTCGGCGATGCTCGCCATGCTTTCCAGCCGGATGAAGGCAACATAATCCGCGACATCGACAAGCCGAAGTTCGTTGGCCACCGACCGGATGGCATTGCCAACGATGATCTCGCGCCCGGGCGAATGCGGTTGCCTATTCATGATGTATCCCTGCTGACTGCGGTCTCTCCCCGGTCCGGTAGATGCGACGGATCAGCTCCGCCACAGCCTTGTAGAACTGGGATGGAATGAGGTTATCAACCGAAACTTGTTTGTACATGGAGCGCGCGAGCACCGGCTCTTCGAACACCGGAATGTTATGTGCCAGCGCTATCTCCTTGATTTTCAGGGCAATCAAGTCTCTTCCCTTGGCCACGACAACGGGAGCGGCGTCCTCGTCGCGCCGGTAGCGCATGGCAATGGCGAAATGCGTCGGATTGGCGATCACGAGCGTTGCTTGTGGCACAGCACTCATCATGCGCTGCCGGGCGCGGTCGCGCGCCAGCGAGCGCAGGCGCGCCTTGACGATCGGATCGCCCTCGCTCTGCTTGTGCTCGTCCTTCACCTCCTGCCGCGTCATGCGCAGGTCCTGGCGCCACTGGTAACGCGACCAGAACAGGTCGGCGACGGCGATCACGGCGATCACCAGGGTCACCACCACCAGGCTTTCGACGGCGATGTCGCGAATGACACCGGTGAACTCCACCGGATTGGTGATCATGCCGGCCAACAGCCGCGTCTCCGCCTCGCGCATGGCGAAGATGAGAAACCCGCCGGCGACCAGAAGCTTGCCCACCGACTTGGCGAACTCGACCATCCCCTTGACGCCGAAAATGCGGCTCCAGCCCTGCTTCAGCGAAATGCGCGACAGTTTCGGCTGGATGCGGTTGAGCACGAAGCGCGGCATGTTCTGCAGAACCGAAGCGGTGATGCCGGCGACGATCAGCAACACCATGACGACGCCAACCGCCTTGACGATCTCGAAGAAGACCAATTGGTAGATGGCGATGGCGTCGGCCTGCGTTTCCAGCCTCCAGCCATCGGCGCGCTCGAGGAAGATCGAAAGAAAGCTGCCCAGGCGTATGGCGCTGCCCTGGGCAAAGAAGATCGTGAAAGCCAGGATCGCCAGGAAGGAAGCGAAGACCGGGATTTCCTTCGAGAAGGGCAATTGGCCCTTGTCGACGGAATCGCGGATTTTCTTCTCCGTCGCTTCCTCGGTCTTGCTTTCCTTGTCCGCTCCTTCAGACATGCCCGCAACCCATCGCGACTAGTGCATTTTGCAGTCAGGTGGAATCACCTGGCGTCCGCATAAATGCGGAAAAACAAAGAGATAGAGCGGGACAGCGTTTCCATGAAACGATGAACCGGTCTAGGCGGCTTTCTGCATGCCGGGCAGCTCGAAGCCGCCCTTCTGCGACAATTGAACGGCGGTCGCCGAGATGCGCTTGCGTGCCTGCTGGATCTCCTCGGCGGGCACGTCCTCGCCACCGCCGCCAAGCTCGGCCTCGATCATGCGCCGCGTGCGCTGGCCGAGCGCCGACAGGACGGCCTCTACCGTGTCCGCGGGCGCATTGCGCAACGCCAGGGTGACCAGGTCGCTCGGCAACCCGTCGAACAGAGCGACGCGCGCCTTCTGCGACAGGAGGACCACCTCCTCGAAGCTGAAGAGCTGCGAGCGGATCGCGTCGACATCGTTCGAGCCTGCCAGCTCCAGTTCGTGGATCACCTCGTCGGCCTGCGCCTTGTCGAGCTCGTTCAGCATGTTGGCGACGCGCGACAGGCCGGCTGCGGCATCCTTGCCGCTGCGCATCGAGCCCAGGAGCTCGCCGAGCCGCTTTTCGATCAGCTTCTTGGCCGGCGCCGGCATGTTGCCGGTCGTCGCCATGCGGCTCAAAACGGCGCCGCGCAGCGACTTGTCCAGAGTGACCAGAACCTTCGCGGCCGCCCCCGGCGTGATGCCGGCCAGAATGACGGCAATGACCTGCGGATGCTCGCCGGAAAGGATTTCCAGGAGCCGCGGCGGCTCCAGCCTTTCCAATTCCGCCCAGACCTGTTCCGCCTCCGGGGATGCGGTGCTGCCGCGCCCCATCAGCAGATTGATCTCTTCTTCCGACAGCGTCTCGGTCAGGAGCGTGTCCATGCTGTCGGACGAATCGAGCAGGCCGGCGCCCTCGGTGAACTCACTTTCGAATTCGGCGACCACCTGTTCGAGCTGGGCTTGCGGAATGGTGCGCAACAGGCGGGCGCCGTCAATCAGCGCCTTCAGTTCTTCCTGCTTGAAGAATTTCAGCAGACGCCCGGCCGAGGGCTTGCCCATCGCCACCAGTATGGCGGCCGCCTTCTGGGCCTGTGTCAATGCCAGCGCTTCCGTCATAGCCGCGAATTCTCCCTGTCACGAACCTGAACTTGATTTCACGCGCCGCCGGCGGTTCCGGCGATCTCGGTAAGCTTGACGCCGAAGCGCGACGGGTCGTCATCGACCAGCGTGATCTCGCCGCGCGCAATGCGACGGCCATTGACGACGATCTCCACCGGCTCGCCGATGCGCCGGTTGAGCGAAACCGTTGAACCCTTCTTCAGCGCCATCAGCTGCGACACCGGCATTTCCGCGCTTCCCAGCACGATCTGCACCTCGACCGGAATGCTCATCACCAGGTCGCGGTTGTCGCCGGAAGCGCCGGCCTCTGCGCCGGGTGCGTCTTCGTGCAACACGCCTTTCAGTTCCTCGATCGCCTTGTTCAGCTCTTCGTCGCCGTCTTGCTGCGGCTCGGGCACGGCCTTACTCATTGTCTTTCTCCTTCACCGCATTCTCTACGCTCAACGCGCGAATAGCCCGTCGACGGCGTCCTGCCGGGCGTCGAACGGCTGTTTGATCCTCACCGTGTAGTGATTTCCCGACTTGCCGAAATCACACACGAAAACCGTCTTGTCGCGCACCGACAGGCGCGCTTCCGACTGGACGCCCTCGCCGAATTCGATCACCTGCCCGGGGCTCAGCGCCGCCAGATCGCCGAGCGGCATGCGCATCAGCGGAATGGTTGCCTTGATCCTGACGGTCGAGCGAAGCACCTCGTCGGAGAAACGATGCCGCCAGTCAGCAGCCTGGGCGCGCTCGACACGCTGGTCCGGCTGAGCTGCATCGCGCAGTTCCAGAAGCAGCCTTTGTGGCATCCACGCCGTCAGCACACCGCCGCCGACTTCGCCGCCAAGCGAAAAGCGGATCCGCACACCCGGCCCGTCGCGCACCGCGAGGCGGCGGAAATCGCCGCCCGACAGGAGGGCGGGCAGCGGCAGCCGCAGGCCCAGAGCCCGTGCGCCCGTACCGTTCAGCGCCTTGGCGAACGCCTCGAAGGCGAGTACTGCAACGTCGCGCTCGATGGCCGATGGCGGCCGGTCTATCGGCGGCACCGGAAGATCGGGATCGCCGCCGAACAGCGCGCTGACGAGCAGCGAAATACCCTGCGGATCGAGCCGCATGGTGAGCGCATCGCCGGAAACTTCCGCGGGAACGATCACCAGCGCGTCGCAGGACCCTTCCGGCGGCTTCAACTCGCTCAGCCGGACAATGTCGATGTCCAGGAGATCGAGCGCAACCACTGTTGGGAACTTGTCCTGAAAGGCGCTGGCCACACTCGGCAGGGCACGCATGGCGCAGGCACGCGCGGCTTCGGTGACGCGGCGGGGATCGCCGGTCGCGCCGACCAGCCGCTCGACAATGAGGCTACGCATCAGTTCGGGATTGTCCGTCAGCGCCATGGTTGGCCGCCTTCGTTTCCAGGCCGGGTCATCACGTATCGGGTCATCATGCGGCCTGCTTCTCTGCGCTGCCGCCGGGATTCATGGTGCTCTGCTCGACCGCGTCGATCGACGGCCGGTCGTAGGCCGAGATCGTCTTGCGGCCGAATTCGAGCGCCACCTGCGGCAGCGAGCCGTTCATGTAGGCAAGCAGGGTCTGCTTGACGATCACGTAGAGCCGGTTGTTCTTCTCGCGGATGATCTTCACCTTGGTGGCGATCGGCCCGATCACCGCATAGGACAGGAAAATGCCGAGGAACGTGCCGACCAGCGCCGCGCCCACCAACGCACCCAGAATCTCCGGTGACTGGTCGAGCGCGCCCATCGCCTTGATGACACCGAGCACGGCGGCAACGATGCCCAGCGCCGGCAGGCCCTCGGAAACGGCGATCAGCGCGTGATAGGATTTCAGCTTGTCGCGGCGGATGGTCTGGATTTCCTCGTCCATCAGCGCTTCGATCTCGAACGGCCGTGCATTGCCGATGATGATGATGCGGCAATAGTCGCAGATGAAATGCGTCAGGTCGTGGTTCTTGAGGATGGTCGGATAGGTCTGGAAGATCGCCGATTCTTCCGGATTGTCGATATGCGCCTCGACCTCGCTGCGCGATTTGGTGCGCAACTCGCGCATCAGGCTGTGCAGCACGCCGAGCGTTTCCAGATACTCGGTCTCCTTGGGCACCGCGCCCTTGAAGGCTTCGAGACATGCCGTGCCCGTATCCTTGACGGTCGCCAACGGGTTGGCGACCAGAAACGTGCCAAACGCGGCGCCGCAGATGATGACGACTTCCCATGGCTGAATGAGCACATCCACGTGCCCGCCCATCGCCATGAAGCCGCCGATCACGCAGCCGAACGTTACCACCAGTCCGACAAGAATGCCCATCTACACCGTCACTTCCAATTGGCCTTTTCTCTTTCCTAGCCCCTGTGCCTTGCGTGAGGCTTGAATGCGGGACGAGCACGCTCGAAAGCCTCGCGCAAGAAAGGCGTTCTAATCTCCGGCCACGAATGATGGCGGAGGGTGCGCCTTGATCAACACGTTCACGAGCTTTCATCTGATCAATCGCGACCTGTCGCGCTCGCTGGAACGCATCCAGTCGCAGCCGGTGGTGCAGCGCGAGACCGAATATTATCAGGCCAACATCGGCCGGGTGACGTCGATCAAGGAGTTCGTCGACGACGACCGCCTGTTCGGTTACGCCATGAAGGCGCATGGGCTGGAAGACATGACCTATGCCAAGGCATTCATGGTCAAGGTGCTGGAAGAAGGCGTCAGCGATGCCGAAAGCTTCGCCAACAAGCTGACCGACAAGCGCTATGCCGATTTCGCCCGCACCTATAATTTCGCCGCCGGCGGCGAGAACACCACCACCTACAATCCCGCCCAGAAGGGCACGATCGACAAGTATGTCAGCGTCGCCATCAAGAATGGCGTCGATCCGAGCAGCGAGGCGCTGCTGAAGAACATCAACGACTATCTGCAGAACATCACGCAGGTGAAATCGGCCGACGATCTTCTGGCCAACGACAAGCTTCTGAACTTCGCCCTGGTGGCCCATGGGTTTACCCACGAAGTGATCGACAAGCGCACGCTGAAGGCCATTCTGGAAGGGGGCATCGACGATCCGAAGAGCCCCGCCAACCAGCATGCCGACAAACGCTTTGCCGCCCTGGCAACCAGCTTCAACTTCGCCCGCTATGGCGAGGACGCCACCACCTACAATGAGACGCTCTCGCCGGCGATCGACAAATATCTGCGGCAGACGCTCGAGGAAGATGCCGGCAAGCAGAACGAAGGCGTGCGCCTGGCGCTCTATTTCCAGCGCAAGGCGCCGAATATCCGTTCCTATTATGAATTTCTGGCAGATCCGGCGATTGCCAAGGTCATTCGTTCGACGCTCGGCTTTCCCGATGCGCTGGCCCAGGCGAACATCGACAAGCAGGTCGATCTGATCAAGGAGCGCATCGATATCGAGGACTTCAAGGATCCCGACAAGGTCGATGAATTCCTCAAGCGTTTCACGACCATGTGGGAATTGTCGAACCCGTCCGGTTCCCAGCTCCCCTCGATCGCCGCCCTTTACAGCCAGCCGGCGGAATACGGCATTTCCACCGACGTGCTGTTCACCATCGCCCAGTTGAAGAGGTAGCGACGTTCCATGCAGACCGGACTTTACGTGGCCCTTTCCTCCCAGGTCGCGCTCGAGCGGCGGCTGGGCACGCTTGCCGACAACGTCGCCAATGCCAGCACGGTGGGCTTCCGCGCCACATCCGTCAATTTCCAGGACATCGTCAACGGTCTGGGGCCCGATTCGGTCGCCTTCGCGGCGCCCGGCAATCCCTCGCTCGACACCAATCCGGGCGGCCTGCGCGAGACCGGCAATCCGTTCGACTTCGCCGTTCAGGGTGATGCCTGGTTCGCCATCGACACGCCGGCCGGCACGGTCGTCACGCGCGACGGGCGCTTCACCATGCGCGACACGGGCGAACTGGTCAGCATCGGCGGGCACCCGGTGCTCGATGCGGGCGGCGCGCCGCTGCTGCTCGATCCGCTGGGCGGATCGCCCGACGTCAGCGGCGACGGGACGCTGCGCCAGAACGGCCGCCTGGTCGGCGCCATCGGGCTCTATGCCTTCGCCCCGTCGCAGAACTACGCCCGCTTCGGCAATTCCGGTTTCCTGGCAAGCGACGCGCAGCCGGTGGTCGACAATCCCGATGTCGGCGTGGCGCAGGGCTTCATCGAGGAATCCAACGTCAACGCGATGCGTGAGATGATGCATCTGATCGAGGTGCAGCGGACCTTCGAGCAGGTCAGCGCACTGATGGGTGACAGCGACAGCGCCCTGCAGGACGCCATCAAGCTGCTTGGCGCATGAACCCCGACATGACGCAGGCCAACGCATCGCCAACGCCGGCCGGAGAAACCGTGCTGTCCGCCCTGGAGCAGGCCTATCGCGGCATCGCCGGCGACGACCGCTTCGTCGTCAGCCATGGCGGGCGGGTCACCGAAGTGTCGCCGACCCACTACAGCGTCAGCGGCTTGTCGCAAACGGCACGCCTCGGCGATCTCGTATCGTGCCGCGGACGGCGCGGTACGGGCGCCGGCGAGGTGGTCCGCATCAGCGCCGAGGGCGTGCTGGTCGCTCCGTTCGAAAAGACCGGCGAAATCGGCATGGGAGAACCGGTCTTCAATCGGGGACCGCTCGGCCTGGCGCCTGGCCCTTCGTGGCGCGGCCGCGTGATCGACGCGCTCGGCCGGCCGGCCGATGCAAAACCGGCGCCGGCCAAAGGCCCCGCCGCCATCGGTTCGTCGCCCGTCACCCCGCCGGCCATGCAGCGGCAGCGCGTCTGCGATCCCTTCCGCACCGGCGTTCGGGTGATCGACATCTTCACGCCGCTCTGCCACGGCCAGCGGCTCGGCATCTTCGCCGGCTCCGGCGTCGGCAAGTCGACGCTACTGTCGATGCTGGCCAATGCCGACGCCTTCGACACGGTGGTGATCGCCCTGGTCGGCGAACGCGGCCGCGAAGTGCGCGAATTCCTTGAAGACACGATCGGCGCCGAAAGCATGAAGAAATCCGTCGCCGTGGTGGCGACCAGCGACGAAAGCGCCATGATGCGCCGCCGTGCGCCGGACACGGCCATGCGCGTCGCCGAGTATTTCCGCGACCGCGGCGACAAGGTCCTGCTGATCCTCGATTCGATCACCCGCTTCGCCCATGCCCTGCGCGAAGTGGCCATCGGCGCCGGCGAACCGCCGGTGGCGCGCGGCTATCCCGCTTCCGTTTTCACCGAGCTGCCACGCCTGCTCGAGCGCGCCGGCCCCGGCGAGACGGGGCGCGGTTCCATCACCGCAATCCTCTCGGTGCTCGTCGATGGCGACGACCACAACGATCCGGTCGCCGATGCGGTGCGCGGCATCCTCGACGGGCATGTGGTGCTCGACCGATCGATCGCCGAGCAGGGCCGCTATCCGCCGGTCAATCCCCTTGCCTCGATCTCGCGCCTGGCCGACCGCGCCTGGTCGCCCGACCAGAAGCGCCTGGTGCTCAGGCTGCGCAACATGCTGGCGCGCTTCGAGGACACGCGCGACATCCGCCTGCTCGGCGCCTATCAGGCCGGCATCGACCCCGACCTCGACCAGGCCGTGCGGCAGGTGCCTTTGATCTATGAGGCGCTGACGCAAGCGCCGAGCGATCCTGCGTCCGCCGATCCCTTCGCTGACCTGGCGATCAAGCTGAGAGCCGGAGAACCCGTCCATGCCGGATAAGCTCGCAAGCCTCGAACTGCCGGACGGCAGCTTCACCGAAACCACCGGAACGCCCTTGCCGGGCGCGGCGAACAACCGTCCGCAACGGGCGAGATTTTTCTATCGCCGCTCGGAGAAGAAGCCCATCGTCAAGCCTTCCGGAGGCGGCACCGACTGGGCCGTCATGCTCGGCGGCATCGGCCTGGCGACGGTCTGCGCGCTGTTTCCCTGGTACATCTTCCTCAATCAGGAGGAATTCGGTGTTCGGCCGCTGGCCTTCGAGGGACGTCCGCCCGACGAAGGGCCCGCGCCCGCCTTCCTGCCGGAACTCGTCGGCATGCGCATTCCGCAGCGGATGATCGAACTGCCCCAGCTCGACTACAGCGCGACAGGCACCGTCAGCGCCGAGCCGCCCGAAGCGCTGCCCGAACAGCCCTTCCCCGGCGACGCCAACCCGTTTCGCGTCGTCCATGCCGCCAATGGACGGGCGATGATCGAGGACAAGGACGGCTACTGGATCGTCCAGCGCGGCTCGTCATTGCCCGACGGCAGCCGTGTCTCGCGCATCCAGAACAACCAGGGAAAATGGGAAATCGTCACCACGCGCGACGCGGTGATCGCCGTCTCGGCCGAGGAACCTGCCGACACGCAAGGCCCGCGCAAGACTGGTTTTCTAAGGTAGCGGTCAACCGTGTTCGCATAGAACGAGAGACCAAACGATGCAGCCCGTCAATCTGTTCGATCTCGCCACCCAGCAGGCCAGATGGCTTTCCGTCCGGCAGACGACGGTGGCCAGCAACGTCGCCAACGTCAACACGCCCGGCTACAGGGCGCTCGAAGTCGAACCGTTCGAGAAGGTGTTGAACGGCTCGCGTGTCGCCATGCAGGGGACCAGCGCCAACCATCTCAAGAGTGGCGCGACAAACGCCTCTTTCGCCGTCAACAACACGCCGGACCCGGCGGTCCTGCCGTCGCAGAACACCGTCAGCATCGAGAAGGAGCTGGTCAACGCCGGCGAGGTGCGCCGTTCCTTCGAGCTCAACACCGCCATCGTCAAGGCGTTCCACCGCATGCTCATGAACACGTCGAGAGGATAGGCCGTGGATCCGCTTTCCGCCGCACTCAAGGTTGCCGCGTCCGGCCTGCAGGCGCAGTCCGCGCGCCTGCAGGTCGTTTCGGAAAACCTGGCCAACGCCAAGTCGACCAGCGACGTGCCGGGCGGCGACCCCTACCGCCGCAAGACCATCAGCTTCGTCGCCGAGCTCGACCGCGACATGGGCGGCAGCATGGTCGAGATCGGTGCGGTCGCCACCGACCCGTCCGATTTCACGCTTGAATACGATCCCGGCCACGAGGCGGCGGACGAGCGCGGCTACGTCAGGATGCCGAATGTCAACGTGCTGGTCGAGATGGCCGACATGCGCGAGGCCAATCGCGGCTATGCGGCCAATCTGCAGGTCATCAAGCAGGCGCGCGAACTGATTTCAATGACCATAGATCTGATGCGGAGCCAGTCATGATTCCCCCCGTCGGCACCATTGCCCCCCTTTCGCCCTCCAATGCTTCGGCGCTCCAGCTCGGGCGGCAGGCAACGGCCTCGGAAACGGGCGAGGCCTTCAGCGCCATGCTTGGCGAGGCGGCGGCCAACACCATGGCCAAGCTTGGCCATGCCGAGACGGTGTCGCTGAAGGCATTGCAAGGCGAGGCCGACGCCCGAGAGGTGGTGGACGCGGTGATGAGCGCCGAACAGGCGCTGCAGGCGGCGATCGCCGTCCGCGACAAGCTCGTCACGGCCTATCTCGACGTCACCCGCATGGCCATTTGAGGAGCCTGACCCATGAAAGCCCTGTCCATCGCGGCCACCGGCATGAGCGCCCAGCAGCTCAATCTGGAAGTGATCGCCAACAACATCGCCAACATCAACACGACCGGCTTCAAGCGGGCACGGGCGGAATTCTCCGACCTGCTCTACCAGACGGAGCGCCTGCAGGGCGTGCCGAGCCGCGCCAACCAGGCGATCGTGCCGGAAGGCGCCAATGTCGGCCTCGGCGTGCAGGCCGCCGCCGTGCGCAACCTGCACATCCAGGGCTCGCTGACCAACACCGGCAACAAGCTGGATGTGGCGCTGGTCGGCCGCGGCTGGTTCGAGATCGAGGGCGCCGATGGCGAACCGCTCTACACCCGAGCCGGCGCGTTCAACACCAACGCCACCGGCCAGCTTGTGACGACGCAGGGCTATACGGTGGCCCCGGCGATCGTCGTGCCTGAGGACGCCATCGAGGTGGTCATCAACAAGACCGGCCAGGTCTTTGCCCGCCTCGACGGCCAGGCCGAACTGCAGAACCTCGGTCAGCTGACGCTGTCCAACTTCGCCAACGAGGCAGGCCTGGCGCCCATCGGCGACAATCTGTTCCGCGAGACCCCCGCCTCCGGCGCGGCAACGCCCGGCGTCCCCGGCGATCCGGGTTTTGCGACGACCCAGCAGGGCTATCTGGAGAACTCCAACGTCGATCCGGTGAAGGAAATCACCGAGCTGATATCCGCCCAGCGCGCCTATGAAATGAACTCCAAGGTGATCCGTGCCGCCGATGAAATGGCTGCCACCGTCACCCAGTCGATACGGTAGGGCCAATTGAACCGGCACAGCTCCCTCATGGCGCATTTTCTCGCGCTCCTGGCGATTTTCACGCTGGCGGTTCCCGCCGGTGCGCAGGAGCAGGCGGTTGTGTCCACCCGCGTCATCTATCCCGGCGAAACCATCACCATCGACGCGCTCGATGAAGTGGCGCTGCGCCGCCCGCCGCGCGGCAACACGGCAATCGCCCGCATGATGGAGGAGATCGACGGCAAGGTTGCCAGGCGCACGCTCCTGCCTGGCCGGCTGATCCCCAGCAGCTATGTGCGCGATCCCTATCTGGTGGAAAACGGCACGCCGGTGACTGTGCTGTTCGTCGAAGGCGCCCTGTCCATTTCAATTCGCGCGGTCCCCCTGCAGGCGGGCGCCGCCGGCGACATGATCAAGCTCCGTAACGCCGACAGCGGCCGCACCTTCATGGGAACGGTGATGGCGGACGGCACGGTCAAGGTCGGCGCGATATGATCGTCCGTTTCCTGACCGCCGCGCTCCTTTCCATCGCCCTCCTTCCCATCGCTTTGGCGACACCGGCCGGCGCCGCCTCGCGCATCAAGGATGTGGCGATGCTGCAGGCCGCCCGCGACAACCAGCTTGTCGGCTATGGCCTCGTCATTGGCCTGCAGGGCAGCGGCGACAGCTTGCGCAACGCGCCCTTCACCGAACAATCCATGCGCGCCATGCTGGAAAATCTCGGCATCGCCTCCGAAGGCGGTCGCGCCCGCGCCAAGAACGTGGCGGCCGTCATCGTCACCGCCAACTTGCCGCCCTTCGTCCAGTCGGGCGCGCGCATCGACATCAATGTCTCCTCGCTGGGCGACGCGACGTCGCTTGCCGGCGGCACACTGGTCATGACACCGCTGCGCGCCGCCGATGGCGACATCTACGCCGTGGCGCAAGGCTCCGTCATCGTCTCCGGCTTCAGCGCCCAGGGCCAGGCCGAGCAATTGACCCAGGGCGTGCCGACCGCCGGCCGCGTGCCCAACGGCGCCATCATTGAGCGCAAGGTCGAGGCCTCGCTGTCGGACACGGCCACGCTGGTCCTGCAATTGCGCAACGCGGATTTCTCGACCGCCGTCAGGGTTGCCGACGCCATCAACGCCTATACGGGTTCCCGCTTCGGCCAGCGGCTCGCGGTGGAAGAAGATTCCCGCACGATCCGCATCCAGCGGCCGAAGGGCATTTCCTTTGCCCGCTTCTATGCCGAGATCGAGAACCTGATGGTCGAATCCGACGGTCCGGCCCGCGTCGTCGTCGACGAACGCACCGGCACGGTGGTGATCGGCAACGATGTACGCATCTCGCGCGTCGCCATCAGCCATGGCGCGCTGACCGTGCGCATCACCGAGATGCCGCGGATCGTCCAGCCGGAGCCTTTCTCGCGCGGCGAGACCGCCGTCGAACCCTTCACCCAGATCGTCGCCGACCAGCCGGACGCCAAGGTGGCGGTGCTCGACGGCCCCGATCTGCAAACCCTCGTCTCCGGTCTCAACCGGCTCGGCGTCAAGCCCGACGGCATCATCGCCATTCTCCAGGGCATCAAATCCGCCGGCGCCCTGCAGGCCGAACTCGTGCTGCAATAGGCCGGATCATGCGACGCACGCCATCCCTCAGACAGCTTGCCTCCGGCGCCTTCGCCGCCCTGGTCATCCTGACCCAGGCAGTCCCGCTTCATGCTCTGGCGGCCAATGAACCCGGCGAGATGCCCGCCGACGAAGTGCAGCGCTTCTGCGCCAACATCGCCGATGCCGCGCGCGACCGGCGCTATTCGCTGCAGGCGATGGAACTCAAGAAGCTGAAGGGCGAGGTCGATGAGCGCATCGCCGCGCTCGAGGAAAAGCGCGCCGAATACGAATCCTGGCTGGAACGGCGCGAAGTCTTCCTCGCCAAGGCCGAAAACGGGATCGTTTCCATTTATGAGGCGATGCGCCCCGATGCCGCCGCCGAGCGACTGGCCGAAGTGTCGATCGACCTGGCGGCGGCGATCCTGATGAAGATCGAGCCGCGCAAGGCCGGTGTCATCCTGAATGAAATGAACAGCAAATCGGCGGCCATGCTGACCAGCATCATCGCCAGCGCGGCGCGTCCGGAGGACCCCACATGACATTCCAGCCCGCACTCGTCCTGCCGCTGCTGCTGGTTGCCGGCTGCTCGCAGACCATGAACGAGATCGGCAAGGAGCCGGCGATGACGCAGGTCGGCGCCAGCATCGATCCGGAGATGATGGCTGCCTACAACTACCCGAAGCGCCCCGCGCCGGCGCTGACGCGCTATTCGCTCTGGGACGACCGCCAGAGCCGGCTGTTCACCGATCCGCGCGCGCTGAACGCCGGCGACATCCTGACGGTCGAGATCTCCATCAACGACAAGGCACGCTTCAAGAACGAATCCGAGCGCTCGCGCGACGCCAGCCGCAGCCTGGGCCTGTCCGGCTCCTATTCGCTTGGCGGCGCCGGCTCGTCGGCCGCCGCAGAGGGCCAGATCGGCTCGGGCACGTCGACCTCCGGCAGCGGCGCGACGGAGCGGTCGGAGAACATCCGCCTGCTGGTTGCCGCCGTGGTGACGCAGGTGCTGAACAACGGCAATCTGCGCATTCGCGGCACGCAGGAAGTGCGCGTCAACGCCGAACTGCGCATTCTGACCATCGATGGCATCGTCCGGCCGAGCGACATCGACCCGCAGAACATGGTGTCCTACGAGCGCATCGCCGAGGCGCGCATCTCCTATGGCGGCCGTGGCCGCCTGACCGAGGTGCAGCAGCCGCCCTACGGTCAGCAGATACTCGACACGGTGCTTCCATTCTGAACACGATCCCCTCTGGAGTCTGACAAAGCGTGGCCCTGCTTGAAAAACAAACTGCCGAACGCTCGGGACCATCGGCGATGGTCCAGGTGCTGCTGCTTGTCGGCCTGACGGCGCTGACGGCCGGTACCGGCTGGTTTGCCGGTGGCTATCTGCAAGGCCGCGCCGGCGGCGAGGCGGGCGAGCCGCTTGCCGCGGAGAGTGGCGGCGGCAACAAGGAAGACGGCAAGCCGCATGGCATGCCGGGCGTTCTCGACATTCAGGCGATCACCACCAATCTGGCCGAGCCGAGCGACGTCTGGGTGCGCGCCGAACTGTCGCTGGTCTTCGACGGCATGCCCGACCCGGCGGTCGCCGAGGCGGTCCATCAGGACCTGTTCGCCTATATCCGCACGGTGCGCCTGCGCCAGGTGGAAACGGCAAGCGGGTTCCAGCATTTTCGTTCCGATCTCGAAGAACGCGCCCGCATCCGCAGCGACGGCGCGGTCGACAAGATCCTGTTCCGGGCGCTTTTGTTCGAATGAAACGCTTCCTCTTCGCCATAGCCGCGCTGTTGCTGCCCACGGCGGCGGTTGCGCAGACCATAGACCTTGGCGCGCTCACCGGCGGTGCCGACGGCTCGACGGTCGGCACCATCATCCAGATGTTCGGCCTGTTGACGATCCTGTCGATCGCGCCGGGCATCCTGATCATGGTGACGAGCTTCACCCGCTTCGTCATCGCCTTCTCGATCCTGCGCGCCGGCATGGGCCTGCCATCGACGCCGGCCAATCTGATCCTCATCAGCCTGTCGCTGTTCATGACCTTCTACGTGATGGCGCCGACCTTCGACAAAGCCTGGGCCGACGGCGTCAAGCCGCTGATGAACAACGAGATCAGCGAAGAGATCGCCATCCAGCGCATCGCCCAACCCTTCCGCGGCTTCATGACAAGCAATGTGCGTGAAAAGGATTTCGCCCTGTTCGCCGACCTGGCCAATGAGCGCGGCAACATCGACGCCAATGTCGAGACGGCGGATCTGCGCGTGCTGATCCCCGCCTTCATGATCTCCGAAATCCGTCGCGGCTTCGAGATCGGCTTCCTGATCGTCCTGCCGTTCCTGGTGATCGATCTGATCGTCGCCACCATCACCATGTCGATGGGCATGATGATGCTGCCGCCGACGGTCGTCTCGCTGCCGTTCAAGATCCTGTTCTTCGTCCTGATCGACGGCTGGAACCTGCTGGTCGGCAGCCTCGTCCGCTCCTTCGTGTGAATTGAACACGCGGCATTCCGGCACTGTTCAAGTGGAAACCGGCGACTGGACGTCCTGAATGGAGCCGCACCGCGGCTCCATTTCATTTTCGCACAAGCTTCGGAAGCTAGGCTCCCAGTCGTTATTTCCATGGGAGCATTGGGCGTTGCCTGAGCAGTTTCAGACCGTTGTCGAAAACCTGAAAAGCCTGGGAGCCAGGCGGCTCGCCATCATGGGCGGCATCTTCACGCTGGTGATGGCCGTCATCGTCGCCGGCGCCACCTATCTCAACCGGCCGGCCTACGAGACCTTGTATGTCGGCCTCGACCGCTCCGACGTCAATCAGATCGGCCTGGTTCTCGGCGAGGCCGGCATTGGTTTCGACGTGGTTTCCGATGGCACCTCGGTTCTCGTGCCGGCCGGCAAGACCGCCCAGGCGCGCATGCTCCTGGCCGAGAAAGGCCTGCCGAGCAGCACCAATGCCGGCTACGAATTGTTCGACAATGTCGGTTCGCTCGGCCTGACGACATTCATGCAGCAGGTCACCCGGGTGCGCGCGCTGGAGGGCGAGATCGCCCGCACCATCCAGTCCATCGCCGGCATCAAGGCGGCCCGCGTCCACATCGTCATGCAGGAGCGCGGCACGTTTCGCGCCGAGGAGCGGCAGCCCTCGGCTTCCGTCGTCATTCGCGCCTCGAACGTCAACGTGGCGGGAACGGCTGCCTCGATCCGCTATCTGGTGGCGGCCGCCGTGCCTGGCCTCGATGCCGAGAAGGTGACCGTGCTCGATTCGGCAGGCACGCTTCTGGCCGCTGGCGACGACCCGGCCAACAACACCGCGCAGCGCTCCATCGGCGTCGAGCGCAATGTCGAAGGCCAGATCGAGGAAAACATCCGCCGCGCGCTGACCCCCTATCTCGGACCAGAAAACTTCCGCGCCAGCGTCAAGGCCGACATCAACACCGACGCCCGGCAGATCGAGGAAGTGATCTATGATCCGCAATCGCGCGTCGAACGCTCGGTGCAGGTCGTCCGCTCGAGCGACAGCGCCAATCGCGAGACGGCGATCCAGCCGACATCGGTGGCGCAGAACCTGCCGCAGGACGAGACGGCGGCAACCGAAGGGCCAAAATCCTCCGAGGAGAGCGAACGGCGCGAGGAAACCACCAATTACGAACTGAACACAAAGCGCATCGCCACCACCAGCAACGGCTACAGCGTCGAGAAGATGTCCATCGCCGTGGTGGTCAACCGCGCCCGGCTGATGCAGATCCTGGAAGCCAATGCGACGCCCGACCAGGTGGCCGAGCGGATTGCCGAGATCGAGAAGGTCGTGGCCTCCGCCACCGGCTTCAACCAGACGCGCGGCGACATCATCAGCGTCTCGGCGGTCGAGTTCATCGACGGACTGGACGGAACGCCGATCCCCGAACCCGGCATTCTCGATACGCTCGGTCAGCAGACCGGCACGATGATCAATGCCGCGGCCTTCATCCTGGTCGCCTTCCTTGTCACCTGGTTCGGCCTGCGCCCGCTCGGCACGACGCTGATGCGCCCCATGATGGTCGAGGGGCCGGCCGGAGAGAACATGCAACGCTCGCTGCCGACGCCGGAAGAGCAGGCGCAACTGACCGCCGACGGCTATTTGGACCCGATCCTCGAGGAGGACGACACCTACGGCACGCACCGCCTGAAGATTCGACCCGCCCCGCAGGAGCGGCTGGCCCGCATGGTCGACCTCAATGAAGAGCGCACCGCGCATATCCTGCGCAAATGGGCGCGCGCCGAAGCGGAGGCGGTCTGATGCCGCCCGCCCTCGCGCTGATCGATGCCCTGCCCGATTTCGGCAGCGTTGCACCGCCTACGGGAAACTCAGGCCCGTGGGCCGATTTCGGTGCAACCGTGCCCGAGCGGCGCGACCCCGCGCCCGGTCATGACCTGCAAACGATCGTCAGCGCCGAAGTGGCGGCGGCCGAGGCGGCTCTCGCCGAGCGGTTGACGCACGAACACGCGTTCGCCATGGCTGAAGAAGAGGCCCGCCACGCCGAAGCGCTCGCGGCGGCCCAGAGCGAACTCGCCGATCAGGCGGGGCGGATCATCGAGCAGCGCTTCGACGCGATGGAACGGCAGGTGACGGCACTCACAAGCGAAGCGGCGGCGCGCATTCTGAGCGTGGTCCTGACCCAGGATCTGCAGCAGCGCTCGGTCGGTGAGCTGGAACGGATCATCCGCCAGGCGCTGGACGACCGCGAGACCGTGCGCATCCGCGTCAGCGGCGCGCCGGCTCTCTGGGAGGCGCTGAAGGCCGGGCTCGGCGACAAGGCCAGCCATGTCGATTTCGCCGAGGCGCCAGGCCTGGATGTCAGCCTGTCGCTTGACGAGAAGCTCTTCGAAACGCGCCTGGCGGAGTGGTCGGACACGCTGTCGGAGCTGATCCCATGAGCATGGCCGAGAGCGGAGCCCGCCCGCCCGAAATCATCATCGTGCGACGCGGCGGCGGCGACGAGGAAGACGGTCATCACGGCGGCGCATGGAAGATCGCCTTCGCCGACTTCATGACCGCGATGATGTGCTTCTTCCTGGTGATGTGGCTGGTCAACGCGGCCAATGACCAGACGCGCTCGGCGCTCGCCAGCTACTTCAACCCGGTCAAGCTGATCGACCGCAACACCAGCACCAAGGGGCTGGAGGATCTCGGCGAAGACCCCGAGGAGGCAACGCCGCAGACCGAGACGAACGAGGAGAAATCTCCGTCGCCGACCGACAATCAGGAACACACGTCCGGCCCGATGGATTTCGAGAACGCGGTCGGCCAATCCGACGCGCGCAAACTCTCCGACGAGAACCTGTTTTCCGATCCCTATTCGGTTCTGGCCGAGATCGCCGCCGACACCGGCACGCAGGCCAATGTGTCGGCGAAAGGCGAAGGCGGCGCGCAGACGGCGGGGCCCTCTTCCGGCGCCGCCGGGGGCGAATCCTATCGCGACCCCTTCGCGCCCGACTTCTGGTCGCAGCAGGTCGCGACCCCCGATATCGGCGTCCAGGGCGATCCCGACAAGGCGCGCGACAATCCAGCCGGCACCGATGTCGACCTGGCGACCAATGGCCAGAACGAGCCGGCCGCCGGCAGCGCGGCCAGGGCCGAGATCGAAGACAGTGGCGCGGGCATCGCGCTGGCACCGGTTGCCGAGGTCGAGCCTCTGAAACCGTCGGCCGAGGAGGTCGCGGCCGCCGAAGCGAAGCAGGCGGAACTCGCCATGGCCGCCGAGGAAGCCGCAGCCACCGTCGCTGCGCCCACCCCCCCTTCCGCGCGGACCGAGGAGATCGCCGCCGGCATTCGCTCCGAACTGGCACGACAGTTCGCCGACAGTCCGCTGGCCGGCTCCGTCACCGTGGTCGCCTCCGAGAGCGGGGTGATCGTCTCGATCACCGACGACCTCGAGCAGGGCATGTTTCCGGTCGGCTCGGCTGTGCCGGAACGGGAACTGGTCCTGGCGATGGACAAGATCGGCCGCGTGCTCACTGCCCAGTCGGGGCTGATCAGGATCCGCGGTCACACCGATGGCCGGCCGTTCCGCAGCGAGACCTATGACAATTGGCGCCTGTCCACGGCGCGCGCCCAGGCCGCCTATTACATGCTGGTGCGCGGTGGCCTCGACGAGCAGCGCATCGAGCAGGTCGCGGGCTTTGCCGACCGCAAGCTGAAGATCGCCGACGATCCGTATGCCAACGCCAACCGGCGCATCGAGATCCTGCTGGAATTGCCGCAATGAAATGGCAGCCGACCGTTGCCGCGTTCCTGATGACAGGAGCCGCGCTTTGCGGCAACGCATCGGCGACATCGCTGCAACCCTTCCAGATGGTCCGGTCGCTGCAGGTGGTGCAGGATCGCATCGCCAATGGCGACCATGCCGCCCTGCCGATGCAGCAGAAGCTGCTCGGCATCATCGACGACCGGCTGCGCGCGGCCAGCGCCGGCGATTTCACCGACCAGCGCAATCTGCGCGCGCTGTTGATCTATGGCTTGAGCGGCGGCAACCCCAGGACACTCGAAACCATATTCTCCGAACTCGATCTCGAAGGAGAACAAGCCAAGCTGGGCAGTGCCATCGTCAGCTATGCGCGCGGTGACTTCCAGAGCGCGCGCGACGGCCTGCGCGCCATCGACCCGATGGCGCTCGACCCGGAAGTGGGACCGGCCGTCGCGCTGGTGACGGCGGCCGTGCTTGCCGCCGACGAACCGGCCACCGCCGCCAGGCTGCTCGACGATGCCCGCCTGCTCAGCCCCGGCACGCTGATCGAGGAAGCCGCCCTGCGGCGCAGCATCCCGGTGGCGGCCGCCTTGAACGACACGCAGCGCTTTGCCAGCGCCTCAGAGCAATATGCGCGCCGCTTCCTGCGCTCGCCTTATGCCAGCCAGTTCGCCGATTCCTTCGTCGCGGCAATCGTCGCCCTGCACGAGACCGTCGATCTCAGCGTCATCGACGACGTGGTGGCCCAGATGAGCAACGAGCAAGCGCGGATCATCTATCTGCGCCTGGCGCGCAAGAGCGCCATCGAGGGCTATGACCGGCTGCAGGCATTCGCCTCTGAGAAGGCCACGAACCACGCCGAGCAGAGCGAAGCCGGCGAGGACCCGCGCGCCACGCTCTACGCCAACATGGCCTCGGTCACCTCGGACAATGTCGATGCGGTGCTCACCGCGCTGGCCGGCATCGACCGCGAGCGCCTCTCCGAACAGGACAGAGAACTGCTGGACGCGGCAAAGGCGGTCGCCCGCGCCGTGCTCAATCGCCCGATCGACGAGGCCGAAGACCACGCTGCTCAAAATGCCGTCGCGGCGGCAATGGAGCGAAGTCGCCCTCCAGCCGAGGGAGAGGCCGAAAAGACCCACACGCCCGCCGACGACGAAATCGAAGCGGCGGAAACCTATCTGCGCGACATGCGCGACAGGCTGCAGGCCGTCGACGCCCTGCTGGTGAAGGAGACGGGAGAATGAACGCGGTGCTCGGCAGTGCGATGCCCACCACCCCACAGGGACACGAGACCAACGCCCGATTGCGCAACAGCGCCGCGCCCCACGACACCGGCTTTCGCGAAGCGCTCGACGGCAAGGGCAAGGCCGACAAGGAGACCCTGCCCGTCGATGCGGCAGCACCCGAGGCGAAAAGGCCGGGGCTGGTGCCCGTCCGCTGGTCCCTGCCTCACCCGGTTCACCAGACGACAGGAAAGGCAGCGGCGCGAGGCGATGCCGAGGATGAGGGCAACGGCGCGAAAGACGACGCCGATGCGGAAAGCCTTCCCGCCGACCTGCCTGACGACCTGCCCGGCGACCGGCACACCCAGGACATTCCCCATGCGGTCGGCGCCGGCCCCGTGGAACGAACCGGCGCGGAAGTGCTGCCTGCGCCAACGGCACAGGCAGATGCCAAAAATCCGCAAGCGGACGGCGAGTTGGCGCCCGGCAGCGACCCCGGAAAACGATCATCAGCCGCAGCCCAGGGCACGCCGATGCCGGGTCAGCCGGCAATGCCCGCAGCCCCCATGCCGCCCGCCAATCAGCGCGCCCGTGAGAATGCGGCTTCGGCCTCGATGCTGAACCGGCAAGGCACGCAACCGTCCCAAAGCGCCACAACACCAACTGAAATCCGCGCCGAAACCTTCAGGCAACGCGGCGCGGATGCTTCGGGCAAGGCCGAGATTCCGGCGAATGCGATGCGACCGGAAACGCGTGCCGCGCAGACCGCCCAGGAAACCCTGCCGCGCGACGGGCAGGGCGAAATCCGCGTCCTGTCGATCCAGCGGGCCCCGGCGCCCGTCGCCGCCGGCGAACAAGCCGCCGCCGGCCAGAAATCCGCGACGCCGGAGACCGCACAAACGCAATTGCCGACACAATCGGAGGCAGGCCGCGTCCTGCAGACGCTCAAGATCCAGCTTCACCCGGCCGAACTCGGTCCCGTCACCGCCCGCTTGCGCATCGTCGCAGATCAACTCATGGTTGATATACAGGTCGAGACGGCCGAGGCGCGCCATCGGCTCGGCAGCGACAGCGACGCCATCGTCAAGGCGCTGCGCGGGCTCGGCTACGACATCGACCGCGTTACCGTTCAGCAGGCAGCGCCGGGCACGCCGTCGAGCGGCACGGGCACCGGCAATGCGCGTGATGGCGCCTTCCAGTCCGCCGCCAATGGCCAGGATGGCGGCGACCCTTCGCGTGGCGCTGGCCGCGACGAACGGCAGGATCACCCGGGCCGCCAGGGCGGCCCATCACAGGACAGCGGCGATGCGCCTGGCAGCGGTCTTTACATTTAGCCTCGGCCTGATGGGCGCGGCTCACGCCGCGACCAACCCTTGCGAGGGGGAGATCCTGCGCGCGGCGGAGAAATACGACATTCCGCCCGGAATCCTTTATGCCGTAGGCCTCACGGAGACCGGCATCAAGGGAAGCCTGCAACCCTACGCGCTCAACATCGAGGGCAAGGCCGTGTTCGCCCGCGGCGCCGGAGAGGCCATGCGGGCCTTCGAACAGGCCCGGCGGAACGGCGCGAAACTGATCGATCTCGGCTGCATGCAGATCAACCATCACTACCATGCCGGCAAATTTCCAAACTTGCGCGCCATGCTCGATCCGCACCGCAATGTCGACTATGCGGCGCGCTTTCTGGTCGAGCTGAAGCGGCGGCACGGCTCCTGGTCGATGGCTGTGGCACGCTATCACGCCGGGCCGAACAACGACCCCGCGCAGAAGCGTTATGTCTGCCGCGTCATCACCAACATGGTCGCGACGGGCTTCGGGTCATGGACCTCGGAAGCAAGATCTTTCTGCACCCCCTGATTGAATCTTTCTCGAGCCCGGAAATAAACTGGTGACAAACCGGCCACACCCGACTCCCTATTATTGATTCCTTAAATCTGATGGTTGTGCGTGATTCGCCCGACCGGTTACGACTTGACACACAAAGTGATTCGGAGGGCGGGCCGGTGATTGTGGTGATAGACGAGCGTGAGCTGGTAACGGAGGGTTATCACTCACTTTTCAACAGGGAGGGCGTCGCCAGTGCTGGCTTCGCCCCGGAGGAATTCGGCGAATGGGTGCAAACCGTCGCCGATGACGAGTTGAAGGCGGTCAGCGCCTTTCTCCTCGGCCAATGCGGGGCCGGCAATCTGTCGGCGCAAAGCATCCGCGACCGTTCGCCGGCGCCACTGATCGCGCTCAGCGAGCGCAATTCTCTGGACGACACGCTGCGCCTGTTCGAATGGGGCGTCGACGATGTGGTCCGCAAGCCGGTGCACATCCGCGAAATCCTGGCGCGCATCACGGCGATCAGCCGGCGCGCCTTGCAGGACACGGTGAACTTCACGCAGATCGGCACGATGCGCATCTATTTCGACGGGCGCGATCCGGAAATCGACGGCCAACCCCTGCCGCTGCCGCGCCGCGAGCGCCGGATCCTCGAATACCTCGCCGGCAATCCGACGCGCCGCGTGACCAAGACGCAGATTTTCAATGCCATCTACGGCATCTTCGACGAGGACGTCGAAGAAAATGTCGTCGAGAGCCACATCAGCAAGCTGCGCAAGAAGCTGCGTGAGAAGCTCGGCTTCGACCCTGTCGATTCCAAGCGTTACCTCGGCTACCGGCTGGTCGACGCCTAGCCACCCCGCGCCGTTTGCGCCAGGCGTCGCATTCTTGCTTCGCCTGGCCAGTTTCGCGCAAGTCACAATCCGTAATCTCACCGTGATCGGCGTAGACTACGAGGAGACATCCCGATGGGCCTTTACGGCATGATGCGAACCGGCGTATCCGGCATGGCGGCGCAATCCAACCGGTTGTCGACGGTTGCCGACAACATCGCCAATTCCAGTACCAATGGCTACAAGCGGGCAAAGGCGGAATTTTCCTCCCTTGTCCTGCCTTCCTCGGGGGGCTCTTATAATTCGGGCGGCGTGACCACCTCGATCCGCTATTCGATTTCCCAGTCCGGGCCATTGCAATACACCACGTCCGGCACCGATCTGGCGATCGAGGGCGGCGGGTTCTTCGTCGTGCAGGATGCCAGCGGCAAGCCTTTCCTGACGCGCGCCGGATCGTTCGTTCCCAATGCGGAGGGCGAACTGGTCAACGCCGCCGGCTACAAACTCATGGGCTACAGCTATGCCAACGGCACGCCCGCCGTTACCGCCAATGGCTATGCCGGACTGGAAGCGGTGACGATCGCCCAGTCGGAACTCGTATCGACGCCATCGCGCAACGGCACGCTGACGGCCAATCTGCCCGCCAGCGCCGAAATCGTGCCGGGCGCCGACCTGCCTTCGGGCAATGCGGCGGGCGCCCAGTACTCGCACAAGACATCGCTCGTCGCCTACGACAATCTCGGCGGCCAGAAGCTGCTCGATGTCTACATGACCAAATCCGGCGCGAACACCTGGGAAGTGACGGTCTACGACCGCGCCGACGCCGCGCCCAACACATCCTTCCCATACGCCAACCCGCCATTGTCGACGACAACGCTGAACTTCGACCCGACGAATGGCAAGCTCGCCGGCGGCAGCCCGACGGACATCACGCTGGCGGTTCCAGGTGGCGACACGCTGACGCTCGACCTGTCCGACATGACGCAGCTCGATGCCGGCTTCTCGGCCAAGGGCGAGGTCGACGGCAGCGCACCCTACGCGATCGACAGCGTGGAAATCGGCAATGACGGAACGATCTTCGCCCAGTATGCCGACGGCTCGATGCGCGCGCTTTACCGCATCCCGGTCGCCAATGTGCAAAGCCCGGACCAGCTCCAGGTGGTCACCGGCAACGTCTTCTCCGAAGGCGCTGAATCGGGAGGCGTGCAGCTCGGCTTCGCAGGTGAAGGCGGGCTTGGCAAGGTGGTCGCCGGCGCGCTGGAAAGCTCCAATGTCGACATCGCCCAGGAGCTGACCGACATGATCGAGGCGCAGCGCAACTACACAGCAAACTCGAAAGTGTTCCAGACCGGCTCCGACCTGATGGAACTGCTCGTCAACCTGAAACGATAGGCCGGTTCCTGCGGCACGAGGGAGTGGAAGAGAGTAAATGTCACTGACATCTGCACTAAGCATCGCGCAAACCGCGCTGTTCAACACCTCGCGCCAGACCAGCGTTGTATCGCGCAACGTTGCCGAAGCCTCCAATCCCGACTACGCGCGCCGCAGCGCCGTGCTGACCAGCACGCTGCCCGGCGCGCGCATCGCCAAGATCAAGCGCGCCGCAGATGAGGTTCTGTTCCGCCAGAACCTGTTCGCCGTCTCCTCCTGGCAGGGGCAGAAGGCCATGTCGGGCGGGCTCAACACGCTGCAGCTGACGGTCAACGGCGCCGACAATGCGACAGCGCCGGCAACGGCGATCAGCAAATTGCAGGCCGCGCTGCAACTCTATGCCTCGACGCCGTCGAACACCACGCTGGCCGAGAGCGCGGTGCAGGCGGCCCACCAGGTCGTCCGCTCGCTGAACAGCGGCGCCGGCGCGATCCAGACCTTCCGTGCCGAGGCCGACGCCGAGATTGCCACGGCCGTTGGCGATCTGAACCGGCTCTTGGCAGAGTTCGAAGTGGTCAACACCGAAGTGGTCAACGGAACGCGCACCGGGCGCGATGTGGCCGATGGGCTCGACCGCCGCGACGCGCTCCTGAAGCAGATCTCCCAGTATGTGGCGATCTCCACCAACACGCGCTCGGGCAACGACCTGGTCATCATGACCGGCGACGGCGCGACGTTGTTTGAAACCGTGCCGCGCCCCGTTACCTTCAACGCCAACAGCACCTATGGCCCAGCCACCACCGGCAATGCCGTCTACATCGATGGCGTGCCGATGACGCCCGGTGTCGGCGGCAACACCAGCGCCAGGGGTTCGATCGCCGCCCGCCTGCAATTGCGCGACGACACCGCCGTGATGATGCAGCGTCAGCTGGACGAAGTGGCGCGCGGCCTGATCACCACCTTCGCCGAGACCGACCCGAACGGGGTCCTGGCCGATGTCGCCGGCCTGTTCACCTGGTCGGGCGGCCCCGGCGTACCGCCTGCCGGCACGCTGGAAGTCGGCCTGGCCGCCGGCATCCGCGTCAATGCGTTGATGGACCCGGCCGCCGGCGGCAGCGCGTCGCTGCTGCGCGACGGCGCGACCTATCTGCACAACACCAGCGGCGCGGCATCCTACTCCGATCTGCTCAGAACCTATTCCGAACGTCTTGAAGAGCCGATGGCCTTCGACCCGGCGGCCGGTCTCGACACGACGCGCAGCGTCACGGCCTTCTCCTTCGACACGGTCAGCTGGCTGGAAAGCAACCGCCAGCAGGCCGACAGCGGCGCCGAGGGCAAGGAAGCGCTGGCCGTCCGCACGGCGACCGCATTGTCCAACCTCACCAGCGTCAATGTCGATGAGGAAATGGCGCTGCTCCTCGATCTGGAGCATGCCTACGAAGCCTCGGCGCGTCTCCTCTCGGTGATCAACGAGATGCTCGCCACGCTCATGCAGGCGACGCGATAGAAGGTCCATGACATGAAAACCTCCTTCATCTCATCTCTGGCGATGTCGCAGACGCTGCGCTACCAGGTGATGCGCATGCAGGTCGAGCTTGCCCAGAGAACGAAGGAGTCCCAGACCGGGACCGTGGCCGATGTCGGCGTCGCGCTCGGCGGCCATGCCGGGCGCAATCTCTCGATGAACCGTGACATCGAACGCCTCGGCGGCCTGATCGATTCCAACTCGCTGGCAGCCAGCCGGTTGAAGGCGACGCAGGACGCCATGTCGCAGATCAACGACATCGGCCAGAGCCTGCTTGCCGTGCTGACGGCCCCCAGTTCCAGTGTCGATCAGATCGCCATCACCCGCTCCGAAGCCGAGCGCGTGCTGAAGTCGATGACCGGTATTCTCAATACGAGCATGAATGGCGAGTATCTTTTCGCCGGCATCAACACCGATGTGAAGCCGGTCACCGATTTCTCCGACCCTGCCTCGCCGGCCAAGATCGCTTTCGACGCAGCCTTCATGGCAAAATTCGGCTTCCCGCAATCCGACCCGGCCGCCGCCGGCATCAGCGCCGCCGACATGGAAGATTTCCTGACCAACTACGTCGAGCCGCAGTTTCTCGGCGCCGGCTGGCAGACCAATTGGTCGAGCGCATCCGACCAGAAGATCACCACCCGCATCGCGATGAACGAGACGGCCGAGACATCGATCACCGCCAATGAGCAAGGCCTGCGCAAGCTGGCGATGGCGGCGTCGACCATTTCTGAATTGCTGAGCGGACCGCTCAGCGACGCAACGCGCGGCGTCCTCTACGCCCGCGTCATGACGATGGTGGGCGAGGCAACCGCCGACATCGCCAACGCCCAGGCCAGGGCCGGCATCGTCGAAAACCGCATCGAGGATGCCAGCGCCCGCACCTCTTCGCAGATCGACCTTTTCAAGAACCTCATCAAGGATTCGGAAGGCATCGACCCCTACGAGGCGGCGACCAGGGTCAACGACCTGCTGGCCCAGCTCGACGCTTCATACGCGCTGACGGCGCGCCTCCAGCAACTCAGCCTGCTCAATTACCTGCGGTAGCCGAGCGCCAGGAAACCACGAGACGGGAAGCCCATGTATCAGTTTTCCTACAGCGAAGTTCAGACCGATTCGCTGGCCGATGCCAAGGACCGCGAGCAGCAGGTGTTGAGCCGCTCGATCGACCTGTTGATCGCCGCCCGCGACAAGGGTGTGCAATCGCAGGAGACGGTCGAGGCGATCCACTTCATGATGCGCGTCTGGACCGCCTTCATCGACGATCTGGGCAATCCGGAAAACGAGCTCCCGAAAGAGCTGCGCGCCAATCTGATTTCCATCGGCATCTGGCTCCTGCGCGAGGCGGAGGAAGTGCGTCAGGGCCGTTCGGAAAATTTCGACGGCCTGATCGAGGTGTCGCAGATCATCCGCGACGGCATCCAATGAAAAGCACGCTGAAGATCTCCATGAAGGCCAATGAGAAGATCTACGTCAACGGCGCGGTCATCAGGACCGACCGCAAGGTGACGCTGGAGTTTCTCAACAATGTGCAGTTCCTGATGGAGAACCATGTCCTGCAGGCCGAGGATGCACGCACGCCGCTGCGTCAGCTCTACTTCGCCGTGCAGATCATGCTGATGACACCGGACAGCGCCGACGAGGCGCGTAAGATATTCTCCAGCCTCCTGCCGCGCCTTCTGGAAAATTTCAGCAATGAACGCATTCGCGCCGGGCTCAAACAGGCCGACCAGATGGTCGGCGACGGGCAGGTCTACGACGCGCTGCGGGAAATCCGCGCGCTTTACCCAATCGAAGAAGAAATCATGCAACAGGCCGGGGCCGGCGAGACACTCGCGCTCGCCATGGCGGCCGGGGAGTAAACCGATGAATGTCACTTCCGCCACATCGACGCCGCAGGCGCAGGACCGGAACACGCCCGCCGCGGAAGCGCCGCAGACCGTCGACTACAAATCCTTCCTGCGTCTCCTGGTTGCCCAGATGAAGAACCAGGATCCGACCAGCCCGATGGAATCGACCGATTATGTGGCGCAATTGGCCACCTTCTCCCAGGTCGAGCAGACGGTGCAGACCAATGCCAAGCTGGACCAGATCCTGCAGGCGTCGGCACTCGCCCAGGCCGGCAGCCTGGTCGGCCGCGAAATCACCTCGGCCGATGGCAAGATCACCGGCAAGGTTGCCGAGGTCAGGCTCTACAGCGATGGCGTGATGGCCGTTCTGGAAAGCGGTGACAAGATCCCGGTCGGACCGGGCGTCGTCATTCGCTGACAGCCGATGAACGAAGCCGATGCCCTCGATATCGTCCAGTATGCGATCTGGACCGTGCTGGTCGCCTCCAGCCCGGCTGTCGCCGTGGCGATGATCGTCGGCGTCGGCATTGCGCTGGTCCAGGCGCTCACCCAGGTACAGGAAATCACCCTGACCTTCGTGCCGAAGATCGTCGCCATTCTGGTCGCGGTCGCCTTTTCGGGCCCATTCGTCGCCTCGCAGATTTCCGCCTTCACCACCGTCATCTTCCAGCGCATCGAAGGCGGGTTCTGACAAGGTTCCGCTGCTCCGCCTTCGCGCAAGCTTGAAGCACTAGCCTCGACGCCGGGTGTGTGAACGCCCGCGATCGAGTGGCCCGCAATCGAGTGGAAGGCAGGCATGGCTTTAAGCGAAGCAATCACCGGCAACGAACCCCGCAAGAACGGCCGCGATGTCGGCTTTGCGCTGGGCATCGTCGTCATTCTGGCGGTCCTGTTCCTGCCCGTGCCGCCCTTCCTCATCGACGTCGGACTGGCCTTCTCGATCGCTTTGTCGGTGCTGATCCTGATGGTCGCCCTGTGGATCCAGCGGCCGCTCGATTTCTCATCCTTCCCGACGATCCTGCTGATCGCCACAATGCTGCGCCTGTCGCTCAACATCGCCACGACGCGCGTCATCCTGTCGGAGGGCCATCAGGGGCCGGACGCCGCAGGCTATGTCATCGGCGGTTTCTCGCGCCTCGTCATGAGCGGCGACTTCGTCATCGGCCTGATCGTCTTCATGATCCTCGTCGTCGTCAATTTCGTCGTCATCACCAAGGGTTCGACCCGCATCGCCGAAGTGGGCGCGCGCTTTACCCTTGATGCCATCCCCGGCAAGCAGATGTCGATCGATGCGGATCTGTCCGCCGGCACGATCGACGACAAGGAGGCCCAGCGCCGCCGCGCCGAGCTGGAGGAGGAAAGCTCATTCTTCGGCGCCATGGACGGCGCCTCGAAGTTCGTCCGCGGCGACGCCATTGCCGGCCTTCTCATCACCGCCATCAACATCGTTGGCGGCATCGCCATCGGCTACGCACGGCATGACATGGGCGTCGGCGAAGCGGCCGATGTGTTCACCAAGCTGTCGGTTGGCGATGGTCTGGTCTCGCAGATACCGGCGCTGATCGTCTCTCTGGCCGCCGGCCTTCTGGTCTCCAAGGGCGGCACGCGCGGCTCGGCCGACCAGGCCGTCTTCGGCCAGTTGAGCGCCTATCCGCGCGCCCTGTTCGTCGCTGCCATGCTGCTGCTCTTTCTCGGCCTGATGCCGGGATTGCCGCTCATTCCCTTCGTCGCGCTGGCCGGGGTCATGGCCGGCGTCGGCTATGTGCTGCCCTTGCGCGCCCGGCAGAGGCGCGACAAGGCCAATGAGGCGGTCCGCCAGGAACAGCTCAATGTCGAGGAAGATGAGCGCAATTCGGTCAAATCCTCGCTGAAGACCGCCGAGATCGAACTCCTGATCGGCAAGCAATTATCGACCCGCCTGCTGGCGACGCATCAGGAACTGGCCTACCGCATGGGCAAGATGCGCAAGAAATTCGCCACCCAATATGGTTTCGTCGTTCCCGAAGTGCGCCTGACCGACGATTACGCGATCCCGCCGAAGAGCTACCAGATCAAGATTCACGGCACGGTGGTCACCGAGTACCAGATGCGTGTCGGCGAACTGATGGTGCTGGTCGGCGCCAACCGCATGCCCGAGATTCCGGGTGAAGAGGTCAAGGAGCCGGCTTTCGGCATGCGCGCCTTCTCGGTGCCCGAAATGTTCGCCGACGATCTGAAGCGCGAGCAATTCGCCTTCGCCGACAACATGTCCGTCCTGCTGACCCATCTGAGCGAGGTGATCCGCAACAACCTGCCCCAGCTCCTGTCCTACAAGGACATGAAGGCGCTGATCGAACGCCTCGATCCGGAATACCGCAAGCTGGCCGACGAGATATGCTCCTCGCACATCACCTATCCCGGCCTGCAGGCCGTGTTGAAGCTGTTGCTGGCCGAGCGCGTCTCGATCCGCAACCTCCATCTCATCATCGAAGCCATCGCGGAGATCGCCCCCCACATCCGCCGCACCGAGCAGATCGTCGAGCATGTGCGCATCCGCATGGCGCAGCAGATCTGCGGCGACCTGACCGAAGGCAGCATGCTGAAAGTGCTGCGGCTCGGCGGGCGCTGGGACCTGGCCTTCCACCAGAGCCTGAAGCGCGACGCCAAGGGCGAGATCCGTGAGTTCGACATCGATCCCCGCCAGTTGGAGGAATTCGGCCAGGAAGCGAGCAAGGCCATCCGCGCCCATCTCGATGCCGGCGAGCGCTTCGTGCTGGTGACGGCGCCCGAGGCGCGGCCCTATGTGCGCATGATCATCGAGCGGCTGTTCCCCACCCTGCCGGTGCTCAGCCATGTGGAAATCGCCAAGGGGATCGAGCTCAGCGTGCTCGGTTCCATTTCATAGGCCGGGCCTGGCCGATGCAGCCGACCGCCCGAGCACTGTAAAGCGATGCTGGAGACACCGCTCCTCGCCGCGTTCCTCGCCTTCTGCCGCATCGGCGGTTGCTTTCTGACCATGCCGGGCCTGGCAAGCGCCCGCGTGCCGATGCAGGTCCGGCTGTTCGTCGCCGTGGCCGCGACGCTGGCCTTGCTGGCGCATATGTGGGACAGCATCGTGCCGCATGTCTCCACCGAACCCGGCAGGCTTCTCGTGCTGATCGCCTCGGAGCTTGCCATCGGCGCGCTGATCGGCCTCGTCGCGCGCTTCTACGTCCTGGCGCTGCAGTTCATCGGATCGGCGATGGCCATGATGACCGGCTTCGGCATGGCCGGCGGCGGCCCGCCCATCGAGGACAATGACCCCCAGCCGCCCATGGCGGCGATCATCTCCTTCGGCGCGCTGATGCTGCTGTTCGTCCTCGATTTCCACCACGAGATCATCCGCGCCCTCGTCATTTCCTACCGGCTGGCGCCGATCGAGAGCCTGTTCGATCCGCAATCGGCGCTGACCGACATCACCGACACGCTGTCGGACGCCTTCTATGTGATGATCCGGCTCGGCAGCCCGTTCATCGCCTATGCGATCCTCGTCAATCTGGCGATCGGCTTCATCAACAAGCTGACCCCGCAGATTCCCGTCTACTTCATCTCCCTGCCCTTCGTCATCGTCGGTGGGCTGATCCTCCTGTATTTCGCCATCGGTTCGCTGCTCGGCCTTTTTGCCCAGGGCTTCTTTCCCATCCTGACCGGGCTGTAGGAGAGCGGCATGGCCAATCAGAGACGGCAAAGACTGGAGAAGCTGGTGCTGGTCATGCAACGCCTGAAGAACGTCCACGAGGCGCAGCGTGCCGGCCATCTGGCAATGGCGGCGGCGGCCGACACCGAAGCCGGCGAGATCACCGCGCGGCTTGACGCCGGCGACGCGATGGCCGCCCTTTTTCCCGAGCTTTATCACCGCCGGGTCGCCAATGCGCTGCAGCGCAGCCGCGAAAGCAGCGCGCGCGCCCAGGCCGAAGCCCGCAACATCATGGCTGCCGACGCCCGCAGCAACGCGCTGGCACGCGCCTATCGCGAGGCGACGGACCTGGAGGAGCGCGACCGGGCCGACAAGGATCGGCTGGAATTCATCGAACGCGGCGCCGCGCCCAAGACATAACGCTTGGGGGCTTGGCGGTTGAGGCTCAAGCCTCCCACAAGCTTGTTTTGGGAATATGACAAGACAACAACGGACTATGGAGGACGTCTTGGCGATATCGCCTCCCGGCGACATTGTTTTGAACGTGGCACGCGCCGCCGACCCGGCAAAGGCCGCAGCCGCCCGTGCGCGACTGCAGGCCCATGCGGGCGCGGCGGCGGGCTTTTCGGCCGTTTTCGATGCGGGTCCCGCGCGCAGCGCTCGCACGACGGATGCAGCGCGTCCAGAAACCGAGACCAAGTTCGAGGCGATGATCCTGCAGAACTTCCTGCAAAGCCTTTTGCCCGAGGACACGACGTCGCTCTATGGCGAAGGCATGGCGGGCGAGATGTGGCGCTCCATGCTGGCCCAGCAACTGAGCGAGACATTGGCTGCGCAGGGCGGGCTCGGCATCGCCAGCCGCGTGCTCGGCGATCACACGCTGGACAATGAGAAGAAAGTGCCGATCGGCGCCGTTTCCTCGACCCCCGAGCAAGAGGAGGCGGGCAAGCGCGCCCTGCTCTCCGCCGCGCTCATCGAGGAGATCGAACGCCGCGCGGCCAAAACCCTCGGCATCGGCGCCGCTTCCACCGATGACGGCAAAACAAGCTGACGCCCTGAAACGGAAACACCTTCATGTATGATCTGACGACCATCGCCAAATCCGACACCGCCGCATCCCCGACCGGCTCGGCCGCCCATCACGGCGGCGCCAGCGCCCTGGCCATCATGCGCCGCATCGAGGAAACGATCGACGCCGAAACGCTGGCGATCCGCAACGACCCGCAATTCGACCTGAAAGCGTCGAACACGCGCAAGAGCCGCCACCTGTACGAGTTGAGCAAAGCGCTGAAAAGCGCCAATGAGGCGAGCCTGGCAGCGCTGCATCGCGACGCGCTGGTGCGGCTGCGCGACAAGCTGGCGACCAATGAGGCGACCATCAAGGCGCACATGAGCGCCGTCAGTGAGGTCGCGGCGCTCCTTCAGGATGCCATCGAGCGCACCCAGACGGACGGCACCTATTCCGAACGTGAGTTCGGCCAGGCATCGCCCGCATGATCAAGTTCGTCCTGGCCGCCATCTGGATTTGCGCCGTCTCCGTCGGAGCGGTGCTGTATTCCTTCCAGTCTTCCCAAGCCAGGAGCACCTCCGCGCCACCACCCGCCTTCTTCGGCGGGCTCGACCACATCAGCACCGATCTGGTTTCGGTCCCGCTGGTCAAGAGTGGAACGGTAGAGGGCTATTTCCTCACCCGCCTCTCCTATTCCATCGATTCGCAGCAGTTGAAGACGCTCACCGTGCCGGTCAAAGCAGTGCTGGTCGATGAGATCTATTCCTATCTCTACGCCAACCCGCAGATCGACTACTCCAGGAACGGCGCTTTCGACATCGGCGCCTTCCGCGATGGATTGCGCGAGAGCATCAACGAACGGGTGGGCAGCAAGCTGATCCACGACGTGTTCATCGAACAGGCCGATTATCTGACCAAGAGCGAGATCCGCTCCAACACGGCGCCGCGCCGCATCGGCTCTGACAAAGGTGCCGCGCCGGCGCCCAAAAGCGACGGTCACTAAAGCATTCTTGCGGCCAGGAGGAATTACCTGACGTCAGCGTAGATGCGAAAACAAGAAGATAGACCGGTTCAGGCGCTGCTGTCGCGCGCCTCGCACAGCTCCATCCACCCCGACCTGCCATCAGCGCCAGCGGTGGCGCCAAGGTGCACGATGCGCGCCGGAGAGCGGCACACCCATCCCGTTCAGGCTCGCATCTTCGTTTACATATACAAATGATAAACCCCCTGCGTGAAATCGACCAGGGAACGCGTACTTATGATTGCGTGAAAGCCGAAAGGACCCATGATTACCCCGGCGCCACTGAGTACAGGTGTAATAAAATTGTAAATTTACGATAACAATTACATAGTCTTATTGATCATATCCGAACTCTTCCCATTGATAACGATGCATCGCCAAGATCACACGCAAGGATTGTGATCACTTTATGCGGCTTCGCCTCAATCCTGTCCAAATGCGATCTGTTTAATGCACTCATAGGTGTTGCCTTATACGGTAGACGTGTGCAAACAGTCTTCCCTGTCGCGCCGCCCCAATGCGGTGGACTCGGAAAGCAGCGCCTGAGCGGCGCGAAATATGCGGGCCGGTACAATTGTTTGGAGAGTAGTAGTGAATATGACGCAGCCCACGGCCAATTGCGATAGCCCACCGAATGCCGAACACGAATGCATGGAAGCGTTCACGACGAGGACTGACTTACCGCCTATGGCGACGGCGATAGGCCACAAGCTGCGCCGGGCCCAGCTGCTCGTGTTTCAGGATTTCCATGAAACATTCGCGCCGTTGAAACTCCGCCCGACCGAGTTCGCCGTTCTGACGCTGATTTCGGCCGATCCCGGACAGAAGCAAACGGAGATCGCCGAACAGCTCGGCATCAAGCGTGCGAATTTCGTCGCCTTGATGGATTGCCTGGAGAACCGTGGTCTCGCCGAACGCCGCAAAGGCGACATCGACCGCCGCTCGCACTCGCTGCATCTGACGGAGAAGGGCAAAGCCTTTGTCGGCCAGATGACCCGGCTCTGGCAACAGCATGAAACGCGGATGGTCAAGCAATTGGGCGGGGAAGAAAACCGCGACATGCTGATACAACTGCTTGATCGCGTGCTCGGCATGTGCGACGCCGCGACGCAAACGCGCCATCTGGAAAGACGTTGACGTAAACGTCATTCCATGGCTAGTTGCCGGTCGCTCGGAGCCGATAGCATAATCATGTTTCAAGGCAGCTTCCAGCACCGAAGAGCGGTTTCAGCCGTGCAGTTCTGACAGGAGAGGATCAATGGGAATGGAAGCGACCGCCGAGAAGATCAGGGCCAGACTTGCCGGAGCCGACTTCAGCAGTTCGGTAAAATTCGATTGCGGCACCGAGGGCGTGGTGGTTATCGACGGCGCCAGTGTATCGACCGACGACGCGGCAACCGATTGCGTCATCAGCCTCTCCAAGGATGACCTGGAGGCCATGGTCGCCGGCGAGTTGTCCCCGACAGCCGCCTTCATGCAGGGCAAGCTGAAGGTCGATGGCGACATGTCGGTCGCCATGCAGCTGAGCCAGATCCTCTAGGCTGGTTCAGCGTTTCATGGAAATGCTGAACCGGTCTATCTCCATCTTCTTCTGCATTGATGCGGACGTCAGGTGATTTCACCTGACTGCGAAAATGCTCCGGACCCTGGCCACCGAGCGGGTGTTTCACGCGAACGCCCGCCACCCTTCGACGCTCGGCCTCGCCGAACCCCGCCGGTAACGGCAAGGCGCCCGCCAGGGTCGTTTCAAGCCGCCAGACTGCGGGCGGCGCGCCGTGTCGATGCCTTGCGGCCGGCCGGCAACAGCGTGCCCCTCATGTCGTCAAGCGCGCCAGCCACCAGTTCCAGAGCCAGGAAACGCTCCCGCTCATAGGGCCCGGGCATGGCCAGCTTACCGGTCTTGGCCGCTGAAAAGCCGAACCTGGCGTAATAGGGCGCATCGCCGACCAGGAGGATCGCCCGATGCTCCAGCCGTGCCGCCTCGGCGATGGCCTGGCGCATCAGCGCCGCGCCGACCCCCTGCCCCTTGAGCACGGTATCGACCGCCAGCGGTCCAAGCAGCAGGGCTGCGGGTCCGTCCTCGCCGAGCCGCACATCCCACAGGCGCACCGTGCCGATCAGGCGCCCCTCGGCATCCTTTGCAACGAAGGCCAGCCCTTCGGCCGGCAGCCGGGCGCGGCGGATTTTCTCCGAGGATTTGCGCTTGCGCTTCGGCCCCATCGCGCGATCGAGCAGCGCCTCGCGCGCGGCAACATCAAAAGCGCTCTCCTGCACCACGGCAAAGGCAGGCACAGGTGCGCCATTCTCAACAGCTTCGTTCATTTCGCCATTCCTTCAAGCCGGCCATTCAAGCCGACAACACCGATGCCGCGCCCAGGCGGCACAGTTTCAACGGCGGGGCGCCCCCGCTCAGATCACGTAGGATCGGAGCGGTTCGAACCCGTTGAAGGCGACCGAAGCGTAGGTCGTGGTGTAGGCGCCCGTGCCTTCGATCAGCACCTCGTCGCCGATGGTCAGCGACAGGGGCAGCGCATAGGGCGTCTTCTCATACATCACGTCGGCCGAATCGCAGGTCGGGCCGGCCAGCACGCAGGGCGCGGTGGCATCCCCGTCGCGCGGCGTGACCAGCGGATAGCGGATCGCCTCGTCCATCGTCTCGGCCAGACCGCCGAACTTGCCGATGTCGAGATAGACCCAGCGCACATTGTCGTTGTCGGCCTTCTTCGAGATCAGCACGACTTCCGATTTGATGACGCCGGCATTGCCCACCATGCCACGGCCGGGCTCGATGATGGTCTCGGGAATGCGGTTGCCGAAATGCTTGCGCAGCGCCGAGAAGATCGCCTGGCCATAGGCCTGCGCCGCCGGCACGTCGCGCAGGTAGCGGGTCGGAAAACCACCGCCCATATTGACCATCTTCAGGACGATGCCCTCGTCGGAAAGCCGGGCGAACACCTGGCGCGCGTCGCCCAGCGCCCGGTCCCAGGCGGCCAGGTCCGTCTGCTGCGAGCCGACATGGAAGGAAACGCCATAGGCGTCGAGGCCGAGCGCGCGGGCATGGCGCAGCACGTCGACGGCCATCGCCGGCACGCAGCCGAACTTGCGCGACAGCGGCCATTCGGCGCCGGCGCCGTCGGTCAGGACGCGGCAGAACACTTTGCTGCCGGGCGCGGCGCGGGCGATCTTCTCCACCTCTTCGACGCTGTCCACGGCGAACAGGCGGATGCCGAGATCGAAGGCGCGCGCGATATCGCGCTCCTTCTTGATCGTGTTGCCGTAGGAGATGCGGTCGGCGGTGGCGCCGGCGTTCATCGCCATTTCGATTTCGGCGACCGAGGCCGTGTCGAAGGACGAGCCGAGCTGCGCCAGCAGACGCAGGATCTCCGGCGCCGGGTTGGCCTTCACCGCGTAGTAGATCCTGGAATCGGGCAACGCCTTCTCGAAGGCGCAGAAATTGTCGCGAACGACATCGAGGTCGACGACGAGGCAGGGACCGTCGGGACGTCGGGTGGCGAGGAAGTCGAGGATGCGCTGCGTGGCCATCATGTCTCTCCATCGGCGGCGCCGCGCGCCGCGTCACTGAAGCTCAAATCTGCGGCCGAAAACCATTCGGCCGCGGTGGACAAAGGGCGCGGATACGCACATCGATGGACCGGCAGGTGGAGGCACCGGAACCAGGACATGCGGCGACGCGCTTCTGTGCGTTCCCGCCTTGCGGCGAATACGCGCTTTGTCTGCCTCAGCTTTGGTATGGGAGACCCCAACCGCACTGCCGGCAATGAAGGTGTGCCTCTTCAGTAACCCCGATTTTTGGACAATCGGCAGACACCAGAAAGGCCCGCACCGTCGTTGCTTCAAGATGTCCTCGGTTTGGCGGTTGGCCGTCAGACCGACTGGAGTGGTTAAGTCCAGGTACCGTACCGGTTTCCTCGCCATATTCGAGGTCCGGCGGACACCCACAGGCACGTGCGACTTTGGGCAGCGCGGATATAGGCGCGTCGCTTGTCACAATCAACGAAAATTTTTGCCATGCTTGAAAAAAAGGATTCGAACGCCGACTTTGAACCCAGCAGCAAACGAGGGATGAACGATGACCGGGACACGCGACACGCTGAACGCATTCCTCGACTATCCCGACGCGCCGGTGCCCTCGTCGGCCGAGGGTCCGCTTGCCGGCTTCACCCTGGGCGTCAAGGACATCTACGATATCGCCGGCTATGCGACCGGCGGCGGCAACCCGGATCGCGAGAAGGCCTTTCCCCCGGCAGCAAAGACCGCCCCGGCCATCCAGGCGCTGCTCGATGCGGGCGCCCGCTTCATCGGCAAGACCCAGACCGACGAACTCACCTATTCGATGATCGGCCTGAACGCCCACTATCCCGCCCCCGTCAACCGCGCCGCGCCGCAGCGCGTCACCGGCGGCTCCTCGTCCGGATCGGCCGCGGCGGTCGCCGGCGGACTGGCCGACATCGCCATCGGTTCCGACACCAATGGCTCGATCCGTGCGCCGGCCTCCTTCTGCGGACTGCTCGGCCTGCGCACCACGCATGGCCGCATTCCCCTTGCCGGCACGATGGCGCTCTCACCGTCCTTCGACACGCTGGGCTGGTTCGCCGCCGACCGCACCGTCTACGCCAAGGTCGGCGAGGTCCTGCTCGGCGAGGATACGCACAAGGCACGGCTTACCAAGCCGGTGCGCATCGAAGCCCTGGACGCCTGCCTGTTCGGCGACCAGGAACGTGACGCCTATGGGACGATGCTGCGCATGGTGACCCGTCATTTCGATCGCCAGCCGGCTTTCCTGGCGCTGTCGGAAACCCCGGACGCGCTGTTCGAATACTTCAGGAGAATACAGGCATTCGAGGCGTGGCGTGTGCACGGTCCCTTCATCACCGAAGCGCAGCCGCGGCTCGGTCCCGGTGTCAAGGAGCGCTTCGATTATGCGCGCGGCATCAGCGACGAGGCCATGGAAAACGCCAGCCAGGGCCGGCGCCGCTTCCAGCAGGAATTCGCCGCGCTGTTCGATGACGACATGGTGCTTGTCCTGCCTTCGCAACCGACCGCCGCCCCGCTCAAGAGCGCGACGCTCGAGGAACTGAACTCCTATCGCAATCGCGCGCTGACGCTTACAGCCTTTGCCGGACTGCTCGGCTGGCCGCAGATCAGCATCCCCCTTGGCCAGGTGCATGACGCACCCTTTGGCATCTCATTGCTTGGACCGGCCGGCAGTGATCGGCAGCTCATTCGGCTGGCGGCAGAAATCCTCTCCGGAAACTGAAGGGAAGTTCATTGGACACTCTCAGCCGCATGCGCGCCTTCGTCGATGTGGTCGACGCGGAAGGTTTTTCCGCCGCCGCCCGGAAGGTCGGCAGGTCGAAAGCCCTTTTGTCGAAATATGTGCGCGAACTGGAGGACGAGCTCGGTGCGCTCCTGCTCAACCGCACCACCAGGCAATTGTCGCTGACGGAGGCCGGCCACACCTATTTCGCGCGGGCCATCGAATTGCTGCGCGATATGGAGGACTTGACCGAAGCGGTGCGCCAATCCTCCGGCGATGTCAGAGGCCGCATCAAGCTGTCGGCGCCGCGCACCTATGCCGATGCGCCGATCGGCCAGTCGCTGATCGATTTCGCCAAGGCCAATCCCGACATTACCCTCGACATCAATCTCGACGACCGCTTCGTCGATCTGGTGGAAGAAGGGTTCGACCTGGCGATCCGCATCACCAAGCTCAGCGATTCATCGCTGATCGCCAAGCGGCTTGCGCCGTTTCGCGTGGTACTCTGCGCCTCGCCGGAACTGATCGCCATCCATGGCAGACCGTCGACGCCGCAGGAGCTGACACATCTGCCGTGCATCGTCGATACCAATGGCCGCTACCGGCAGAACTGGCCGTTCCTGGACGACAGCGGCCAGACGATCAACGTTCCGGTGACCGGCCGCATCGAGGTCAACAGCCCGCTGACGGCGCGCGCCGCCGCCCTGTCCGGCCTGGGTTTCGCCATCCTGCCCGATTTCATCGCCGATCCGGAGATTTCAGCCGGCAATCTGGTACCGCTCCTGGAGAAGAAGAGCCCCGAAGGGGCCGGCATTTTCGCCATCTACCCGCACCGCCGCTATCTGCCCGCCAAGGTGCGGGTTCTGGTCGATTACCTGGCACGCTGGCTGAAGGAAAATTATCCCTCGGGATAACGCGCCACGTCCAAATTCCGCCGGGTTCATGCTAGACAAGCGCGAAACGTTTTTTCCTTAGACCGGTTCATCGTTTCATGGAAACGCTGCCCCGCTCTATCTGTTTGTTTTTCCGCATTTATGCGGACGTCAGGTGAAACCACCTGGCAGCTCAAATGCTCTAGCGAGGCGCGCATGCAGGTCTGGAAGTCCAACGCCGTGAAAGCCGCCGCAGCAGCTCTCTTCGCGCTTACCGCCGCCGGCCCTGTCCTGTCCCATCCGCACATCTTCGCCGAAGCCCGTCTCGACGTTTCGGTGGACCAGAACCGCAATGTCGAGACACTGCATCATGTCTGGCGCTTCGACGATCTGTTTTCCAGCACGGTCCTGGTCGAGTTCGACAAGAACCAGGACATGAAGCTGGACGCGGATGAACTGAAGGACGTGGCCGACACCGTATACAGCTCGCTGGCGGAGTACGGCTACTTTCAGATCGTCACCCAGGACGGCAAGGACGTGACCATGCAGGCGCCGGACCGCCTGATCGCTGATTTCGTCGACAACCAGCTGATCATCCTGTTCGAATCGAAACCGAAAACCGCTCTGTCCCTGAAGGGCAAGGTCGATTTCGCCATCTACGATCCAACCTTCTACACGGCCATCGACTTTCTCGAGGATGAGTATATGACCGTCGACGCCATGCCCGATGACTGCACGCGCCGCGTCATCCGCCCGGACGCGGACGAGGCCATTGCCCAGAACCAGCAGACGCTCACCGAAGCCTTCTTCAACGATCCGACCGGCAACGACATGAGCAAGATTTTTGCCACCCGCCTGGAAATCGCCTGCGGCAAGGACAGCTGAGCGATGCGTAACGCTTACGGTAACCGCCGCCGTACTCGGCACCTCGCACTGACCGCCGCCATCCTCTGCGCCGTCGTTCTCGCCGCCGATGGCGCTCTGGCGCAAAGCTCGCTCGGCATCGGCGCCGCCGAGCCGTCGATCAAACCGTTCGGCCCCTTTGCCGGCGTGTTGCAGTGGATCAACACCCAGCAGCAAGCCTTTTACCGCATGCTCACCGGCGCGCTGAAAGCCATGCGCGACGACGATGGCGCGCCATGGCTGCTGGTCGGCTTGTCCTTTGCCTACGGCATTTTCCACGCCGCCGGTCCCGGTCACGGCAAGGCGGTGATCTCCTCCTATATGCTGGCCAACGAAGTGGCGCTCAGGCGGGGTGTGCTCCTGTCCTTCGCCTCGGCATTGCTGCAGGGGCTGACGGCGATCGTCCTGATGGGCGTCGTCTTTCTGGCCCTGCGCGGCACGGCGATCTCCATGACAGACGCAACCTGGTTTCTGGAAAGCGTGAGTTTTGCGCTCATCGCCGCCTTCGGCGCCTGGCTTCTGTGGGGCAAGTCGCGCCGGCTCCTGCGCCGCGCGGCCGATGAAGGGCCGCCGATGCACAGCCTTTCGGCGGCCCATGTGGGTGAAGCTGTCGCCCGCCACGCACACGACCACGATCATGGCCATGATCATGGCCACCATCATGCGCATCATGATCATGGTCCGGGTGAAGTCTGCGCCACCTGCGGCCACGCGCATGCACCCGACCCGTCACGACTGACGGGCGACCGGCTGGACTGGAAGACGGCCGCCTCGGCCATCGCCGCGGTCGGCATCCGTCCCTGTTCCGGCGCGCTGATCGTCCTGACCTTCGCTTTCCTCAACGGGCTCTGGCTGGGTGGCGTCCTGTCCGTCTTCGCCATGTCCATCGGCACGGCGATCACCGTGTCGATCCTGGCGACGCTGGCGGTGACGGCAAAGAACTGGGCGGTCGCCCTGTCGGGCGGCGGACGCCTCGGCACCGGCATTCACAACGCGATCGAGATCGGCGGCGCGGCGCTGGTCATGCTGCTCGGCCTGGCGCTGCTGGCGGCCAGCCTGAGCGTCTGACGAAGGTTAATCGCGCTTTTTCTGCACCCGCGCCCGCAGCCAGAAGACCAGGAAGAAAGCCGCGACGAAGCAAACGGCGATAACACCGGCAGCCGCGGTCGAATAGTCGCCGACCGCCAGCATGATGCGTGGCATGAGGAATGCCACGATGCCGAAGCCGATGATGATGATGGCCGCGGCAATGGCCGATTTTCGGTTTTCCGTCAAAAGCTTTTACACCCATTGGCGCGCCGCCGTGAGACCGGCCCGGTTTCACGGCACGCTGCACATATCCGACTAGAGCGGGATGAGGAAAAGTGTGAAGCGGTTTTCCGCTCGCATCCCGCTCCAACCTATTGAGAGCGATCACGTTTATGATTTTGGATTGATTCAATCCAAAATCATCGTGATCTAGCGGCCCATCAAGGCTTCAAGCCGCACCTTCTGCCTGCCTTCATTATCGAAATTGACCGGATCAAGCCATGCGTCAAATGCACTTTTCAACGCCGGCCATTCATGGTCGAGGATGGAGAACCAGGCCGTGTCGCGGTTTTCGCCCTTGACCACCAGATGCTGGCGGAAAACGCCCTCGAAGGTGAAGCCGAACCGTTCCGCCGCGCGCTTCGACGGCTGGTTGCGGTTGTTGCACTTCCACTCGAAGCGCCGATAGCCGAGATCGTCGAAAACGTGTCGGGCGAACAGGTAGAATGCTTCCGTCGCCCGCACGGACCTGGCAAGCGCCGGTCCCCAATAGATGTTGCCTATTTCGATCGAGCCGTTCGCCGGGTCGATGCGCATCAATGTCTGGCGTCCGCCGGCCATGCCGGTTTCCTGGTCGATGACGGCAAAATGCAAAGGATCCGTGCTGGCGGCGGCACTTTCGAGCCAGGGCTGGAACGCCGCGCGATCCAGCGGCGGGTGGTCGTACAGCCAGCGAAACCGCGTGTCGATGTCCGCTACGGTGGAGGCGGCGAACAGGTCGTCGCCATGCTTTTCAGGGTCGAGCGGCTCCAGGCGAACCGTGCGCCCTTCGAACGTTTGCCGTGCCGGGCGCGGCCGGGCGGTCCAGGCGGTGAGGTCGGTCTGCATGCGGCGATCTCCAATCCGGTATCGCCATCTGGAAAGCATGAAACGACGTCCCCCGAAAGGCCCAGCCGGCCGTGCGGGCCTGCGCCAGTGGTCGATGGAAGCGTTCTGGATGGCAGCACCGGATACGGCCGGGGCGGTCATTGCAAGACCGCCCCGTTTCGAACCGTGCTTGGGAGGAGGAAAAGCCGATTCGACACCACGAATACTATCGGCAATTCGTTAACGTTTACTTAACGAACTCGTTCAAATCCGCGTTACTTCGTGCCATCGAGCCCTACCGCACGACGATCTCGGGTCCCATCAGGCTGTAGGGCAGCCATGTCGAGAGGATCGGCACATAGGTGACGATGATCAGGAAGGCGAACAGCACCAGGACGAAGGGCGCCGCCGCGCGCACCACCTGGATCAGGCTCATCCCGGTGATTCCGCTGGTAACGAACAGGTTGAGGCCGATCGGCGGCGTTATCATGCCGATTTCCATGTTCACCACCATGATGATGCCGAGGTGGATCGGATCGACGCCGAGCTCCATGGCGATGGGGAAAACGACCGGCGCAACGATCAGCAGCAGGCCGGACGGTTCCATGAACTGGCCACCGAGCAGCAACAAGAGGTTGACGGCAATCAGGAAGGTAAACCAGGTGAATCCGGCATCGACCATCACGCTGGTGATGGTCTGCGGAATGCGCTCGGCGGTCAGCACATGGGCGAACAACAGCGCATTGACGATGATGAACATCAGCATCACCGTGGTGCGTGCCGCATCGACCGTCACCTTGCGCGTCTCCTCGTTGAAGAAGGCGCGCAGGAAGTTGCGTCCCATCAGCGCCAGATTGCGCCGCCAGATCGGCAGGCTGGCGGTCAGCTGGTGCGGCAGCCCCGTCAGGCCCGCCTCGCCGCCGCGCCACATCGCATAGGCGATCATCACGGCAAGCGAGGCGGCAAGCCCGGTCAGTGCCCGGCCCTGAAGCGTCACCCCGTCCCACTTGGACGTCAGGAAGAAGCTCATGATCATCCAGACGAAGAAGAACGCCAGCGCATAGACGCTGGCCGAGAAGCCGACGCGGGCGCGCTTCGTGTCGGTTTCCAGCACCCAGCCCACACCCTTCATCGGCCCCATGTCGCGATAGACGAACACAGCCACGACAAAGGCGTAGACGGCGGCGACGGCGGCCGCCTCCGTCGGCGTGAAGACGCCGCCATAGATGCCGCCCAGAATGATGATGATCAGGAACAGGCCCCAGCCGGCCTGCTTGCCGCCCTCGAGGATTTCGTGAAAACCCTTCCACTCTTCCGAAGGCAGGTCGCGCAGCCGCGCCATGACATAGATGGCGATCATCAGCATCAGGCCGGCAACGATGCCCGGCACAACCCCGGCCAGGAACATGCGGCCAACCGAAACATCGGTTGCAGCCGAATAGACGACCATGACGATAGACGGTGGGATGAGAATACCCAGAGTGCCGGCATTGGCGATGATGCCGGCTGCGAATTCCTTCGTGTAGCCCACCTGGCGCATGCCGACGATGGCGATGGTGCCGATGGCGACGACCGTTGCCGGCGACGAGCCGGACAGGGCCGCGAACATCATGCAGGCGAGCACCGAGGCCATCGCCAGGCCGCCCTTGAAGTGACCGACGGAGGCGATGGCGAAGCGAATGATGCGCCGCGCCACGCCGCCTGTCGACATGAACGCCGAGGCGAGCACGAAGAAGGGGATGGCCAGCAGCGTGTAGTTCTGCGAGGCGGTGAACAGTTGCAGCGCCACCGAGGAGACGGAATCCTGCGAGAAGAAGGCGATGATCAGCAACGAGGAAAGCCCCAGCGACACCGCCACCGGCACGCCGAGAAACAGAAGCACGAGAACGAAGACAAACAGGATCGCCGGTTCCATCGTCCTACTCCTTCAACGCGTCTTTGTTTGCAGCAACGAGATCTTCCGCCTCATGGCCGGCGATGATCAGGTCGCGGCTGCCATTGGCGATCGCCACCATCCCCTGCAGCGCGCGGAAGGCGAGCAGCGCCAGGCCGATCGGCAGCATCAGATAGGCCACCCAGCGCTGCACGCGCTCCTGCAGGCCGAACGTTTCCTGCATCCATTCGGGATAGCGCAGATCGTCGAGACCGGTGCCGCGATCGAACATGAAGGTCCAGTAGCCGATGGCGCCCGTCTGGCGCCAGTTGGTCGACACCGAAGCACCGAAAAAGGCCAGCCAGCCGGCATAGAGAAGAATGAAGGCGTAAAGGAACACGCATAACGCGCCGAAGATGGCGATGGCGCGGAACAGGCGCGGCGGCGCCAGTCGAATGAAGGCATCGACGCCCAGATGGATGCCCTGTTTGACGCCATAGCTCATGCCGAACAGGATCATCCATGCAAACAGGATGCGCGTCAGCTCCAGCGCTCCGCCCCAACCGCTGTTGAAGCCGTAGCGCGCAACCACCTGGGTGAAGGAGACGAGAGTGATGGTCGCCAGAAGCACCGCCAGGACGTTTTCCTCGAACCGCCCCACAGCGTCGGGAAAGCGCCGCTCGACGGCGAACAGAACGAACACCAGGGCAATGAGCCCCAGCACCGGCCAAAGCAGAGCCATGGAAATCTCCTTGGGGAAGACAAACCGGACGCTCCCCATCTCCAGATGGAAACGGGAAACGCCTAATCTGACGGCCTAGTGGTCTGACCGAAACAGATGGGAACCATCTGTTGGGACCGCACCACGAACCGTCATGCTCCGGGACCGACAGGCCCCGGACTTGTCGCCTCAGGAGCCGCTCGCGGCGGCCGAATCGATCAGTTCCTTGCCGATGTCGCCTTCGAACTTGGCCCAGACCGGCTTCATCGTCTCCACCCATTTGGCGCGCTGCTCGGGCGTCAGCTCGCGGATGGTGCCCTTGGCATCGAGAATGTTCTGCCGGCAGGCATTTTCCTGGTTGGCAACCTCGGCGTTGGCCGCCGCCGTCACCTCGTCGGCGATCTTGACGAACTGGTCGCGCACCGCCGGATCAAGCCCTTCCAGCCACTCCGTGGACGTGACGAGGAGATAGGCCAGAAGCTGATGGTTGGTCTCGGTGATGCCATCCTGCACCTCGAAGAATTTCTGCGTGTAGATGTTGCACCAGCTGTTTTCCTGGCCATCGACGACGCCGGTCTGCATGGCGCCGTAGACCTCCTTGAAAGCCAGTTTCTGCGCCGAAGCGCCCATGGCCTCGATCATCGCCACGGCGACATCGGAGGTCTGCACGCGGAATTTCAGCCCTGCGGCATCCGCTGGCTCGAGCAACGGCTTGCCGGCGGAGAACTGCTTCAGGCCGGACGACCAGAAACCGAGACCGGTATAGCCTTCGTCCTCGGTCACCTTGAGCAGCGCCTTGCCGTCGTCGGAGGTGGTGAAATTGTTGACCGCATCCAGCGTCGGGAACAGGAACGGCAGGTCGAACAGCCGGTATTTCAAGGTGTAGGCCTCGAACTTGGCCAGCGACGGGGCGGCCAGTTGCACATCGCCCAAAAGCAGCGCTTCCATCACCTTGTCGTCGTCGTAGAGCGTCGAGTTCGGATAGACCTCCATGCAGGCCGTGCCGTTCATCTCGTCGTTGACGCGCTGCGCCAGAAGCTGCGCGGCATCGCCCTTGGGATGCCCCTTGTCAGCCACCACATGGCTGAACTTGATGACCATTTCGCCAGAATCGCATTGCGCCTGCGCCTGTGTGGTGAGCGCGGTCAAGGCAAGTACCGATAAGGTGCCGATCAGAAGTTTCATGATTCTCCTCCACTTCGCGTTGATGCGTCCATCCCATGATGGCCGCCGCTGTCGTTATTGGTGGCGTGATGCCGGAACCCGCCCGGCACCCCGCCCACAGCTTTGACCGCCATCCTGTGACACGGAGCGAATGAAATCAAGCGAGGCGGGAATCGCGCCACACTCCAACGCCTAGTGCTTTAGTCGGAATAGTCGCGCTCATCGGCGATCACCTTGCCGTCCCTGGGCAGGGAACCGCGCGCCACCACCAGAACGCGGCCGGTGATCTTGGTGATATCGCGCAGGCTGGCTTCCACCGCGCCGGTGTCGAGCGCGACGCCCTCCACCGGCTCCACGTGCAGTTCCATCGCGTCGTTCGCGCCCTTGCGGGTCACCACCAGCCGAGCCCGATCGATTCCCGCTTCACGTTTGGTCAGTTCGTCGATCTGTTTCGGATCGACGAACATCCCCTTGATCTTGGTCCGCTGGTCGGCCCGCCCCATCCAGCCCTTGATGCGCATGTTGGTCCGCCCGCAGGGGCTCTGCCCCGGCAGGATAGCCGACAGGTCGCCCGTGCCGAACCGCACGAGCGGATAGGCCGGGTTGAGGCTGGTAACCACCAGTTCGCCGACCTCCCCTTCCTGGACCGGATCGTCCGTGCCCGGCCGGACGATCTCGACGATCAGGTTCTCGTTGATCACCATGCCCGGCAACGGTTCGCCGTCAGCGGTCGCAGTCTCATAGGCGATGACACCGAACTCGGCGGTTGCATAGCATTGCAGCACCGTGATGCCGCGCCTGCGATATTCTTCGCGCAGCGAGGGAAACAGGGCCCCTCCCGAAACGAGCCCGATGCGGAAGGAGGACAGATCCTTGCCGGCCTGGTCGGCGCGGTCGAGCATGAGCTTCAAGAAATCCGGCGTGCCGGCAAAGACATCGGGCCGGAAGACGGCTGCCGCCTCGACTTGAATGTCGGTGTTGCCCGTGCCTGCCGGCAGCACTGTGCAGCCAAGCGCCCGCGCTCCGGTGTCGAGCACGAAGCCGCCGGGCGTCAGATGATAGGCAAGCGCATTGTGCACCCTGGCGCCGGGCCGCACCCCGGCTGCGAAGAAGGCACGTGCCGCCTGCCAGGGATCGGCCCCGCCGCCCTCGATCTCCCAGATCGGACCCGGCGACACGAACACACGGGCGCCTTCGAGCGCGTCGGGATTGACGAACCCGCCAAACGGTGGGCGCGCCATCTGACGCGTCAGCAATTCGGGCTTGCGCAGCACCGGCAGGCGCGCCAGCCTGGCACGGTCTGTAACTGCGGAAAGGTCGATGCCGGCGAGCCATTCGGCCAGCCCCTCCGCCTTCGTCACGGCCTCGCTGAGAAAGCGCGGCAAGCGCTCGAAAAGCTCGCGCTCGCGCTCCGCCGGGTCGCGGATTTCCAACGCATCGAAGTGCGGTGTCATTGTTCCTCCCAGAGTTTTCAGGTTTATCGCAGCAATCGCACCCATCGGGCAAGGTTGACGAGCGAAATCAGCGCCGCGGCCAGATAGGTCAGCGCCGCGGCGCGCAGGACCGCGCGCACCGCCGGCAAGTCCGCCGGCGCGACGTAGTTTCCCTGTTCGAGGATGGGCAACGCCTTGGCGAAGCTGGCGTCGAATTCGACCGGCAGGGTGACGAGCATGACGACAACGCGGACTGCCAGCAGCGCCACGCCGACAAGCACGAGGGCGATCAGCGCCAACGGCGTGTGAACCAGGATCATCAGCACGGGCGCGGCAATGAAGAACACGCCGGCGAGACGGTCGGTTGACGCCGCCAGGCCGGCGAGGCTTTGCCGGACGGCGAACGAGCGCTCGCCGCGCGCATCCTGCAATGCGTGCGAAACCTCGTGCGCGGCGACCGCCACCGCCGTCAGCGACCGGCCGGAAAAATTGGCTTCGCTGAGGCGCACCGCCTTGTTGGTGGAATCATAATGATCGCCATCGCGATCCGTGACCTCGACGGCCACATGCGCGAGGGCGAAATTGTCGAGCAGATGGCGCGCCAGTTCGCCGCCGGTGCCCGGAATGTCGGCCCGGTCAGCGGCATGCCGCGCAAACGTGCGCCGCACCAGGAACTGCGGCAGGACGATGACGCCCAGAAGGACCAGGCCGGCCAGGGCGATCAGCATGCTGTGCGCCCCGCCCTCATGGCCGCTCTATCAGGAAACGCCGGCGCTGCGCGTCAGCACGAAATTGGTGCCGTTGGCCAGCGTGCAATTCATCTGGCTTGTGTTTGCCAGAAGGCAGGTTGCCGACGTGTTGCGCTGGCTCTTCAACGAATAGAACGACAAGTCGATCGTCCGCTGGTCACGATGGGTGTAGGAGCCTTCGGTCAGCGTCTCACCGGTCTGCAGGGCGCGCGAGCTGAAACGGCCGCCCTGAAGCGTTGAAACGGCGACGCCGTCGGCGCCCATCCACTGGCCCTCGACACCCGACTGCCGGGAGGCCTGCCGGCCGCCGCCGGACAAATCGCTCTGGCAGCCCGCCAGGGCAAGAGCCGCCGCCACGGCGCCCAGCGTGAATATAGTCCGTGCCTTCATGGTATCGACCTCCTATTGCGCGCCGGAAGAGTGCAGGCAGCGCACCGCCTCTCGAAGTCAGGCCCAGCCCTGCATCCTAATCAGGCCATGCCGTTTTTCAATTGCCCGATTTCCGCGCCAATGCAAGCACGGCGCGTCGGCCGGCTCTCAACGCACGAGAATGTTGCGGAACTGCCACGGGTCCCGTTCGTCGAGATCCTCGGGGAAAAGGCCGGGGCGCCCGTCGAGCGGCGTCCAGTCCGTATAGTAGCCCTTGACCGGCCCGAGATACGGCATCTGGATCTCCAGGCAGCGGCGATAGTCGATCTCGTCGGTCTCGACGATGCCGGCCTCGGGGTTCTCCAGCGCCCACACCATGCCGGCCAGCACGGCGGACGTCACCTGCAGTCCGGTCGCGTTCTGATAGGGCGCCAGCGCCCGCGCTTCCTCGAGCGACAACTGGGAACCGTACCAGTAGGCGTTCTTGTCATGCCCGTAGAGCAGCACGCCCAGCTCGTCGATGCCGTCGACCAGCTCGGTCTCGTCGAGCACATGCTGCACGGGCTGCGCCTTGCCCGCCGCGCCGAACATTTCGTTGAGCGACAGCACCGCGTCGTTGCACGGGTGGTAGGCGTAGTGGCAGGTCGGCCGGTAGACGAGCTTGCCCTTCTTGTCGCGCACGGTGAAAAAGTCGGCGATGGAGATCGCCTCGTTGTGCGTGACCAGGAAGCCGTATTGCGGGCCGGGCGTCGGACACCAGCTGCGCACCCGCGTGTTGGCGCCGGGCTGCTCCAGATAGATCGCCGCCTTGTTGCCCTTCTTCTGCTTGCGGGCGTTTTTCGGCTTCCAGGCCTCATGCGTGCCCCAGCCAAGCTCGGCCGGCTGCAGGCCCTCGGAGACGAAACCTTCGACGGACCATGTGTTCCAGAAAACGCCCATCGGCTTGGGCTTCTTGGTGCGTTGCGTGTCGCGCTCGGCGATGTGGATGCCCTTCACGCCGCAGGCCTTCATCAAGCGGGCCCAGCCGTCACGGTCCTCGGGCCCCGGCTCCTCGAAGTCGAGCTTCAGATCGTGGGCAAGATTGACGAGGCCCCGCTTGACGAACCAGGAAACCATGCCCGGATTGGCGCCGCAGGTGGACACCGCCGTGGTGCCGCCGGGATTCTTGGCCTTTTCCTGGCGCACCGTCTCGCGCAGCGCATAATTGGTTCGCGAGGCATTGTCGGCCTTGTCGTCGAAGTAAAAGCCGAGCCATGGCTCGACAACCGTGTCGATGTAGAGCACACCGAGCTTGCGGCATAACTTCATAAGGTCGAGCGACGAGGTATCGACCGACAGATTGACGCAAAAGCCCTGCCCTTCGCCCTCCGTCAGCAGCGGCTTCAGCAATTCCTTGTAATTGTCCTTGGTGACATGTGCCTGGACGAAGCGGATGCCGCGCTCGTCGAGCAGCTTGCGGTCGTTGTCGACCGGATCGATCACCACCATGCGGGACTTGTCGAATTTGAAGTGGCGCTCGATGAGCGGCAGTGTGCCGCGGCCGATGGAACCGAAGCCGATCATGACGATCGGGCCGGTGATTTCACCATGAACGGGCCAGTCTTTCGCAGCCATTACGCGCCTTTCTCAAAACAACGGTCCCCAGAGCGTCCTTTATGCGTCCGTTTGAACGCATAAAGGACGCTCTATCTCTTTGTTTTTCCGCATTTATGCGGGCGTCAGGTGATACCACCTGACTGCAAAATGCTATAGCCTCAAAACACAGAACGCTGTCACAATAAAGCGCAAACCCTTTGCAGCGTCGGACAGGCTTTGTCATTCCTTAAGGGCATCCAGGCCCGGCATCGTCTTCGACACCAGGAATTCTATGATCTCGTATTCAGCCAGGTTGTGGACGGTGAAAGGATCTTCCCGCAAGCATTGCTCGACAACGGCGCGGTCGCCGCGCGCCAGGATGACGCCTCCCGTGCGCGGCACCTTGCGGCCGGAGGCGATGAAGACACCCGTCTCATAGTGCTTCTCAAGCCATGCCATATGGGCGGGAATATGCGCATCGACGTCCTCGATGGGAACAAGATACGTCAAGGAAACGACAAACATCCGCGTTCTTCCTCTTCTGTTCTGGGATAATTCAGCGTGCGTCGGGACTTTCGGCAAAGCGCGCCTTCAGGAGCGCTTCCGCGTATTCGCTTTCAGCGGTCGAATCGTACACCACACCCCCGCCCACATTGTAGACGGCGCTCGCGTCGGGAAAGAGCGACACCGTGCGGATCGCCACGTTGAAGCGCATGCTGCCATCGGGCGCCGCCCAGCCGATCGCCCCGCAATAGGCCTCGCGCGGCGCATCCTCCAGTTGACGCAGGATCTCCATCGCGCGGATTTTGGGAGCGCCCGTCACCGAACCGCAGGGGAACAGGGCGCAGAAGACCTCGAGCAGGCTGGGCCTGCCCGCAAGCCGGGCGCGCACCCGGCTGACCATCTGATGCACGGTCGGATAGGTCTCGACATGAAAGGACTGCGGCACGCCGAGCGTTCCCACTTCGCAGATGCGCGAAATGTCGTTGCGCAACAGATCGACGATCATGCGGTTTTCCGCCTGGTTCTTCGGATCGCTGCGCAGAAAATCCTTCAGCGCAGCATCTTCGGCGGGCGTTGCACCGCGCGGCGCCGTGCCCTTCATCGGCAGGGCCTCGATCCAGCCATCCCGCGAAACCTCGAAAAACAGTTCCGGCGACCGCGAGAGGATCACCGGCCAGCCGAGATCGACCAGCGCCCCGTAGCGCACCGGCTGCCGCCGGCCGAGCGCATTGAACAGTTCGGCCGGCGTGCCGCGCCAGCGGGCGGAAATCGCAAACGTCAGATTGGCCTGATAGCAATCGCCGGCCATGAGATGCCGGTGCAACCGGTCGAAGCGCCGGCGATAATCGTCAAACCGCCAGCTTGCCTGCGCGTCGAAAAGCCCGGCCTGCCCGGCCTCCTCGCCATCGACGATAGGCCGCTCGTCGGGCGGATCGAAAACGCCCAGCCGCAGCAGCGGCCCGCGTCGCGCCGCCGGCAGGAGCGGCGCCAGCTTCGGCTCGAGCAGATAACCCGCTTCATAGGAAAGATAGCCCGCCAGCCATAAGCCGTCGCTACGCGCCCGCTCGGCCTTCTCGAGCATCGGAAACAGCGTCGCGCCGTCCCAGGCGACGAGCAGTTCGCGCGGCCGGGAAAACAGCATCTCCCTGCCATCCGCATCGTTGCGGAACAGGACGGAGGATTCTTTGTCCGCTTGCACCGACCTGCCGCCGAAGGCTGGGATCAGCCGTCGAGCGCCTCGAGTTCGTCGATCAAACCCTCGATCACCGACAGCCCCTTGCTCCAGAAATCCGGGTCGGTCGCATCGAGGCCGAACGGCTTCAGCAGCTCCGAATGATGCTTCGTGCCGCCGGCCTCCAGCATGGCGAAGTATTTCTCCCGGAACCCGTCCGGCGCCTGCCGGTAGACGGCGAACAGCGAATTGACCAGGCAATCGCCGAACGCATAGGCGTAGACGTAGAAGGGCGAATGGATGAAGTGCGGGATATAGGCCCAGAACGTCTCGTAGCCCTCGCGCAGATGCACCGCCGGACCGAGGCATTCGGCCTGCACCTCGAGCCACAGCGCGCCGATCTGGTCGGACGTCAGCTCGCCGTCGCTGCGCCGCTTCTCATGCACGCGGCGCTCGAACTCGTAGAAGGCGATCTGCCGGACGACCGTGTTCAGCATGTCCTCGACCTTCTGCGCCAGCATCGCCTTGCGCTCGCGCGGCTCGGTGGTCTGCGCCAGCAGCGACTGGAAGGTCAGCATCTCGCCGAACACCGAGGCGGTTTCGGCCAGAGTCAGCGGCGTCGGCGCCATCAGCGCGCCCTGGCGCGCCGCCAGCACCTGGTGGATGCCGTGGCCCATCTCATGGGCCAGCGTCATCACGTCGCGCGGCTTGCCCTGATAGTTGAGCAGCAGATAGGGATGCGCCGACGGCACCGTCGGATGAGCGAAGGCGCCGGGCGACTTGCCGGGCCGGACCGGTGCGTCGATCCAGTTGCGCTCGAAGAACCGGCTGGCGATCTCGGCCATTTCCGGCGCGAAACCGCGATAGGCGTCGAGCACGGTTTTTTCGGCCGCCTCCCAACCGATCACCGCTTGTGGCGTTTCCGGCAGGGGCGCGTTGCGGTCCCAATGGCTGAGCCGGTCCATGCCCAACCATTTGGCCTTCATCGCGTAATAGCGGTGCGACAGGCGCGGATAGGCCTCACGCACGGCAGCCGCCAACGCATCCACCACCGGCCGTTCGACACGGTTTGCCAGATGGCGCGAATCGGCAATGTCGTCGAATCCGCGCCAGCGGTCGGAGATTTCCTTGTCCTTGGCCAGCGTGTTGGTGATCAGCGTGAAGACGCGCAGATTGCCGCGGAAGGTTTCCGTCAGCGCCTCGGCCGCCCTGCGGCGCTTTTCCCCGTCAGCGTCCTGCAAGAGGTTCAGCGCCTGCTCCAGCGCCAGCTCTTCGCCGTCGATGGTAAAGCGCAGGCTGGTCATCGTCTCGTCGAACAGCCGGTTCCAGGCGCCTCGCCCGGTGACCGATTTTTCATGAAAAAGCTGCTCGATCCGGTCTTCGAGCTGGAACGGCTTGTCGCGCCTGATGTCGAGGACCCAGGGCCGGTAACGGGCCAGCGTCGCGTCGGCCTCGAGCGCCGCATCGATCAGCGCGTCGTCGATCTTGTTCAGTTCAAGGGTGAAAAAGATCAGATGGGCGCTGGCGTCCGTCAGCTTTTCCTGCACGTCTCCATAGAGCTTGGCCCGCTTCGGGTCGGAAGTGTCGCCGGCGTAGAGCAGCCCGGCATAGGAGACGATGCGCCCCATCAGCTCTTCCAGCGCTTCGTAGGCGACCACCGCCTCGCCGAGCCGCCCGGCGGCGGCCTTGCCCGCCTCCTCGGCAAGCTTGCCCTTCCAGGCGGTTTCAAAACCGGCGGCTTCCGCCGCGGCGCGGTCGAGATCGCGCACCAGCTCGGGCGCGTCGAGCGCCGGATAGAGGTCGGACAGGTCCCATTCCGGCAGGGCGCCGAAGCCCGTCTCGGGGGGTGCCGAGGCGAGCGCCGCCTCCGTCGCGGCGTGATGCGCGCCTGTGCCTGGAATGTGGGCCATCAAGGTCCTCGTCTATGCCGAATCTGCGGGTCTCCACGGCGAGGAAAGGTTTCGTTCACCGGGATTCTTGAACCCTTGTTTAGAAGCCTATGCCATTTTGATCCAGCCCGATCACAGAAACAGCGCGGGATATCGTAGCGCCATTGCATAAATGCGACATGCCTCAATCCGTTCTCATCGTCGATGACGACCCGGTCCAGCGCCGGCTGCTGCAGGCCGTTGTGGAGAAGCTCGGCCATGCGCCGCTGCTGGCCGAGAACGGCCGTGTCGCCCTGGACGTCCTCCGCACGGCCGGCAACCGCCCGCGCGCCTTGGTCCTCGACCTGATGATGCCCGAGATGAGCGGCCTCGATGTCATGCACCATATGCGCGACGAGGGGATCGATATCCCGGTCATCGTCCAGACCTCCAAGGGCAGCATCGACACCGCCGTCGAGGCGATGCGTGCCGGCGCCTTCGACTTCATCGTCAAGCCGATCGCGCCGACCAGGCTTGGCGCCGCCATCGGCAGCGCGCTCAAACTGGCGGCAATGGAAAGCCGCCAGCGCAAGGTGAGCAAGGACGCGTCGGATTTCTCCTTCAAGACGCTTGTCACCAACAGCCCCACCATGCGGCGCGTCATCCAGCTCGGCCAGAAGGCCGCCGCAACCGACATCCCGATCCTGATCGAGGGTGAATCGGGCGTCGGCAAGGAGTTGATCGCCCGCGCCATCCAGGCGGCTGGCGAGCGGCGCCGAAAACCATTCGTCACCGTCAATTGCGGCGCCATTCCCGACACGCTGGTCGAGAGCATCCTGTTCGGCCATGAGAAAGGCGCCTTCACCGGCGCGACGGAAAAACACACCGGCAAGTTCGTCGAGGCGGACACCGGCACGCTGTTTCTCGACGAGATCGGCGACCTGCCGCTCGACGTCCAGGTAAAGCTGCTGCGCGCCGTGCAGGAAGGCGAGGTCGACCCGGTCGGCGGGCGCGGCACGCGCAAGGTCGACATTCGCCTGATCTCAGCCACCAACCACGACCTGATTGATCGTGTGAAGAACAACAAGTTCCGCGAGGATCTGTACTATCGCCTCAACGTCTTCCCGATCATGGTGCCGCCGCTGCGCGACCGGAAGGAAGATATCCCTCTCCTCGTACAAGATTTCATCGCCCGGTTTTCCAGCGGCGAGCAGCATCGCGTCACCGGCATTTCCAGCGCCGCGCTCGAACTGCTCGTGGCCCACGACTGGCCGGGCAACATCCGCCAATTGGAGAACGCCGTGTTCCGCGCGGTCGTCCTGTGCGAGGACGGCATGCTTGGTGTCGAGGATTTTCCGCAGATCCGCGCCCAGGTGAGAGGCATCGATCCGCGTACGGTTGATGCGATTGCGGTAGCGGAAGAAACGCCCGCCCACGGCCCGGCCAATGCAGGCAATGATTCCCCCCCGCAAAATGACCTGCCGAAGGGATTTCTGCGCGGTCTTGACGAAGACGGCAATGTGCGGCCGCTGGAAACGGTGGAAAGCGAACTGATCAGACTGGCTATCGATCACTATAACGGCCAAATGAGCGAAGTTGCCCGTCGGCTCGGCATCGGTCGGTCCACACTATACCGCAAGATCAAGGAAATGGGCCTCGATTCGGCCGAAAGAACGTAGTGGCACTCGAGCAGCATCCGACAGGGTGTGCGCAGCGATATTCGGTTTGAACCCGGCATTGTTCTGCACTTGACCTGAGCGTCCTGCCGGTTGGACATGGCGCTCTCTCCCCGCCGGTTGGTTGCCAGCGCCCGGCCTGTTCGTTAATCAGTGATTCACCATCCTGCCCTTCGTCGCATTTTGCCACGATCTCGCCATGCTCTTCGCGCATTCCTGCTTTAATAAGACCGGGTTAACCATTAGATTGGATATTCGGAAGGTGGGACGAAATTTCCGGGCCAAGGCTCGGGGGACAAACACCAGCCTGTAAGGCCACGGATCTTGAGACAAAACGACATTGACGTTTTTGGATGGCGCTTGGCTTCATTCGCACGGGTGAAGCTGTTGGCCAGTATGATGATCGCCCTCGGCTTCCTGGCCGCCGCGACACCGGCCGCGCACGCCGAGACGCGCACCCTGAAGCTGTATTTCATCCACACCAAGGAACGCGCCGAAATCACCTACAAGCGCAACGGCCGTTACATCCAGAGCGGCCTCCAGGAGATCAATCGCTTCCTGCGCGACTGGCGGCGCAACGAGCCGACCAAGATGAGCCCGCAGCTGCTCGATCTCATGTGGGAGGTCTACCGCGCCACGAGAGCGCGCGACTACATCCATGTCGTTTCGGCGTACCGTTCGCCGCAGACAAACTCCATGCTGCGCAGCCGCTCGGGCGGCGTCGCCAAGAAAAGCCAGCACATGCTCGGCATGGCGATCGACTTCTACATTCCCGGCGTGAAGCTTTCCAGCCTGCGCGCCGCCGCGCTCAAATACGAGGCGGGCGGCGTCGGCTACTACCCGCGCTCCGGCTCTCCCTTCGTCCACCTCGACGTGGGCGGCGTGCGCCATTGGCCGCGCATGAGCCGCAAGGAACTGCTGGCCCTGTTCCCCGACGGCAAGACGATCCACGTGCCGACCGACGGCAAGCCGCTGCCCGGCTACAAGCAGGCGCTGGCCTCCTATGAAGCGCGCAAGCGCAGCGGCGGCTCGATCCAGGTGGCCAGCGATTCCGGCGGCCGCAGGGGTGGTGGCGGCCTGCTTGCCGCCCTGTTTGGCGGTGGCGCGGACGAAGAAGAGGATAATGCCGATTCGGTTGCGGCCCCGGCCCGCAAGCCTGCCCGTGCGCAGCCCGCGCCCGTCCAGGTCGCCCGCGCCGCACCGGCCCCCGCCGCGCCGCAGCCCCAGGCGCCGGCCGAAACGCCGGCGACGATCCTGGCCGCCCTGCCCCAGCGCGACCTGCCCGTGCCGCGTTCGGCACCGCGCCCCGACGTGGCCGTCGGCCAGCCGCTTCCTTTCGAGGTGAAGCCGGTCGAGCAGGCGCCGGTGCTTGCAGAGAAGACACCCGAGGAAACAGCGACGGCCGTGCTTGTCGCCACGAATGTTCCGATCCCGACCCGCCGGCCGAACTACACGCCGCCCCCGGCGGCAGTGCCTGACGAACCGACCCGTGACGCCACCCGTGACGCCCTTGTCCAGATGGCGTCCGCCGAGACGGGTGCGCCGGATGCCATTGCCGGGGTCCTGGCCAACGCGCAGAACGACGCCGAAGAGCCTGTTGGCACCGCCGCCTATCTGCCGGTGCCGTCCCGGCGGCCGATGGATGCCGCCACGCGCGTTGCCATGACAAAGGAGGCGGAAGCCACGGAGTTCAGGCTCGCCGCCCTGCCTCAGCCGCGTCCCGGCCAGGAAGCACCTGCCGAGACCATCAGCACGCCGGCAACAGCCGACCTCCAGCCGCGCGGCGAACCTGTTTCCGCCTCGCCGCGGCTCGCCCTCCTGGCCAGCGCCAACGCCAATCCGGCAAAGGCGGTGACGGGCAGCGCGCGCAGCACCGGCAAATCTGCCAAGCCGGGACCGAAGGATGTATCGCCGGAAGCCCAGCCTGTCGTCGTTGCTGCCACCCTCGGCACGAAAAGCCGCGCTTTCAGCCGGCATTCGATGCTGACCGAGGCTGCGCATGGAACGCATCCGCCGGCATTCGACAGCGAATTCGTCCGCTCGCCGAAGACGGTCTACACCACTGGTTTCGAGCAGAATTTGGCGGTGGCCGATGCGACGCGCTTCACCGGCAAGGCCGTCAACTTCCTCTCGATGGCCCGTTTCCGGACCAATTGAGGAAGGCCTGATCCAGAAAAAGCGGGGTTGGGCCCCGCTTTTTTCGTCTCTGCCGGCGACCGTCTCGTCAGGATTTCAGCGTGCTTGCCTGCCGCGCCAGATCCTCGATCTCCGCCCAATTGCCCGCAGCGATCTCCTTGTCCGGCGCGACCCACGATCCCCCGACACAGATAACGTTTGGCAGCGACAGGTAATCGCCGACATTCTTCGGCGAAACGCCTCCGGTCGGACAAAAGCGGATCGTCGCCAGCGGCGAGGCCAACGCCTTCAGGAACGGGACCCCGCCAGCCTGTTCGGCGGGAAAGAATTTCAGGAGCCTGTAGCCCTCCTCGCGCGCGGCCATCACCTCGCTCGGCGTTGCCGCGCCCGGCAGGAAAGGCACCTCCGACATCGACGCCGCATCAAGCAGTTCCTGCGTGATGCCGGGGCTGACGATGAAGCGCGCGCCGGCGGCGACCGCCTGCGAAAAATCCTTCGATGTCAGGATCGTGCCGGCGCCGACGATGGCGTCGGGCACCTCTTCGACAACCAGGCGGATGGCGTCGATCGCGTCCGGCGTGCGCAAGGTGATCTCGATCGCCGGCAAACCGCCGCGCACCAGCGCCTGCGCCAAAGGCACTGCATCGGCGAGACGATCGATCTTCAGGACCGGAATGACCGGTTGCCCCTCCAGGATCGCCAGCAACGCCTCGTCCTTCCTGTGCATGGCCGCCTTCGTCTGCATCGTGGTCTCCTCGGTGGCTCGCTGTTTTCAAACGGTTTAATACACGCAGTCAGCAGCCCTTGAACACCTTTCGCCGCAACGAGGCAAGAAGGCGCGCCGGCACAGGTCAAAAAAAGCCGGAGAAAAAGCGTGTGGCAGACCGCCAGAGACGTCGGAGCATCGCGCCAATCGGCAGGGACCGCTGCAGGGCCGCCATGGTTTGCGGCCCGGCAACACCGTCGACGACAAGCTGATGGTCTTTCTGGAAACGCGTGAGCGCCCGACGCGTCAGCGGACCGAAAACCCCATCGGCGGCAAGATGATACCCCTGCGCCGACAGCAGTGTCTGCAAATCCGCCACTCGCGCGCCGCGCGCGCCAAGCATGATCGGACCGTCCCCGGAGCCGGCCTCGCCCGCCGCGTAGCTGCGATAGGCACGCGCCAGCTTGGTATCGTAGCGGTTCTTGGCAAACCCCGGCCCGTTATAGCCGCGGGCGAAGGCCTGCCAGTCGTGCCGCGCCAGGGCGTCGCGCAGGCCGGATTTGTCGATGTAGCGCACCATCAGCATCACCTGCCCGGATAAACCGCCGCGCGCCTCAGCGACCAGCGCATCGACGCTGGAAAAGCCCAGCCAGCTCCAATGCGCGCCCATCACCTGGCCGATGCCCCATGACGCCGATTCATAAGCCGCCTTGCGGTCGATGGCGGCGGCGCGGGCAAGCATTGCCCAGCGTTCCGCCTGCCCGCGCGGATTGGCGATCGTCCCCGCCTGCGTCGCCGAAAGCCCCGCCCGGCGCGCCAACGCCTGTTTCTCGCCCGCAAGCCGACGGTCGAAATAATGCCCCTCGAAGCGGATCAGCGGCTCGACGCGTCCTTCGACCGTGGCATGGGTGCGGCCGCCGCTCTCGACCTGCGCCACGGCGAGGATCGCCGCCGGCTCGAAGGCGTGTTGGCGCGCCAACGCACCGATCGTCCCGATTGCATCTGCTGAAAACATCGCCGTGCCTCGTTCGTCGTGGCGCTGATTGTCGCGCCGATCCGCAGGGCGGGGACAAAATATCCGCTTCAACCCTGAGGCAGCGAACTCGATCGCTTCACAACTGCTTGGAAACATCGCTTCTTCTTGCAACATGGCGGTCCGCGAAGTAGGAAACGCGCATGGTTTCATCCTCGCTTGAACAGCCGATCCGCGTTGCCGCGCTCTATCGCTTCGCCGCGCTCGACGATCATGCCGCGCTACGCGCGCCGCTGGCCGCGTTCTGCCATGAGCGCTCCATTCGCGGCACGCTGCTCCTGGCCACCGAAGGCATCAACGGCACGGTTGCCGGAACGCCCCACGCCATTGACGCGCTGATCGCTCATCTCGATGCGATTCCGGCCCTGGCGGGTCTCGACGTCAAGTACAGCGCGGCCGCAACGATGCCCTTCCACCGCATGAAGGTGCGGTTGAAGAAGGAGATCGTCACCATGGGCGTGCCGGAGATCGACCCGGCGCTGCATGCCGGCACCTATGTCGATGCTGCCGACTGGAACGCCTTGATCGCCGACCCCGACACCGTGGTGATCGACACGCGCAACGGGTACGAGACCGCCATCGGCACATTTGCCGGCGCCGAGGCCCCCAAAACGGATAGTTTCCGAGATTTTCCTGCCTGGGCGGAGAACAATCTCGACCGACTGAAGGGCCGCAAGCTCGCCATGTTCTGCACCGGCGGCATACGCTGCGAGAAGGCGACGGCGTTCATGAAGCTGAAGGGCATCGATGACGTCTATCATCTGAAGGGCGGCATCCTGAAATATCTGGAACACGTACCGGCCGACGAAAGCCTCTGGCAGGGTGAGTGCTTCGTCTTCGACGAGCGCGTTTCGGTGCGCCACGGGTTGACGGCGGGCGAAGCAAGCCTCTGCCGCGCCTGCCGCCATCCCCTGATGCCCGACGATCTTGCCGCGCCGGGCTATCGCGAAGGCGTCTCCTGCCCGCACTGCGCCGAAACACGCAGCGAAGCAGACCGCGCCCGCTATGCCGAGCGCCAGCGGCAGGTGGAACTGGCCGAAAAGCATGGCACGGCCTTTCCGATCGGCGCGTCCGTGACGCGTTAGCATGCCCGGCAGTTTGTCATTGCAATGACATGATGGGATTCCTACTTGTGCGCAGGACATTTCGGAAACCTGACATTACAGTTGCGATTTAGAGTCGCGCCCTTTCGCGCCCCCCTCTGCCCTGCCGGGCATCTCCCCCTCAAGGGGGGAGATTATCTCTTCGTCGACGTTTCGCCTGTTTTTTCGAGGTCGAAGATTGGCGAAGTCGGCCATGACAGCCAATCTCCCCACCTGTGGGGGAGATGCCCGGCAGGGCAGAGGGGGGCGCGAAGGGACGCGGCGGTAAATCGCAACTGTAGAACTAAGCGCGAAGACGAGGAGACGCCGATGATCGATCCGAAGAAGCTGCTTGACGACCTTCTGGGGTCGCAAGTGCCCGGCACGCAAGGCACCGTGCGCGAGAAAGCCGGCCAGGCCGTGCAACTCGCCAAGGACAATCCGCTGGCCACCGGCGCCATCGCCGCCGTTCTTCTCGGCACCGGAACCGGGCGCTCGATCACCGGCAGCGCGCTGAAACTCGGCGGTCTCGCCGCCGTCGCCGGCATCGCCTACAAGGCCTACCAGAACTACCAGGCCGGCAAGGAGCCGCAGCAGGCCGCCCGGGAGGGCACGCTCCTGCCGCCGCCGTCCGACACCAGCTTTGATCCGGCGCAAGCGCCGCAGGGCGAAGGCGAGTTCGCCTTGTCCCTGGTGCGCGCCATGATCGCCGCTGCCCGCGCCGACGGCCATATCGACGATGTCGAGCGCGGCAAGATCGCCGACAAGCTGAAACTGGCCGGCATCGGCGAGGAAGCCGAGGCGTTCCTGATGCGGGAGCTGGAAGCGCCCGTCGATCTCGATGCCCTGGTCGCCGCCGCCCAGACGGACGCGCAGAAGATCGAGCTCTACACGGCCTCGCGCCTGACCATCGAGCCGAAGACCCGCGCCGAACGCGGTTATCTCGACATGCTGGCCGGCCGTCTGCGCCTGCCTGATACGCTGATCGATCACATCGAAGCCACCGTCACCGAAGCGACCGCCTAGACCGGTTCAGCGTTTCATGGAAACGTTGAACCGGTCTACCTCTTTGTTTTTCCGCATTTATGCGGACGTCAGGTGATTCCACCTGGCAGCTCAAATGCTCTAAGCGTTCCCGCCTTGACCGCATCGCGCCGCCCCTTCTAGTATTGCACCCGGGCGGCGCGTGATGGCTGCCTCTGGCCCAAGGTTCGGGCGGCATTCGGGGCGCGGATGCCCTTGCCTGACCACCATGCATCTCTGTTGACCCAGCCGTGGCTCCGCGCCGCGTGTCAAACCCATGGTGGTCGTATGTTCAAACGCGCTCTTGCAACCTTCCTTTTCCTGGCCGCCTTGAACACCCTCGGCTCCGCCGCCGACCGGCTGACCCTTTTCGCCGCAGCCAGCATGAAGGACGCAATGGACCGCGCCGTCGCTGAATACGGTGCGGCGGGCGGCGGCGAAGTCGCCGTCTCCTTCGCCTCAAGCTCGGTGCTCGCCCGCCAGATAGAGGCGGGAGCACCGGCCGACCTGTTCATTTCCGCCGACAAGGACTGGATGGACTATCTCGTCGAGCGCGACCTCATGCGCCCCGACAGCCAACGCATCATCGCCGGCAACAGCCTCGTCATCGCCGCCACTGAGGGCACCGAACCGGTGACCGACCCACAGCTTCTGCTCGCCGATCGCTTCGCCATGGGCGACCCGAGCCACGTGCCGGCCGGCAGATATGCCAGGACCGCGCTGGAAAACCTCGGCCTTTGGGCGAAACTGGAGAGAAACGCCGTGTTCGGCGAGAATGTCCGCGTGGCGCTGGAATTGGCCAATCGAGGCGAGGTCAAGGCGGCCATCGTCTATGGCTCCGACCAGAAGGCGGCGGGTGGCCTCACGCGGGCCTACACGTTCCCGGCCGACAGCCATGCGCCCATCGTCTATCCGGCCGCAGCAGCCAAGGACGCCGCGCCCGAAGCCGAAACCTTCCTCGACTTCCTGATCAGCGAGGCAGGGCAGAAAATATTCGCCGATCTCGGCTTCTCGCCAGTGTCTGAATAGGCGGTCACATGGGCGAGGCCGAACTTTCGATCATCCTTCTCTCGGCACGGGTGGCGCTGGTCGCCATCCTGTGCGCGCTCGTTCCGGCTTTCGCCATCGCCTGGCTTCTGGCGCGCCAGCGCTTTGTCGGCAGGGGCCTGCTGCAGGCCCTTGTCACCCTGCCGCTGGTCCTGCCGCCGGTCGTCACCGGCTACGGACTGTTGATCCTGTTCGGCACGAAAGGGCCGCTCGGCCGGCTTTTCGAGCACCTGTTCGGCCTGCAATTCGCCTTTCGCTGGACCGGCGCAGCACTTGCCGCCGGCGTGATGGCCTTTCCGCTGCTCGTCCGGCCAATCCGCCTGTCGCTGGAGGCCATCGACCAGGGCTACGCGGAGGCGGCGCGCACGCTGGGCGCCTCGCGCCTGGTGGTGTTCTTCACCGTCACCCTGCCCCTGGCGCTGCCCGGCATCATCGCCGGCGCGGTGCTTGGTTTCGCCAAGGCGCTCGGCGAGTTCGGCGCCACCATCACCTTCGTTTCCAACATTCCCGGCGAAACCCAGACCCTGTCGCTGGCGATCTATGCCCTGTTGCAGACCCCTTCGGGCGACGCCGCTGCCTTGCGGCTGATCCTGATCGCCATCGTGCTCGCCCTGGCAGCCATCGTCGCCTCGGAAATCCTGGCCCGCAAACTGACCCGGGGGGAACGTCCATGAGCGTGCTCGATGTCGACATCAAGGGCCGGGCCGGATCGTTCGAGATCGAGACGGCCTTCAGCGCCGGCCCCGGCGTGACCGCCCTGTTCGGCCCGTCGGGTGCCGGCAAATCCACGCTGCTCAAGATGATCGCCGGCACGGCGCGGCCTCTTTCGGGGCGCATCGTCGCGGCCGGCCGCACCCTTTACGATTCGGCAGCCGGCATCGACCTGCCGCCGGAACGGCGCGGCATCGGCTTCGTCTTTCAGGAAGCGCGCCTGTTCCCGCATCTGTCCGTACGCAGAAACCTCACCTATGCGCGCTGGGCCGGCCGCCGCCGGGGAACGCGCCCGTTCGACGAAGTGGTCGCCCTGCTCGGCATCGGCGACCGCCTCGACAATGCGCCGGCGACCCTGTCGGGCGGCGAGCGGCAGCGGGTCGCCATCGGCCGCGCGCTGCTGGCCGACCCCGCGCTGCTCTTGATGGACGAACCGCTCTCGTCGCTCGACAAAGCAAGGCGCGCCGAGATCCTGCCCTATCTGGAGGCCATCCGCGCCGAGGCCGGCATCCCCATCGTCTATGTCAGCCACGAGACCGCCGAGGTGGCGCAACTGGCCGATACGGTGGTGCTGATCGAGGCCGGCCGAGTGACCGCCGTGGGCCCGGCCGCCGCCATGCTTGCCAGGCTCAGCCTTGCCGCCGGCAGCGACGCAAGCGAGGCCGCAACGCTGCTCGAAGGTCGGGTGATCGAAACCGATCCCGCCTATCACACGGCGACAATCGCCCTGGATGGAGGGCAACTGGAACTCACCGGCGACGGATTTGCCGAAGGCATGATCGTTCGCCTGCGCGTGCGCGCCGCCGACGTCGCCATCGCCAGTGTCGCGCATGACGGCCTGTCGATCCGCAACCAGCTCCCCTGCCTGGTCGGCGAGGTGCGCCGCGACGGGGCCTTCGCCATGGTCACGCTGCACCTTGGCGAGCAGCGCCTGATCGCCCGCATCACCGCCAAATCGGCCGACATGCTGAACCTCGCCCCCGGCCGGAAGGCCTATGCCCTGCTCAAGGCCGTCTCGGTCGAGATGGCCCGCGTCGAGCGCCGGGAAATGCCAGGCTGAAGCCGTCAGGCGCGGTGAATGGCAACGTTCAGTTCCGGCCCGTTGCGGATCGTCTGGTAGACCACGCAATAGCGCTCGGTGAGCTTGAGAAGCTGGTCGAGCTGCTCCTGCGGCGCATCGGTATCGAGATCAAAGACCAGGCGGATCTGCGCAAAGCCGACGGGCGCCGTCTTGTCGACGCCCAAAGTGCCGCGAAAATCGAGATCGCCCTCGGCCGACACCGTGCCGGCCCTCAGCGGGATTTCCAGCGCCGTGGCGACCGCCTTCAGCGTCACGCCGGCACAGGCGACCAGCGCCTCGAGCAGCATGTCGCCCGAACAGAGTCAAGGCCGCTGCCGCCGGTTGCCGGGTGCAGGCCGGCGACTGCCAAAGCCCGGCCGGTCTCCACCTTGCAGGCGACATTCCGGTCGTCGAGCGCTCCACGCGCCTTGAGGGTGATGCAGGCGGCTTCGGGCTCGCTTCGGTAGCGGTCCTTGATCGGCGCCTGAATGGCGCGCAAAGCGGCGGCGTCCATGGTGGCTTTCCTCCTCGGTCCGGCTGTCGTCCATCACGCGGCCGGAAACCGTCATTCTAGCATGAATGCAAGCAAAGACAGCCGGTCGGCGCGCCCCGACAGGTGCCAAGTTTCGCTTGCATCGCGCCATACGCAGTGGAAACATGATCTTCAGGATGCGTCTTTAACGGGACGTCACAGTGCGGCGCTAGAGACCGCAGCAGAGCCTTTTGGGAGAATCCACGATGAAAAGAAGCCTTGCCCTCGCCTCGCTGACCGCGTCGGTACTCGCGCTCAGCGCCGGTGCCGCCTTTGCCGACTACACGCTCAACATCCTGCACATCAACGATTGGCACAGCCGCATCGAGCCGATCAACAAATTCGATTCGACCTGTTCGGCGGAGGACGACGAGAAGGGCGATTGCTTTGGCGGCGCCGCACGCCTCGTCACCGCCGTCGCCGAGGCGCGTAAGGCGCTCGACGGTCAGAACGTTCTGTTCCTCAATGCCGGCGACAATTTCCAGGGCTCGCTGTTCTACACCACCTACAAGGGTGCGGCGGAAGCCGAATTCCTCAACCTGATGAAGACCGACGCCATGGTTGTCGGCAACCATGAATTCGACGATGGCGAGGACGGCCTCGCCACTTTCCTCGGCAAGGTCGAGTTCCCCGTGCTTGGCTCCAACGTCAAGGCGACGTCCGCCTCGGCCCTGGGCGACCGGGTCAAGGAATATGTCATCCTCGACGTCGGCGGCGAGAAGATCGCCCTGGTCGGCGCCGTCGCCAACGATACGGCCGAGCTTTCCTCGCCCGGCGAGCACGTCTCGATCATCGAGGATGTGGCCGGCATCACCGAGGCCGTCAAGGCGGCCACCGCCGACGGCATCAACAAGGTGATCGCCATCACCCATGTGGGCTACCCGCGCGACCTGGAGGCCATCGCCAAGATTCCAGGCGTCGACGCGGTGGTCGGCGGCCACACCAACACGCTGCTGTCCAACACGATCGAGGGAGCGGCAGGTCCCTACCCGACCATGGTCGACAATCCGGACGGCCACCAGGTGCCGGTGGTGCAGGCGGCGTCCTACTCGAAATATCTTGGCGAGCTGAAGCTCGTCTTCAACGATGACGGCGTGGTGACCGCAGCCACCGGCGACGTCAAGCTGATCGATGCCTCCGTCGCCAAGGACGAGGCGGTCGTCGCCCGCGTCAAGGAACTGGCCGGCCCGATCGAGGAGTTGAAGAACAAGGTCGTTGCCGAGACCGCCGCGCCCGTCGACGGCAGCCGCGAGACCTGCCGCGCCGGCGAATGCGAGATGGGCAATCTCGTCACCGACGCCATGGTCGCCCGCACCAGGGACCAGGGCGTGCAGTTCGCCATCACCAATGGCGGCGGCCTGCGCGCCTCCATTGACCAGGGCGAGGTGACCATGGGCGAGGTTCTCGGCGTCCTGCCCTTCCAGAACACGCTCGCCACCTTCCAGATCAAGGGCGCCGATGTCGTCGCCTCGCTGGAAAGCGGCGTCAGCCAGATCGAGGACGGCGGCGGCCGTTTCCCCCAGGTTTCCGGCCTGCGCTTCGCCTTCGATCCCTCCGTCGCGCCGAATGAAGGCCGCATCAAATCCGTCGAGGTGAAGGATGGCGACGGCTGGAAGGCGATCGACGCCGACGCCACCTACACGGTCGCCACCAACAACTTCATGCGCAATGGCGGCGACGGCTACAAGCTGTTCGCCGACAAGGCCGAGAATGCCTATGACTACGGCCCGGGCCTGGAGCAGGTGCTGGCCGACTACATGGCCGAAAACATCCCCTACAAGCCCTTCACCGAGGGCCGCATCACCGAAGTGGCCGCCACCGTCGCCGCCGAAGACGGGATGAAGAAGGACGACGCGGCAACGCCCGAACTTCCCGAAATGTCGAAAACCATCGCCAGCCAGGCGCCCAGCGTAAGCGAGACCGCCGAAGGCACGGAAGAAAAGCCGATGGAAGCGGCCGCCGCCTCCGACACGAAGGCGGCGATGGATGGCAACAGCCACACCATCGCTGCCGGCGACACGCTGTGGGACATCGCCGCCACCCAATACGGCGATCCGACGAAATGGCGCGTGATCGCCGAAGCAAATCCCGGAGTGCAGCCGAGACGGCTTCATGTCGGCGCGATGCTGACGCTTCCGCCGGCGAACTGAAACGACAGGCATTGTTTGAACGAGGCTCCGCCACGCCAGGCGGAGCCTTTTTCGCACCTGCGGCTACAGGTTCCATTGAAAACCGTTTCGGGTTCGCTAGCTTCCGGGGAACGATCGGAGTCATGGAATGAACCTCCCCACGAAAATCGACCCCCAGGCCGCCAGGGCGATCGGCCCGTTACCCGCCGACCATCCGCCGGTGCGCGTCGGCAAGGTCGGTGTCCTGCTCGTCAATCTCGGCACGCCGGACGGAACCGAATACGCACCCATGCGGCGCTATCTGAAGGAGTTCCTCTCCGACAAGCGTGTCATCGAATGGCCGCGCGCCATCTGGTTGCCGATCCTCTACGGCATCGTGCTGAACACGCGACCGAAGAAATCGGGCGCCGCATATCGACAGATATGGAACCAGGAGCGCAATGAATCACCCCTGCGCACCTTCACCCGCGCCCAGGGCGAAAAACTTGCCGGAGCGCTTGCCGGCGAAGAGCACATCGTCGTCGACTGGGCCATGCGCTACGGCCAGCCGTCCATCGAGGCCGTGACGCAAGGCCTGATGGAGCGCGGCTGCGACCGCATCGTCATGTTTCCGCTCTATCCGCAATATTCGGCGACGACGACGGCGACGGTGAACGACAAGTTCTTCGAGGCGCTGATGAAGATGCGCTTCCAGCCGGCCGTGCGCACCGTGCCCTCCTATCAGGACGAGCCCGTCTACATCGAGGCGCTGGCCCGCTCGATCGAGAACCACCTGGCCGGCCTCGCCTACGAGCCGGAAGTGGTGATCGCCTCCTACCACGGCATCCCGCAGAGCTATTTCCAGCGTGGCGATCCATATCATTGCCATTGCCAGAAGACGACGCGGCTGTTGCGCGACCGGCTCGGCTGGGACGAGAACAGGCTCATCACCTGCTTTCAGTCGCGTTTCGGCCCCGAGGAATGGCTGCAACCCTACACGGACAAGACGGTCGAGAAACTGGCACGGGAGGGCGCCAAGTCGATCGCCGTCTTCAATCCCGGCTTCGTCTCGGACTGTCTGGAGACGCTTGAGGAGATTGCCGGAGAGGCCGGCGAGATTTTCCGCCATGCCGGCGGCGAGAATTTCAGTCACATCCCCTGCCTGAACGATTCGGACGAAGGCATGGCGGTGATCGAGACACTCGTGCGGCGTGAACTCTCCGGCTGGATGTGAACCATTCGCCGCAAGACCTGCGGCAACCTGTCGTTGAGAACTGTCATAGCCAGAACGTTTGATTTGGTCCAACTTGCGCTAGATCACGATGATTTTGGATTGATTCAATCCAAAATCATCGTGATCGCTCTCAATAAGCTGGAGCGGGATGCGGGCGGAAAACCGCTTCGCACTTTTCCTCATCCCGCTCTAGACTGCGCCGCATCATCGAATCGCGCCCGCCGGGCCGACCCAGGAGACAACAATGTCCTTTACCGGTTTCGACGTGCTCATCCCCGTCCTGGTGGTGCTCGTCCTGCTTTTGATCTTTGCCGGCATCAAGACGGTGCCGCAGGGCTTCAACTACACCGTTGAGCGTTTTGGCGGCTACACGCGTACGCTGTCGCCCGGCCTCAACATCATCGTACCGTTCATCGACCGCGTCGGCGCCAAGATGAACATGATGGAGCAGGTTCTGGACGTGCCGACCCAGGAAGTGATCACCCGCGACAATGCCATCGTCGCCGTCGACGGGGTCGCCTTCTACCAGGTGCTGACCGCCGCCCAGGCCGCCTATCAGGTTTCCGGCCTGCAGAACGCCATCCTCAACCTGACCATGACCAACATTCGCTCGGTGATGGGCTCGATGGATCTGGACGAGCTTCTGTCGAACCGCGATGCGATCAACGAAAAGCTCCTGCACATCGTCGACGACGCGGCCAGCCCCTGGGGCATCAAGATGACCCGCGTCGAGATCAAGGACATCAACCCGCCGGCCAACCTGGTCGAGAGCATGGCCCGCCAGATGATGGCCGAGCGCAACAAGCGCGCCCAGATCCTCGAGGCGGAGGGCCTCAAGCAGGCGCAGATCCTGGAGGCCGAGGGCCGCCGCGAGGCCGCCTTCCGTGACGCCGAGGCGCGCGAGCGCGCCGCCGAGGCCGAAGCCCGCGCCACCCAGGTGGTCTCCGAAGCCATTGCCGCCGGCGACGTCCAGGCGGTCAACTACTTCGTCGCGCAAAAATACACCGAAGCGCTGGCCGCGGTCGGCTCGGCCCCCAACAGCAAGGTCGTGCTGATGCCGATGGAGGCCTCCGCGCTGATCGGCTCGCTGGGCGGCATCAGCGCCATTGCCCGCGAGGTCTTTGGCGATGGCGAACGACCGGGCACGCGCCCGCGCAGCGCCTCGGCGCGCCCGCCGCGCACCAGCCCGAGCGAAGGTTAGGCGCATGCTCCTGCACATTCTCTCGGAACTGGGCCCCTGGAACTGGATGTTGCTCGGCTTCGTGCTGCTTGCCGCGGAGATCCTGGTGTCCGGTGTCTTCCTGTTATGGATCGGCATTGCCGCGATCCTGACGGGAGCCATCTCGCTGCAGCTATGGGGCAAGGATTTCTGGGGCTGGCAGGTGCAGGTGCTGGTCTTCCTCGCCCTGTCGCTGATCTCCGCCTATGCGGGCAAGCGGCTGATGGATTCGCGGCGCAACGAGGAAACGGATCAGCCGTTCCTCAACCGGCGCGCCGAACAGTTGGTCGGCCGCACGGCGCGGCTCGAAACGGCGATCGACAATGGCTACGGGCGGGTCCGGCTCGACGACACGATCTGGCGCGTCAGCGGCCCGGACCTGGCGGCCGGAGCGCAGGTCAGGATCGTTGCCGTCCGCAACGGCACCCTCGAAGTCGAGGCGGCGTAACCGGTTTCCCGGTTAGAGAATTTTGCAGTCAGGTGGAATCACCTGACGTCCGCATAAATGCGGAAAAACAAAGAGATAGACCGGTTCAGCGTTTCTATGAAACACTGAAACGGTCTAGGCGGCGCCGATGCGCAGCAGGTCATGCAGGTGGATCACACCGCACGGCTTGCGGTTCTCGACAACCATCAATGTGGTGATCGCCGACGAATTGACCAGATGCAATGCGCTTTCGGCCAGCATGTCGGGGGCGATGGTCTTCGGATTGGGCGTCATCACCTGATCGACGGTCATCGACAGCAGTTCGCTGTCGATGTGGCGCCGCAAATCGCCGTCGGTGATGATGCCGATCAGCATGCCCTCTGCATCGACGATGCCGACACAGCCGAACCCCTTCTGCGTCATCTCCAGGATCGCCTCGCGCATCAGCGCGCCGCTTGTGGCGAGCGGCAGTTCGTCACCCTGGTGCATGATGTTTCGCACCTGCGTCAGCTTGGCGCCGAGTTGCCCGCCGGGATGGAAGGTGCGGAAATGATCTGCCGTGAAGCCGCGCGCCTCGAGCAGGGCCACCGCCAGCGCATCGCCGATGACCAGTTGCAGCACCGTCGAAGTGGTCGGCGCCAGCCCGTGCGGGCAGGCTTCCGGCGCGCGCGGCAGGCCGAGCACGATGCTCGCCTCCTTGGCAAGCGCCGAACTGGTCCCCGCAGTGATGGCGATCAGCGGAATGGCGAAGCGGCGCGCATAGGCGACGATGCCCTGCAACTCGGTCGTTTCGCCCGACCAGGACATGGCGAGGATCGCGTCGTCACGGCCGATCATGCCGAGATCGCCATGGTTGGCCTCCGCAGGATGCACGAAAAAGGCCGGGGTGCCCGTGGACGCCAGCGTCGCGGCGATCTTCGAGCCGATATGGCCGCTCTTGCCGACGCCGGTGACGATAACCCGCCCGGCAATCTGCGACACGGTTTGCACGGCTTCCGCGAAAGGCCCGGCAAGCCCGTTGTCCAGTGCCTCGGCCAGTGCCTTCAGGCCGGCCTGTTCGATCTCGAGCGTGCGGACGGCCGATGCGATGACGCTGCGGCGATTGATGGTCATGGTGTTGTCTTTGAGCATGAAACTGCCCTTACTCCGACAAGCGCCGCCTGTCCAACCCTGTTTGCCTGTTTTGTCGCCGGCTTCTGCCCGGCAAGCAACGGTCCATTAACCGCGATTGTTTACGCTTCCCTAAGCATAACGTTATGGCTGCGTCACAAATTGCCTGGAAGCCGATGCCTAGAACCGGTGAAACATTGACCGCCCGCGCCCGTTGGTTGCGGTTTTCCACGGCGCTGGGCGTGTGCCTCGTCATGGCTATCGACCACGGCACGGCACAGGAACTGGAGAGCGGGTTGCGCGGTCCCGTGCTCGAATCGGAGATCAACGCCGTCCTCCAGCCTGGCGTGCAGGTGCGCGCCGCCGATCGTGCCGACCGCGCACGGCAGACGGGCGGCCTCCCCACGCCCGGCTACAGTCCGGCGACCGAAAGTGCGGCGACAAACGACTATCCGCAAAACGACGACAGTCTCTTCAACGCCGAAGAGCCATCGTCGAGCCGAGCGGCCGCGGCGGCTCCCGTCCGCTCGCCTTCGACCGCGCTGGAACGCACGCGGCAAAGAGCCGGCCGCAACAACAGCCCCTCCGCAGGCATCTCCACCCGTCAGGACGAAGAGGAGCTGGACGATCTGGCCACCGGCACGGTCCGGGCAAGGTCTGCCGATGCGGAAGAGCGCGCGGCGCTGGCACGGGCGGAAGCCGTGAACCCACGCGTGAGCGCCGTCGAGAGCAGCTATGAAGCCGCCGACGCGAACCCATACGCGCCGCTTGGCCTCAGGCTCGGCACCTTCACCGTCATCCCGACCCTGGAGCAGGGCATAACCTGGACCTCCAATGCCGATTCGAGCGCCAGCGGCAGCGAAGCGGTCCTTTCGGAAACGACCTTGCGGCTGAATGCGGCATCCGACTGGTCGCGCCATGCGGCCACCGCCGAAGCCTACGGCATCTACCGCAAATCCGTTTCCGGCGACGACGTGTCGGAGCTGCAGGGCGGCATCAACGGAAGGCTGCGCCTCGACCTGGCCGGGGATTACACGGCGTTGGCCAGCCTCGGCTATACCGTGCGCCCCGAATCGGCTTCCTCGCCCGTGATCATCACCGGTGTCGAGGACCAGCCCTTGCGCCACACGATCGACGGCAGTCTCGGCCTCGCCAAGGATCTGGGCAAGCTGCGGCTGAGCGCCACCGGCGCTGTCAGCCGCGAAACCTATGGCGATGCGGAACTGACCGGCGGCGGAACACTGTCACAGAAGGAGCGCGACGCGACACTGGCGACGCTGCGCCTGCGCGCCGGCTACCAGGTGTCCCCGGCCCTGACCCCCTTCGTCGAGGCCGAGATCGGCCGCCGCTTCTACGACCTCAAGCAGGACAGCGCCGGCTACGAGCGCTCCGCCAACCGGTACGCCGCCCGCGCCGGCGTGATGCTCGACATCGAGGAAAAACTGTCCGGCGAGGTCTCTCTCGGCTGGATCAGCGAGGATCTGGACGATGACCGCCTGGATTCGGTCTCAGGCCTGGCACTGGCGGCCAGCCTCAACTGGTCGCCCCAGCGCGGCACCACCGTCGGCCTCGACGGCGCAACAACCATCGAGGGCACGACGAATGCCGGTGAGAGTGGCTCGATCCTCTATGCCGGCACATTGCGCCTCGAACGGCAAATCCGCGCCAACTTGACGGCGGAAGCCGCCGCCGGCGCGTCCTGGCGCGATTACACGGACGGCGCGCACGACCTGACCCTGAGCGGACAGGCCGGCATGACCTGGTGGCTCAACCGCACGCTCGGCCTGACCGGCCGCGCGCGCTATGAGACGCGCACCAGCAGCCTTCCCGGCCGCGACTATGACGCCACCAGCGTTTTCTTCGGAGTCAGGATGCAGCGCTAGTGGTGCGATCCTAACGCTTGGCTGACGCTTCCATGAACCGCACGATGTGATCCCTGAGGTCGGGCCGCGCCAGGGCAAAAGCAAGATTGGCTTCGACGAAACCTTCCGGTGCGCCGCAATCGAAGGTGCGGCCGGTGAAGTGGTGGCCGTGGAAGGGCTGTTCGCTCAGCAGTTTCAGCATCGCATCGGTGAGCTGGATCTCGCCACCGGCGCCGCGCTCCTGATTCTCAAGCAGCGCGAAAATCTCCGGCTGCAGGATGTAGCGGCCGTTGATGTAGAAATTCGACGGCGCGTCTTCCGCCTTCGGTTTCTCGACCATAGCGTTGATCTCGAAGCCGCCGGCGACGCTCTCGCCACGCCCGACAATACCGTATTTGTGCGTCTGCGAAGGCTCGCACTCCTCGACAGCAAGCACGTTGCCGCCGGTCCTGTTGAACAACTCGACCATCTGCTTCAGGCAGCCGGGCTCCGACTGCATGATCATGTCCGGCAAGAGGAGGGCGAACGGCTCGTTGCCGACCAGTTCGCGCGCGCACCACACGGCATGCCCCAGGCCGAGCGGCTCCTGCTGGCGGGTAAAACTGGTCTGGCCGGGCTCCGGCTGCATGCTGCGCAGACGGTCCAGCACGTCGTGCTTGCCGCGCCGGGCCAGCGTGTCGTAAAGTTCCACCTGGATATCGAAGTGATCCTCGATAACCGTCTTGTTGCGTCCGGTGACGAAGATGAAATGCTCGATCCCGGCTTCGCGAGCCTCGTCGACGACGTATTGGATCACGGGCTTGTCGACCACCGTCAGCATTTCCTTCGGCACGGCCTTCGTCGCCGGAAGGAAACGCGTGCCCAGACCGGCCACGGGGAAAACAGCCTTGCGAAGCTTCGTCATGAAAATACCTCCAAGATAATGGGAACTCAGCAATGGGCTCCGCCCGTCGGCTGTTAGCAACAGCCGATTGATGTTTCCTGAATCAATGCGCGGATTTCGCGGCAATGCCGACCAAGGTCGAAAACCGGTGTTAAGAGCATGGTAAACGTTTTTCTAACCGCGATCTGCGATGGATAGGCTAGACTGCTTAATGACGGAGGTCTTGATGTTGTTCCGCTTGCCCGCACGAAACACGGTTGCGACCGCTTTCGCGTGCCTGGTCCTTTTGTTTGCTACCGCCCTGCAGCCGGCGCATGCCGACGCCGGTTTCCAGCGCTGGATCGCCCAGTTCCGCGGCACGGCGATGCAGAACGGAATTTCCGGCACCACCTATGACCGCGCCTTTCGCGGCGTCACCGCGCCCGATCCCGAAGTCCTCGAGAAGGCGCGCTACCAGCCTGAATTCCGTGCCGAGGCGTGGGAGTATTTCGACAATCGCGTGCAGCAGGACGCCATCGAAACCGGCCGCCGGCTGGCGCGCCAGTGGAAGCCGTGGCTTGACCGCATCGAACAGAAATTCGGCGTCAGCCGCCATGTGCTGCTCGCCATCTGGTCGATCGAATCGAATTACGGCGAAGCGCTGAAGAACGAGCGCGTCATGCGCAATTTACCGCGGTCGCTGGCAACACTTGCCTACGGCGACAAGCGGCGCGCCAAATTCGCCCGCCAGCAGTTGATCGCCGCGCTGAAGATCCTGCAGACGGGTGACATCGATGTCGGCCACCTGACCAGTTCCTGGGCCGGCGCCATGGGGCACACCCAGTTCATCCCGACCAGCTATCAGGCCTATGCCGTCGATATGGACGGCGATGGACGCCGCGACATCTGGAGCTCGGTGCCCGATGCGCTCGCGACAGCCGCCAACCTGTTGCGCAAGAATGGCTGGCGCAGCGGAGAAACCTGGGGGTATGAGACGGCGGCGCTGCCGGCCGGGCGCAAATTTCCGGGGGGCAGCATGGCTCTGTCGCGCTGGGCATCGATCGGCGTGGTACGCGCCAATGGCAAGCCCTTTCCCCGTCCCTCGGATTCGGCCGAGCTGAAGCTGCCCGATGGGCGCGCCGGTCCGGTCTTCCTCGTGACACGCAATTTCAGCGTCATCAAGCGCTACAACAACTCCGACAAATACGCGCTCGCCGTCGGGCTCCTGGCCGATGAACTGGCCGGCCATGGCGGCCTGGTCCGCGATTGGGACCGCCCCTTCCAGCGGCTCAGCTACAGCGAGACGGAAGAGTTGCAGAAGCGGCTCGGGACGCTCGGCTATTATGACGGGCCGATCGACGGCAAGATCGGCAGTGGCTCGCGTGAGGCGATCCGCGCCTTTCAGGCGCGCGCCGGCATGCAGCAGGATGGCCATCCCGGCAAGGAAGTGCTGCAGCGCCTGCGCGGCCAGTAACACCCGACGAACAGCGGAACGGCCATGGAAACGGCGACAACGTCAGTGATACGGGGCAATGGCAGGAACGCTGCCCTGTTCATCATCGTGCTGGCGTTGGCGCTGCCCCTCTTTCCGGGCGCCATCGCGCCGGCCGGTGCCCAGGAATACCGCAAGGAGCAGCGGCGCGGACTGTTCGACTTTCTCTTCGGCGGTCCGCTGCGCACCAGGCAGGCGGAGCCGCCTGCGGCGCCGCAACAGCAGATACAGCGCCAGCGAGCCCCTGCCGCCAGTCGCAATGCCGTCCGCCCCTCCAGGGCAGCCGTTCCACGCCAGCCGCCTCCGCCGCCGGCGGTCGAAAAACTGGAGAATGCGCGCATCGTCCTGGTGATCGGCGACTTTCTTGCCGGCGGCTTGTCGGAAGGCCTGGAGACCGCCTACGGCGAATCGCCCGGCGTCCGGATCGTCAACCGAAGCAACGGCTCCTCCGGCTTCGTGCGCGACGACTATTACGATTGGAATGCGCAGATCGCAACGATCCTCGAGGAGACCAGCCCCGCCATCGTGGTGATGATGATCGGTTCCAACGACCGCCAGCAATTGGTCATCGACGGCGAGCGCGAGGCGCCGCGCTCGGATGCCTGGTTGAAAGAGTATGAGAAGCGCGTCGAACGGTTCACCGACGCTGTGGGCGAACGGAATATCCCGCTGGTATGGACAGGTCTGCCCGCCTTCAAACTGTCGAGCATGACCTCCGACATGCTGGCCTTCAACGACCTCTACAAGAAGGCCGCGGAAGCCGCCGGCGGGACATTCGTCGACATCTGGGATGGCTTCGTCGATGAGAACGGCGCCTTCCTATCGACCGGACCGGACATGAATGGCCAGCCGGCGCGCCTGCGCGGCAATGATGGCATCAATCTGACCCGTGCCGGCAAGCGCAAGATCGCCTTCTACGTCGAAAAGCCGCTGAACAAGCTGCTCGGCCAGGCGACCTCGCCGGATATCGGCGAACTGGGGATGGAAAGCCTGCCGGACCTGATCCTTCATCCGGCAGAACCATCGCCGGTGGATCGCACCCAGCCGATTTCCTTCGCCGATCCGGCGTTGGACGGCGGAACCGAACTGCTCGGCGCAACGGTGCGTCCGATCGGCACCGCGCAAACGGGAGACCTCACGGGCGTGCCTATCGACGAACATCCGCGCCCGGGCCGGGCCGACGATTTCTCGCAACGCGACGAAAGCGCCACAGCCGACAAGACGGAAAAGCCGGTGCTGGAAGCACCGGCAGCACGCTGAAATCTCAGCGCGGCAGGAGCGAGCTTCCCATCAGGAATTCGTCGATCGAGCGCGCCGCCTGCCGGCCTTCGCGAATGGCCCAGACCACCAGCGACTGGCCGCGCCTGACGTCGCCGGCGGCGAAGAGACGGTCGACACTGGTGCGATAATCCTGATCGTCGGCAACCACATTGACCGAGTTGCGCCGGTCCGTATCGGTCCTCAAACGCTCACCGAATTCACCCAGAACCCCCTCTTCGAGCGGGCCGGAAAAGCCGATGGCGATGAAGGCGAGGTCCGCCTTGATGATGAATTCCGTGCCGGCGACCGGCCTGCGCTTCTCGTCCACCTCGCAGCATTTCACGCCGGTCAGCACGCCATCCTCGCCGACGAATTCCAGCGTCGCCGCCTGGAACTCGCGCTCGGCGCCTTCGGCCTGGCTGGAGGAGGTGCGCATCTTGGTCGCCCAATAGGGCCAGACCGCAAGCTTGTCTTCCTTCTCCGGCGGGCGCGGGCGGATGTCGAGCTGGGTGACGCGCACCGCTCCCTGGCGGAAGGCCGTGCCGACGCAGTCGGACGCCGTGTCGCCGCCGCCGACCACCACCACATGCTTGCCTCCGGCGAGAATCGGCTCGGACGGCCAGGCGACTGACTGTATATCCTCGCCGCCGACGCGCTTGTTCTGCTGGACGAGATAGGGCATCGCGTCATGGACGCCTTCGAACGCGATGCCGGGAATGCCGGCCGGACGCGGCTTTTCCGAGCCGCCGCAATAAAGCACGGCGTCATATTCGGCGAGCAGTTCCTCGACTGACCTGTCGATGCCGACATTGACGCCGCAATGGAAGGTCACGCCCTCGCCCTGCATCTGCTCGACGCGGCGGTCGATATAGTGCTTCTCGATCTTGAAGTCGGGAATGCCGTAGCGCATCAGCCCGCCGGGGCGGCTTTCGCGCTCATAGACATGCACCTGGTGCCCTGCGCGGCCAAGCTGCTGGGCGGCCGCCATGCCGGCCGGCCCCGAACCGATGACCGCCACCTTGCGGCCGGTTTTCCGCTCCGCCGGATAGGGGCGCACATAGCCCGCCTCATAAGCCTTGTCGGCAATCGCCTGCTCGACCGTCTTGATGGCGACGGGAACGTCTTCGAGGTTCAGCGTGCAGGCTTCCTCGCACGGGGCCGGGCAGATGCGGCCGGTCCATTCGGGGAAGTTGTTGGTCGAATGCAGATTGCGGATCGCCTCTTCCCAATCGCCATTATAGACGAGGTCGTTCCAGTCCGGAATCTGGTTGTGCACCGGGCAGCCTGTCGGCCCGTGGCAATAGGGAATGCCACAATCCATACAGCGCGCGGCCTGTTTCTCGACCTCCTTGTCCGACATGGGCAGCGTGAACTCGCGAAAATGGCGAATCCGGTCGGACGCCGGCTGATACTTGTGCACCTGCCGGTCGATTTCGAGAAAGCCTGTAACCTTACCCATCAAGAAAACCTCGTTATCTACTGCAATGCGGGAAGTCCGAGGACTTCCTCACAGCGTGCAATCCAGCCGGTGAGCGCCTTGCGCCCGCCAAAATCGAAACCGCCCTGCGGCGCGAGCCGCGTGTAGCCGAGAAGCGCGATATCGGCGATGGTCATCGTCGGCCCGACAAAGAAATCACGCTGGCGCAGATGCGTGTCCATCACGTCGAGCGCCCATTGCGCCTTCCCCACCAGCACCGGATCGCGCGCTCCCACCGGCTGCTTCTTGTAAAACACGTGGAAGCGCACCACGGCGACGGCCGGTTCGTGGAAATTCTGCTCCCAGAACAGCCATTGATCGATTTCCGCCTGCACGAAAGCATCGTCCGGCAGCAGCGCGCTGCCGCGCGCCAGATAGCGCATGATGGCGTTCGACTGCGCCAGGATGCGGCCGTCGCCGAAACGCACCACGGGGATCTGGCCGAGCGGCGACATGGCCAGGAACTCCGGCGTTCGCGTCGCTCCGGCCAGGATATCGAGTTCATGCCAGCGGTAGTCGAGGCCGAGATGATCGGCCGCATACTTCACTTTCAGGCAATTGCCTGAATTCAGATCGCCATACACTTCCATTGAAACATCTCCCAAGCCCCGGGGCTTATTCCGCCGCCAGACCGAGCTTCATCCGCTCCATGTCCTCGAGCGCGCGGCGATACTCGACGGGCATCACCTTGCGGAACTTTGGACGGTAGTCGACCCAGTTGTCGAGGATCGTCCGGGCGCGTTCGGAACCTGTGAAGTGCAGGTGATTGGAGATGAGTTGCGCCAGGCGCTCCTCGTCGTGGCGGGTCATGTCGCCGGAAACGTCGACACGGCCCTTATGCGCAATGTCGCCGCCATGGTGGTGCAACTTCTCGAGGATGTCGTCCTCCTCCGGCACCGGCTCCAGTTCGACCATCGCCATGTTGCAGCGCTCGGCGAAATCGCCTTCCTCGTCCAGCACATAGGCCACGCCGCCCGACATGCCGGCGGCGAAATTGCGGCCCGTCTGGCCGAGCACGACCACCACGCCGCCCGTCATGTACTCGCAGCCATGGTCGCCGACGCCCTCGACGACGGCGGCGGCACCGGAATTGCGCACGGCGAAGCGCTCGCCGGCGACACCGCGGAAGTAGCACTCGCCCTCGGTGGCGCCGTAAAGCACGGTGTTGCCGACGATGATCGATTCTTCCGCGACGATCCTGGCCTCATCGGCCGGACGGATGACGATGCGGCCGCCCGACAGCCCCTTGCCGACATAGTCGTTGGCGTCCCCCACCAGCGTGAAGGAGACGCCACGCGCCAGGAAGGCACCGAAGGACTGCCCCGCCGTGCCCGTCAGGCGCACGGCGATCGTGTCTTCCTTCAGCCCCTTGTGGCGGAAGCGCTTGGCCACTTCGCCCGACAGCATGGCGCCGGCCGAACGGTCGGTGTTGCAGATGGCCACATCGAGCGAGACCGGCTCGCGCTTCTCCAGCGCCGGCATGGCGCCTTCGATCAGCTTGCGGTCGAGCACATCGTCGATCGGGTGCTTCTGCCTCTCGGTCCAGTGGATCGCGTTGCGCGGCGCGTCCGGCTTGTAGAACACCTTGGCAAAATCGAGCCCGCGCGCCTTCCAGTGCGAGATCAGCGTGCTCTTTTCCAACAGATCGGACTGACCGACGATGTCGTCGAGCTTGGTGAAGCCCATCTCGGCCAAGAGCTGGCGCACTTCCTCCGCCACATAGAAGAAGTAGTTGATGACATGCTCCGGCGTGCCCTTGAAGCGCTTGCGCAGGACCGGGTCCTGCGTCGCCACGCCGACCGGGCAGGTGTTCAGATGGCACTTGCGCATCATGATGCAGCCGGCGGCGATCAGCGGCGCGGTGGAGAATCCATATTCGTCGGCTCCCAGAAGCGCACCGATGATCACATCGCGGCCGGTGCGCAAGCCGCCATCGACCTGCAGCGCGACCCTGCTGCGCAGGCCGTTCAGCACCAGCGTCTGGTGCGTCTCGGCGAGGCCCATTTCCCACGGGCTGCCGGCATGCTTGATCGAGGTCAGCGGCGAAGCGCCCGTGCCGCCATCATAGCCCGAAATGGTGATGTGGTCGGCGCGCGCCTTGGCGACGCCGGCGGCCACCGTGCCGACCCCCACTTCGGAGACCAGCTTGACCGACACGTCGCCCTCGGGATTGACGTTCTTCAGATCGAAGATGAGCTGCGCCAGATCCTCGATCGAATAGATGTCATGGTGCGGCGGCGGCGAGATCAGGCCGACGCCCTGCGTCGAGTGGCGCACCTTGGCGATGGTTGCGTCGACCTTGTGGCCAGGCAGTTGCCCGCCCTCGCCGGGCTTGGCGCCTTGCGCCACCTTGATCTGCATCATGTCGGAATTGACGAGATATTCCGCCGTCACGCCGAAGCGGCCGCTGGCCACCTGCTTGATGGCCGAGCGCTCGGGATTGGCCGAACCGTCGGGCATCGGCAGATAGCGGTCGGATTCCTCGCCGCCCTCGCCGGTGTTCGACTTGCCGCCCAGCGCGTTCATGGCCCGCGCCAGCGTGGTGTGCGCCTCGCGGCTGATCGAGCCGAACGACATGGCGCCCGTCGAGAACCGCTTGACGATCTCGGCCGCCGGTTCCACGGCATCGAGCGACACCAGCTTGCGGCCCGTATCCTTCGCCGTCTTGATGGCGAAGAGCCCGCGAATGGACTTCGCCTCCGCCGCCTGGCTGTCGATCAGCCTGGAGAAATCGCGATAGGTTTCCCAGGACTTGCCGCGCACGGCATGCTGCAGCGTCGCCACCGCGTCGGGCGACCAGATATGCGCTTCGCCGCGCACCCGGTAATTATATTCGCCGCCCACATCGAGCGTGTTCCTCAAAACCGGATCGTCGCTGAAGGCCGAGGTGTGCCGGCCGGCCGTCTCGACGGCGATCTCCTCCAGGCCGACGCCTTCGATGGTCGTCGCCGTACCGGTGAAGTACTGCTTGACGAAATCGCTCTTCAGGCCGACCGCGTCAAAAATCTGCGCGCCGCAATAGGACTGGTAGGTGGAGATGCCCATCTTCGACATCACCTTGAGGATGCCCTTGCCGATCGACTTGATGTAGCGCTTGACCACTTCCTGCGCATCGACTTCCGGCGGGAAGGCCTTGTCGCGGTGCATGGCCAGCAACGTGTCAAAGGCGAGATAGGGATTGATCGCCTCGGCACCGTAGCCTGCCAGGCAGCAGAAATGGTGCACCTCGCGCGGCTCGCCCGATTCCACCACCAGGCCGACCGCCGTGCGCAGCCCCTTGCGGATGAGGTGGTGATGGACGGCGGCGGTTGCCAGAAGCATCGGGATGGCGATGCGGTCGGGGCCGATCTGCCGATCCGACAGGATGATGATGTTGTAGCCGCCGGCCACCGCCGCCTCGGCCCGGTCACAGACGCGCTCCAGCGCACCGCGCATGCCGGCATCGCCTTCGCCCGAGGCATAGGTGACGTCGATCGTCTTGGTGTCGAAACGGTCTTCCGTGTGGCCGATGGAGCGGATTTTTTCGAGATCGCCATTGGTCAGGATCGGCTGGCGCACTTCGAGCCGCTTGCGCCGCGAACTGCCGACCAGGTCGAAGATGTTGGGGCGCGGGCCGATGAACGACACCAGGCTCATCACCAGCTCCTCGCGGATCGGATCGATCGGCGGATTGGTGACCTGGGCGAAGTTCTGCTTGAAATAGGTGTAGAGCAGCTTCGGCTTGTCGGACATGGCCGAGATCGGCGTGTCCGTGCCCATCGAGCCGATGCCTTCCTGGCCGGTCGTGGCCATCGGCGCCATCAGCATCTTGGTGTCTTCCTGCGTGTAGCCGAAGGCCTGCTGCAGGTCGAGCGGCGCCACGTCCTTGCGCAACGCGCGCGGCTCCACCGGCTTCAGATCCTCCAGGATGAGCTGGGTGTTGTCGAGCCACTTCTTGAACGGGTGCTTTGTGGCGATCTCCGCCTTCACGTCCTCGTCGGAAATGATGCGGCCTTCCTCGAGGTCGATCAGCAGCATGCGCCCGGGCTGCAGCCGCCACTTCTTGACGATCTTCTCTTCAGGCACCACCAGCGCGCCGGCTTCCGACGCCATGATCACGCGGTCGTCGTCGGTGACGATGTAGCGCGCCGGGCGCAGGCCGTTGCGGTCGAGCGTCGCGCCGATCTGCCGCCCATCGGTGAAGGCAACGGCCGCCGGCCCGTCCCACGGCTCCATCAGCGCCGCGTGATACTCGTAGAAAGCCTGCCGCTCGGGGCTCATCAGCCGGTTGCCGGCCCAGGCTTCCGGGATCAGCATCATCATCGCATGGACGAGCGGGTAGCCGCCCTGATGCAGGAATTCGAGCGCGTTGTCGAAGCAGGCCGTGTCCGATTGGCCCTCATAGGAGATCGGCCACAATTTGGAGATGTCGTTGCCGAACAGCTCCGAATCGACCGACGCCTGGCGCGCCGCCATCCAGTTGACGTTGCCGCGCACCGTGTTGATCTCGCCATTATGGGCGACCATGCGGTAGGGATGCGCCAGTTCCCAGGAGGGAAACGTGTTGGTCGAGAAGCGCTGATGCACCAGCGCCAGGGCCGTATCAAAGCGCGGATCCGACAGATCCTTGTAATAGGCGCCGAGCTGATAGGCGAGGAACATGCCCTTGTAGACGATGGTCCGCGCCGACAGGGAAACGGTGTAGAAACCGTTGCCGCGCCCGCCGGTCTCCTCGTAGATCTTGCCGGAAATCACCTTGCGCAGAATGTAGAGCCGCCGCTCGAAATCCTCATCGTCGGTAATCCCTTCGCCACGGGCGATGAACACCTGGCGGTGCACCGGCTCGGACGCGGCGATGTCGGGCGCCTTCGACAGGCAGGAATTGTCGACGGGAACGTCGCGGAAGCCGATCAGCACCTGGCCTTCCGAACGCACCACCTCGGCGATCACCTCGTCGATATGCGCGCGCAGCGCGCTGTCGCGCGGCATGAATAGGTGGCCGACGCCGTAGTCGCCGGGCTGCGGCAACGTCACGCCGCGTGCCGCCCACTCCTCACGATACAGAAGGTCGGGAATCTGCATCAGCATGCCGGCGCCGTCGCCGACCAGCGGATCGGCGCCCACCGCGCCGCGATGGGTCAGGTTCTCCAGCATCGCCAGGCCGTCCCGCACGATGCCGTGCGAGCGCTGGCCTTTCAGATGCGCGACGAAGCCGACCCCACAGGAATCATGCTCGTTGCGCGGATCGTAGAGACCCTGCGCCTGCGGTGCGCCGGTGGCCGTCGTCGTGTTGCGTTTGACGGCCGCCGTCCCTGCTTGTCCAGCGGGTTCAAACCCAATCGACAAAGATGGCGTCATTTCCGTCATCGCAACTTCCTTCATGTGTTCTGCCCGCGGGTCCGGCCCGGGGCGGTCGTTCAGTCGCCAGACAGCCGCCAGGGGCCATCCGGGGTGTATGCACGGCATATCCTTCTAGAAGCCGGAGGAACGCTTCACCGGTCCGCTCCGGCGCGTTTCTTTTAGTTGGGCGGCGCACTCTTGCCAAACGCGATCGTTTTTCCGACGCCGTCGGACCACCTGCCTCGCACCGTTCATCCGGCACGTTACCATGGCCGGGAAGGCCGATTGTAACGCAAAATCCGGTATCGTTGCTCGAATAAATAAGACAGCACTACTGTCCTATTTAGTCAAATGCCAGAAATCCACGCACGACACAAGACGGAAATGCAAAATTTTTGCGCAACGCGGGCAAGAAAGTTTCCGTCACACCGAAAATCACGAAACTTTCAGTCTTATTGCGATGAGCGCGCGGCTGTCCCAAGAGAAGCCTTCTGGAAGGGTCTTGCGGCAAATCACGCATGCTGCTCTTTGTCGCGACCGAGCCGCTTCGCCATCAAACCTGTAGGGAAGATCGCCAGTCATGAACTTCGCATCGGACAATTGGGCGGGCGCCCACCCGAAAATCGCCGCCGCGCTCTCTGACAACGCCGGCGGCTATGCCTCCGCCTATGGAACCAGCGAACTCGACCGTGTGATCGAGCGGACATTCAGCGAGATCTTCGAGCGCGATGTGAGCGTTTTCTTTGTCGGCACGGGCACGGCGGCCAATGCACTGTCCATGAGCTGGGCTGGCCGGCCAGGCGGCATTGCATTCTGTCACAGCGAGGCGCACGCCATCGCCGACGAGGGCGGGGCCCAGGAGTTCTTCACGCGCGCGCGCCTGAGGGGCGTCGACGGGCGGCTCGGCCGCATCGACCCCGACGCCCTCGATACCGCCATCCGCCAATATCCGGCGGGCTTCGTCCATGGCGGTCAGCCGACCGCCGTGACGATCACCCAAGCCACAGAAATCGGCACGATTTACCAGCTCGCACAGATCGACGCCGTTTCGCAGGTGTGCCGCGAGCACGGTCTTCCGCTGCATCTGGACGGGGCGCGTTTCGCCAACGCGCTGGTCGCTCTGGGAACGACCCCGGCGGAAATGACCTGGAAGCGCGGCATCGACATTGTCTCCTTCGGCGGCACCAAGAATGGTTGCTGGTGCGCCGAGGCGGTCGTCGTCCTCGATCCGGCAAAGGCCGGCGATCTGCCGTCCATGCGCATGCGCGCCGGACACCTGTTCTCCAAATCGCGGTTTGTCGCAACGCAGTTCGCCGCGTATTTCGCCGACGGGTTGTGGCTCGAGACTGCAAGGCACGCCAATGCCATGGCCACGCACCTGGCCAAGGCAATCGGCAACGTTGGTTCGGTGCGGCTTGCCTGGCAGCCCGAGGCCAACGAGGTTTTCGCTGTTATGGAAGCCCGGACGGCAGCCCGGCTGCGCGAGGCCGGCGCCAGCTTCCACCAATGGCACACGCCCGCCGCCTTCGACGGCACACTCGCGCCGAACGAAGCGCTCTACCGCTTCGTCACCAGCTTCGCTACGGAGGCCGACGACGTGGCGATGCTCGCCCAGGCCATCGGCACGAACCGGTAACGCCAGCCCTCACGGCCATGTGAAGTCCGCTCTCGGGCGCTTGATTTCCAAGTGAGCGTTCCCTCTGAAAGAAAGATGACGCCGGGTGAGAACGCCCGGACTCATCAGACCTCGAGAGGAGAACTCCATGTCCACGAAAATCGCACTCAGCGCCGCCTACATTGCAGGCACGGTGGCTGCAGCGCTGTCCTCAGGCGCCTTCGCCGCGCCGCTGAGCCAGGATCAGGTCAAGGCGGCAATGGATGCCGGCAAGGAGAAATGCTACGGCGTCGCGCTGGCCGGCCAGAACGATTGCGCCGCGGGCCCCGGCACCACCTGCGCCGGCACGTCGAAGGTCAATTACCAGGGCAATGCCTGGACATTCGTCGATGGCGGCACCTGCGCCACGATGGAACTGCCCGGCGACCGCATGGGCTCGCCCGAGCCGCTCGACCGCGACATGGCGTCCTGACCCGATCTGGTTCCTTGTTTTCCGCATTTATGCGGACGTCAGGTGATTCTACCTGACTGCAAGATGCTAGCCCTGACCTTCAAAAGGGAATGCCGGGAGGCGAAACCATGGCGCGCGATCCCATCGACACGTCGACAATTCACGGCCGTTTCCCGGCATTCGAACCCGCCGGCCGCGCCGGCGCAAGTTTCAAACCACAGCATCTCGAAGCAATAGCCGGCGACCCCGGGTCGATCGGCTTTCTCGAGGTGCATGCGGAAAACTATATGGGCGCCGGCGGTCCGCCGCATGCGGCCCTGGCGAAAATCCGCGCCATGCTGCCCGTGTCCCTGCACGGCGTCTGCATGTCGATCGGCGGACTGAACCCGCTCGACCAGACCCATCTCGATCGCTTCGCCGGCCTGGTCGAGCGCTATGAGCCGTTCCTGGTCTCCGAGCACCTGGCATGGTCGACCCATGACGACGTCTTCTACAACGACCTGCTGCCGCTGCCCTACACGGACGGGACGCTGGCGCGGGTCTGCGAACACATCGACCGGGTGCAGGAAGCCATCGGCCGGCCGATGCTGCTCGAAAACCCGTCCACCTATGTCTTGTTTGCCCAGTCCACGTGGACGGAGACCGATTTCCTGCGCGAGATCGTCCGCCGCACCGGCTGCGGCCTGCTGCTCGACATCAACAACGTGTTCGTTTCGGCCACCAATCACGGGTTCAGCGCCACGGATTACCTGGCCGATTTTCCGCTCGCCCATGTCGGCGAAATCCATCTGGCCGGCCATGACGAGCAGGAGGACGACGAGGGCGCGCCGCTGTTGATCGACAGCCATGACCGGCCGGTGGCCGATCCCGTCTGGACGCTCTATGAACGCGTGATCCGCCAATGCGGACCGATCACCACCCTGGTCGAATGGGACGCGGATGTTCCCGAATGGCCGATCCTGCGGTCCGAGGCGGCCGCCGCCGAACGCATTCTCGGCGCCCATCGCCAGCGGACAGGCCGGAGCATGAAGTCCCATGCGCTCCACTCCTGAAGGCGTCGCGCCGTTGCAGCAGCCATTCGAAGAGGTTTTCGGCCAGGTGATCCTCGAACCGGATCGCCCGGAACCCGACTTCGTCATCGGACCGCACGGCAAGGCCGCCGCCAAGCGCTTCAACGTCTACCGCAACAACGTCACGCACAGCCTGGTCACCGCGCTGGCGGAAATCTTTCCGGCCACGGCCCTGATCCTCGGTGAGCGGAATTTCCGTATGATCGCCCGCGATTTCCTGCGCGCGAACCCGCCCCGTTCGCGCCTGGTCTTCGAGTATGGGCACGGTTTGCCCGATCACCTGGCGGCGTTCGAGCCGATCCGTCATCTGGCCTATCTGCCCGACGTGGCGCGCCTGGAACGAGCCTGGCTCGATGCCTATCATGCCGCCGACCAGGCTCCGCTATGGCCGGGCGAGATCAGTGCGATCCCGCCCGAGGCGCTGGCGAAAACCCGCTTCACGCCCCATCCGGCCATGCGGCTGGTGCGCTCCGACTACGCGATCCACACGATCTTCGTTGCCCATCGCGGCGGCCCCATGCCGCACCGCATCGACGCCGGTGTTGCTGAAAACGTCCTCGTCACCCGCCCTGCCCTTCAGGTGGAAGTGCGCCGGGTGGAGCCGAGCCAGGCCGTTTTCCTTCTGGCGTTGGGCGACGGCGCTCCCCTGCAGGAAGCCGTCGAATGGGCGGCAAAGGGCGACCCTTGCTTCGATCTGGCGGCGGCAATCGGCCTCTTGATCGAAAGCGGTGCTTTCAGCGCCTGCCAGCCAGCCACCCATGATGAGGACTGATATCGTGATCCATTTCGTCCACGCCATCGCGACGCTTCACGCGCGCGTCTTCTCCAACGTCGAGCGGCTGCTCGACGGCTGGTTCCTCGGCCTTGCCGCCCGCTTCACCTTCCTTGCCGTTCTGTATTTCTATTTCCTCAGTTCCGCCCGCACCAAGGTCGGCGAGGGTGTTCTCGGCTTCTTCCACGTTTCCGACGGCGCCTACTACCAGATCGCCCTGCCGGTGGTGGAAGCCGCCGGCGGCAACGTCGCCAATGTCTCCTTCATCCCCTGGGGGCTGGTCGTCTGGTCCGGCACCTATGCGGAATTCATCCTGCCGTTGCTTGTCGTCGTCGGCCTGTTCACGCGCGTGGCGGCGCTCGGCATGATCGTCTTCGTGCTCGTTCAGTCCTATGTCGACATCAACATCCACAAGGTCGGCGCGCAAACCGCCGGCGCATGGTTCGACCGCTTTTCCGATGGCCTGATCTGGGACCAGCGCACGCTGTGGGTGTTCCTGCTGGCGACCCTGGTGATCAAGGGCGCGGGGCGTATTTCCGTCGATGCCTGGCTTGCGCGCCGGCGCACAGCCTGACAAGGACTTGAAACGAAAGCGGCGCCCCAAAGGGCGCCGCCGGAAAGCCACCAGAGCATTTTGCAGTCAGGTAGAGCCACCTGACGTCCGCATAAATGCGGAGAAACAAAGAGATACACCGCCGGGATTATGCGGCCTTGGCTTCGATCTTCTTCGCTCCGTTCGCCGAAGTGACCGGAATGCGGCGCGGCTTCATCTCCTCGGGGATGTTGCGCGTCAGATCGATGTGCAGAAGGCCGTTCTCCAGATTGGCGCCCGTCACCTCGACATGGTCGGCCAGGTGGAAACGGCGCTCGAAGCTGCGCGCGGCGATACCGCGGTAAAGCACTTCACCGCCGCCGTTCTTCTCACCGCCATTCTTCTCGCCGCCATTCTTCTCACCCTTGATCGTCAGCGCGTTGCGGTGCGCCTCGATCGAGATGTCGTCCTGGCCGAAGCCGGCGACGGCCATCGAGATGCGGTAGGCGTCCTCGCCGGTGCGCTCGATGTTGTAGGGCGGATAGGTGGTCTGCCCGCCTTCGGGCTGGGCCAGCGTGTCGAGCATGGTGAAAAGCCGGTCGAACCCGACGGTCGAGCGGTAGAGAGGGGAAAAATCAACATGACGCATGGTCTGTTCTCCTGTTGAGCAACATTGCGTTTGACCAAATTCGGCAAACCCCGATGGGCGTTCGCTGTCTGGCCAGCGGCCCCGTCTGGCGGCCGCAGAAATCATATGGGTGCGCCAAAAAGCGTGTTCAAGACCATTGCTTGCCAGATGAACGCCGGATGAACAGGCGCATCGGGCACCGTTCAGCTTGGCCGAATTATTCTGCAATCAGTTGTTTGGCGAACAGAGCTTTCGCCTTTGCCTACGCACCGGATGTAACGTCCCTTCCAGCCGGTGCGGAACGCCGGAAGCGGCATCGCGCCGCTTCCGGCATTCGCGCAACGGGCCGCAAAGCCCCGCGAGTTCCTTGCCTTCACTCCTGCCGGCCACTATCAATCGACGCGAATACCGCCCTTCAAACCCGCCTGAGGCAGCCGATTCGCGCATGGCCGACCTTCTTGTCGAGATTCCGCAAAATCCCGTTCCTGAAGGAACCGTGACCGGCAGTTTTGAAACTGCCGATGGATACCGCCTGCGCTTTGCGCGGGTCCCGCCGCGCGGCGAAACCAACAAGGGCACGGTCGTGCTGCTGCCGGGCCGCAACGAGTACATCGAGAAATATCTCGAGACGGCCAATGATCTGGCGCAAAGGGGCTACGGCTCGGCAATACTCGACTGGCGCGGCCAGGGCGGGTCGGATCGGCTGCTGAACGATCCGGACCGGGGTTACATCGAGGACTTTCGCGACTATGTGCGCGATCTGGACCGGTTCTTCGAGTTCGTCATATTGCCGGACTGCCGCGGCCCCTATCATGTGCTGGCGCATTCGACTGGCGTCCTGATCGCGCTTCTGGCCGCACCCCACCTGACAAATCGCGTGCGCCGGATGGTTCTTCTGGCGCCGTTGCTCGGCCTGCCGACCACGCCGCGCGCAGCACTTTGGGTGCGCCGCCTGGCCGATTTTCTCTACGCGATCGGCCTTGGAAAACTGTACATGCCCGGCCGGCGCGGCCGCGACAAGCTGCCGCCCTTCTCCAGCGCTGCGCTGAGCAGCGATCCCCGGCGCTTCGCCCGCAACCGTGCGACCGTCGTCCAGCGGCCCGGGCTGGCGATCAACGGGCCGACCGTCGCCTGGACCCGTGCCATGTTCCAGGCGATCGACCGGGTCACCGATCCCGCTTTCATGGCGGGAATCCACATTCCATTGCTTTTCCTGGCCGCCGGCGCCGACCGCGTGGTCTCCAGGCCGGCCATCGAGAATTATGCGGCCCAGTTGCGCAGCGCCTCGCTCCTGACCATCGACGGCGCGCGGCATGAATTGCTGCAGGAAGCCGATCTGTATCGTGAGCAGGCCCTTGCCGCCTTTTTCGCTTTCATAGACGAAAGCGGTTCATCCGAGCCCCGTATCTAGTTCCACAGTTGCGATTTACCGCAGCAGCGCCAGCGCCTTCTCGTGCAGGGCCGGCGTTGCCGCGGCGATGATGTCGCCGCCACTTTCCGCCCGGCCGCCTGCCCAATTGGTGATGATGCCGCCGGCCTGCTCGATGATCGGGATCAGTGCGACGATGTCGTAGGGATTGAGGCCCGTTTCGATCACCAGATCGATCTGGCCCGCGGCCAGCATCGCATAGGCGTAGCAATCCGTGCCGTAGCGCGGCAGGCAGACCGCCGCCTCGACCCGGTCATAGGCGACCCGCCGCAGCGGATCGAAAAGCGCCGGCGTGGTGGTGCACAAGGTGGCGTCGGCAAGCTCGGTCGTATCGCGCACACGCAGCGCGCGCGGTCCTCCCGGCCCTTCATATTGGGCGCCCTCGCCGACCGCGTAAAACAATTCGCCGGTGAAGGGCTGCGACATCATGCCGGCCACGGCCCGCCCGTCGATGGTCAGGCCGACCAGCGTTCCCCACAGCGGCAGGCCGGAAATGAAGGCGCGCGTGCCGTCGATCGGATCGATGATCCAGCGATGGTCGCTGTCTTCGCGCTCGAGGCCGAATTCCTCGCCGTGAATCCCGTGCTCGGGAAAGGATTCGGTGAGCAGCGCCCTGATGGCCCGTTCGGTGGCGCGGTCGGCTTCCGTCACCGGGTCGAAGCCGGAGGAAAGCTTGTTGTCGACCTGGCCGGGACGGCGAAAGCGCGGCAATGTCTCGGCGGCGGCGGCTTCCGCGATGCGACGCATCAGGGCCGGCTGGATCGTCATCGATGTCTCCTGGAATCTGGCGCTGGGAAGGCGGACGTTGAAGCGGCGCCACTTTTGCCAAGCCTGTCCGCCATTGCAATGGTGAAGTGTTGGTTAACGCTTGACAATTGTGCAGCGCAACATAAACTTCGCGTCGGGCAGCTCTTCTGCCTAATGCCCTTTTGGGCGTTTCCTCCCTAGACTTTAGACCGTGTCGCCAAAGCGATGCGGTCTTTTTTTATCGCGCCCTGCAAAGAATCGCCGCTTTATTCCGCCGCCTGTGGAAACTCGACGAAGTAGTGCCCCGCCAAGCCCATCATTTCACTGATGAATCCCGTAAGATCGTCCATCAGCGCGTGAAACCCTGCGGTTTTCTCCAGGGTCCGCTCATTCATGTACAGGCTGCGATTGATCTCGATCTGCACCGCATGCAGGCCGTGCGCCGGACGGCCGTAATGTTCGGTGATGAAGCCGCCCGCATAGGGTTTATTGTGCACCACACAATAACCGCGCGCCGATAAGAGGCCGATCACGCAATCCGTCAGGGCGGGCGCGGCGGAAACACCGAACCGGTCGCCGATGATGAAGTCCGGGCGCAGCGCCCCCTCTCCCGAGCGGATGCCGGCGGGCATCGAATGACAATCGATCAGGACCCCATGGCCGAAAGCGCAATGGGTATCGATCAACAGCCGTTTCAGGCAGGCGTGATAGGGGACATAGATCGCCTCGATGCGCCCGGTCGCCTCCGACAGCGGCAAACGGCCGGGATAGATGTCGAGCCCTTCACCGACCAGTTTCGGCACGGTGCCGAGCCCGCCGGCCACGCGCGGCGAGCGGATGTTGGCGAAGGGCGGCACCGGATCGCTGAACATGCGCGGGTCGAGTTCCCACGGCTCGCGATTCACATCCAGATAGGCGCGCGGGAAGTTCGCCGAAAGCAGCGGCGCGCCGCAGCCGACCGCGCCCGAAAACAGCTCATCCACATAACAATCTTCCGAGCGCCGGATGGTCCCCGCGTCGAGGCGGCTCATCGCCAGGAAGCGGTGTGGATAGTGACGGCCGCTATGCGGGGAGTTGAAGACGAACGGAAAGCGTTGCGGAGATGGCCAGCGCACCTCGAATGCGGGGATCTGCTCGAAATCCGCAACGGCAGTCATGCGTGTCGGCGCCTCCACCAAGCCTTGTTCACGTCAAGCCTGCCACCGGCAATGGCCCCTGTCCAGCCGCAACGGGACGGGGACGACAGGATTCACTTGATATTTACCACGCGAGAATCATATAGCTGATCATACTGACGCGGTTTGCGGGACGCCGCTCTTGCACAATTCGGACGGCACAATGGCACGGATTCTCCTTGCGGAAGACGACAATGACATGCGGCGCTTTCTGGTGAAGGCGCTCGAACGGGCGGGCTATGAGGTCGTCGATTTCGACAATGGCGCCGGCGCCTATGAGCGGTTGCGCGAAGAGCCCTTCTCTCTGCTCCTGACCGACATCGTCATGCCGGAGATGGACGGCATCGAACTGGCGCGCCGGGCAACCGAGATCGATCCCGACCTGAAGGTGATGTTCATCACCGGCTTTGCCGCCGTCGCGCTCAATCCCGATTCCAACGCGCCGCGCGATGCCAAGGTCCTGTCGAAACCCTTCCACCTGCGCGATCTGGTGAACGAGGTGGAAAAGCTGCTGCAGGCCGCCTGAAACCGGCCGGCCCGAGCCGGGCGCCCGCATCCCGGTCGCGCCTCGAGGCGATGCTTCGGGCACTCCAGGGAAGGCAGCGAAATCGCCGCAATCTTCCTATTGACGCCAGCCGCGAATATGTGATCTATGCGCGGCGTCGGATGGGCGTGTAGCTCAGCGGGAGAGCACTACGTTGACATCGTAGGGGTCACAGGTTCAATCCCTGTCACGCCCACCATCCGAAACCCCTGAAAACATTGAGAAACTGACAAACGGACAGCGACTGATTTTCGACGGACACGAAAGTTTTGGTAGTCATTCTGCTAGTCAACCAAAACACTCAACTTTAGACGCCTTGCCGTATGTCGTTTGAGCGCCTATGTTCTGAGGTCTAAGGAGAACACCATGTCTGAGCGACAAATCGATGCCGTTCTGAACTACATGGGCCGCGAACCGCTGCCCTATGTCATCGGACTATACGCCTTCGCCTTGCTGGCCCTGGCGATCGCGCTTTAGCCGTAGAGATTACCAAGATCACCGAACAGTGCCGCTCGGCGCTGTTTTTCCGCAGCCTCGTCTTCGGCCCGTTGCTTTCTGCGCTGCATGAACGTCGATACAATGTCACCGAAACCCTGCGCGGGTCGCGGCGCCACGGCGTCGCCGAACGCTTGCGTGGGCGCCTGTGGTGCGCCGTCAGCCACTTGCGGCGCTCCCGCGCCCGGCTGCGCGGGAGCCACCCCGCCCCCCGGCGCGCGACGGTAGCCGAGCAGCCGCGAAGTCGGGTAATTGGCGATGCTGACCGCGTTGCCCTGGTTCCCACCAAGCACCTTTACTGTCCCGTCAGGGTTCAACCCCTCGAAGAAGCCAACATGCCCAAAGGGCCCGTTCGGATCGCCGCGCGAAAACACGGCCAAATCACCGCGTTGCGGTTGATCGACGGCCTCGCCCCAATTCATGAAGCTGCGAGCCATGTTGGACCCGGTGCCTTCCACGCCGGACTGTTTCAGCGTTGAGTTCACGAATGCGGCGCACCAGGCCGTTGTAGCGGGATCGAGGTTGACACCGCCGTTCTTCAGATACTCCTGAATGGCTTCGCGTTCGGAAATCTCGTTCCGGCCAAGCATCGATCGGGCAAGGTCAATTCCCATTGATCGCGCGCTCCATGTCTTCATCCAGCCCGCGCCGGCCGCTGCCGCGCATGATGGCGCCGATCTCGTCGTCTTCCTCGGGGTCGGCGCGGATGAACTCCGTACCGGCGATCAGCCGGTTCAACTTCGCATTCCACTGCGGCCGCTCCATCTCGCGAACCGGCTTGTCCATGACGTGGACGAACAGCTCGGGGTCGAACCACATGCGTTCGACGAACTTGCCCATCTGCGCTTCCAGCGTCATGTCCTTGACGCCAGGCAGAAGGTTCGCTGCCACGCGCAGCCGCTTCATGATCATGCCCGTCTTGATGGCGTTGCCCGTGTAGGCCAGGATACCGGCCTCCATGGCGTTGACGAGCTGCTGGTTCATCGCCGTCGGCGAACCCGCGATCGATTTACGCGACAGATTGCCCAACGGCTCGAGCAGCTTGTGTGCCCGGTTCGCCGCGGCCATTTCGTCGGGCGCGAAAATCTGCGCCAGATCCTTCTCGTGCTGCTTCCAGACCTGTTGCAGTTTGGCGATCGAGACCGGGCCGTCGCTCGTGCGCGTCAGGGCCGTGTTGGTGTTCGTCACCTTGTCGACCAACACATCCGCGACGGCGGCCTTCCACCCACGCAGCGCTTCCGGATTGTTCTTCAGCGACGTGTGGATTTCCTTCAGCATGCCTTCAGTGCCGTATTCGGCGCCGCTGAGCACCTGCTTGGCGACGTTGCGCGGGTCCGTCTCGGCGAGCTTGGCGACGGCACGGCTGTCTCCGAAGATGTCGAGCGGACGGCTCCCGGCCTTGTACGTGTCGAGATACTGGCCAAACTCGGGCGCCACAGCCTTGATCTGCGTGTCCAGGGCGTCACGGACTTCAATCAGCTCCTTCTTCGCGTAGCGTCCGGTCGGCGTCTCGCTGCGTCCCTCGATGATGTCGTTGATCGCCTTGCGGGTCTCGTAGAGGCCGGAGACCGAAGTGTCGAGCTGATCCGTTCCCGCGGCGTTGAGCATCCGTCGGGCATCGGTCAACGCGCTGACGACTGGCGGGCGCTTCGCTTCCTTCAACATTCCGTCGATCACGTCGACGACCGGCTGCGGATCAACAACTGCGCCGGACTGTTCAGCCTGGCGCAGCAACGGCAGCGCAGCCGCGTCGCGGTCTGCCGCCAATTGCTCCGGCCGCTGCTGGATTTCCCGAGCCACCGCACTCTGATCGGCGCCAGGATCGCGCAACCCGGAAATGCGCTCCTGCGCCGCATCGACCAGAAGCTGGTCAGCTTCTTCGAACGGCACGGTGTTGCGTGTCCGGCTGCCGCGCTCCAGCGCGATCATGCCAATATCATCGCTGGCTATGCCGGTGGTCGGCATGGGCTCGCCCAGGCGCTCTGCCTCAGCCATACGTTCGGCCACCCTGTCTCGAGCCGCCTTGCTGTCGGTCGCCTGTTCTTCCAGCATATTGCGTGTATGCTGCACGACGCGACGGCTGGTCGGCGTAGCACCGCCGGCGCCGTAAGGCACGTCCGACGGTGCGAACCCGGCTGCTTTCCCCGCGACACCACCGACCATGCCAGGCAGATCGGACAACGCCGCGCCGCCGACGCCGCCAGCCAGCATGCCGATCAGCTTCGCTGCGTCGCTGTCGGGGAAATTCTCATCCGCGTAATTGTAGCCAGCGCCGGAGCCCATGCCCGCGGCGATGTCGGTTGCGATCGGGGCCGAGCCGCGTCCGATGTAGGGCTGCAACAGCCCATCGAGCGCGCCGGGTTTGACACCGGCCGTCTGCCCCTGCGGAAATCGGCGGCTCGCGACATCACTCAGCAGCTTGCCCGCCGCACCTGCCTCGGTGCCGAATTCCAGCACATCGCCGTGCAGCCGCTCTGTCGGGGACATCTGTTCACGCGATATCGGGTCAATGCCGATTGCGCGCATGATTTCGGAAGCGCTGTCCTTGAGATGCTGGCTACCCATGGGCATCTGCCCGAGCCGCGGCAATTCGACCGGCTCGTCGCGGAACATGTTGACACCTTTTTGAGCGCCGGCGAGGCCAAGGTCCACGGCTGCGCCGGCCAGATCGGCGGGCATGCCGGCGAGATTGGCGAGACCGCGGCCAACGCCTTGAACATTCGTCTGGAGCGCTCGGCCAAGTTGCTGCGGGATGCTCGGTGCGGCGGACTGCGGAGGCGCCGCGCCCATTGGCACTGGATCATTGAACGCGCCGGTTCCGTCCAGAAAATCCTGCGTCGACGAACGCGGCTGCGCCGGCCCGCCACTCGCGAACTCCTGCGCGGCCTGAGCGGCGGCGTTCATATCCGGCGCTTCGACATCGAAGATACGGCCATCGGGCGTTTGGACTTCGAATACGGGCATCAACGGCGCTCCTTGACGCGGACGCCGTTCGGCATCTCGATCCAGCCGTCACCGCCAGCCGGAGCCGCAGGAGCGGCGCCCGCAGCCGGCGCAGCGCCGCCAATTGGCGGGATTTCAGGGAACTGCGCCGGCTGCAAGTTGAGATTGTCGCCGTAGGCGTCCATGAGCGTGCTTTCCGTGGCGCGATAATCCGTCGTCGCGCGCTGAACAGCGCCACGCAGAACCTGGCGCATCGCCATCGGATCTTGCAGGTTCGCACCAATGGTGCGCAGGGCTCGATCAATGTCGGCCTCGGTCAAGCGTCCAGGTTCACGGGATTGGGCCGTGGCATAGGCGAGATCGAGCAGGCCGGACTGCAATTCGGCATTCTGCACACCAAGCGTTCGGAAGGTGTCCTGGTAAGTCATGACATCGCGCAGACCTTCCGGCGCATCAACGCCGGCAGCGCGGAGAACAGCGCCGGTCTGCGTCGCGATGTCATTGAATATCCGAGCCGCGCCGCCGACAATGCCAACGGTCTGATCTGCGTTGGCTCCCGCCAACTGCTCGTCGATCGACATAACCTGCTGAACCATGCTCTGCACACCGGCTCGACGGCCCAGGACATTTTCTCGCGCCTTAGACAGTTCCGACGTGCCAAAGCTCTCCGAGGTATCGCTGATCGTGCCAACGCGAGCGTCAGCCGGGATTTCACCACCCGTCACCATATCGCGGATACCGTCGACTGTGCGACCCTCACGGCCGTCGCTCGTCTTGTACATGCGGATCGTACCCGTCGAGCGCTCCGGCAAGACAGGTTCCTGACCGATGCTGTCAAGCCGTGTTGCGATGCGAGGCCCGTCGCCGGTAACGACGCTCTCGACCGGCGTGTTGCCGAAGCCGATGGCCCGCTGCTCGTCTTCCGACATGCCGGCGATGATGCTGCCCTTGACTTCGGCCTCCGTAGGCCTGCCGGGCAGGCCCTGCGTCGGCGCGACTGCGCCGGGCAGGCCGAGAAGCGCGGCCATTTCTTCCGGCACTTCTGGCCTGACCTGATCCGGGTTCAGCGGCTGGTAGAACTGCGTCAATGCGCCACGCTGGTTGTCCAGACGGTTCGTTTGGAGCGCTCGTGCGTTGTCGGCTGCGTTGTTGGCGATCGACGTGTTGGCGGTGATGTCCTGCCCGCGACGCGTCACGGCGTTGCCCTGGTCCACGCTGTAGTAGGACTGGTTCGGGTTGTAGCGGCCGCTGGCGACGCCCATGCGGTCGAACTTCGTCATGTCGGCGCCTTCGTACTGCGCCAGTTCAAAAAGCTGCGCCAGGCGCGCGGCCTCTTCCTTTTTCGCGTTGGCCGTTGCCCACCCGGCTGCGTCGGCGCCACTTGGCGGCGCGAAGAGCGCGGACAGGTTCCCGGCAGCCTGTGCGAAAGCCGGATTATTGAAATAGCCGTTAACCCGTACTGCCATCATATCACCCGTAAAGCCTGACGAGACCACCCGACGGCACTCGCGTTCCCGCGGTTCGCATTCCGGCCCACGGATCAACTGTCTTGGCGCCACCCCCAAACAACGACCCGCCGCTCAAACCCTTGTTGAGCGCGAAACTGCCGCCGAGGCCGAGCACGTCGCCGAGCATGTTCAGCCCCGCGCCGGCGCTGTTCGCCGCCTCTAGCTCCAACGGAACGATGCTTGACGAGCCGCGTTTGAAGCCGCCGATCTGACCGATCTGTCCGGCGTCGCGCGCCTGTTCGCGGCCGATGCCGCCGAGCAAATCACCGAACGCCCGAAGATCGCCAAGGGCCTCCCCCTGTTGGTCTGAGAAGGCGTTTGCCTTGCCGCGCTGCTTCTGCTCTTCGCGTACAGTGATGTTCGAACTTGACTGCGGGACAACCATCTCCTGCGCGGCGACAGCATTTTCGTTGGCGTTCTCGATCTGCTGATCGGTGAAATATTCGCCGAGCTCGTCGCCGCGTTCCGTCTGCTGATCGTCGAAATCATCGTATCGCTCGCGCGACTGAAGGTTGAGCGCGTCGGCCTCCTGGTCGAACCCGCGCTGGCGAATGCGTTCAGCGGCCAACGCCTGGTCGCGCGCCTTCTGCACCTTGCTCTGCGCGATGGTGTTCGCGATGGTCGAACCGGCGGTTAGAGCAATCCCGGCGATTGTAATTGGGTCGCACAAATCCGCCTCCTATGCCCGAACCGAGACACGGCCGGTATTGCCGAACAGTCCGGTGTCGTACCGGGGCTTGTAGCCGCCACCGCTGGCTGCCGCCGCGCGCTCTTGCGCGGCCTGCGTGCCAAGCCCGGCCGTGAAATCGACGAAGAGCTGGCCGAGAGGGTCATACGCCGCCGGTTTCGACAGCACCGAGGCGCGGGTCAATGCCGAGTTGGCTGCGCCTTCCGCATCGCCGGTCACGTTCAGCATCGAGATGAGATCGCCGCGTGCGTCTTCGACCGCCGTGCGGGCCTGGTTTTCGTGGGCCAGCGCCTGGTCGGCGATCGAGCGTTCATTCGTGTCGAACAGTTTCTGTAGATCGCCGACTTGTTCGCCGCGCGTGGAACTGTTCAGATTGCCGCCACGCGCCAGGGCAAAGGTCAGTTCCTTCTGCGCGTCGCTATATTGGTCTTCGAGCTGCGGCGCATAGTAGTCAAGGAAGCTGTTGCGCCGACCTTCGAAGAAGCTGTCATCGAAGCCGGTTCGCGTTTCGACACCGGAGAAAAGCTTTCCGCTTTTCAGCAGTTCCTGGAATTCCTGTTGGGGGGTTTTCTGCGCCCCGCCGGCGATGCCTGGAATGCCGGTTATGCCGCCGAGAAACCTTGCGAGCGGAGCGGTTTTGTCCTCCGGCTGCGCCGCGTTGCCCGGCGGAGAGATGAAACCGCCACCGAAGATGCCCCCGAGAGAGTTTTGCGGCGCCGGCCCGGGCGTAACGGCGTTCGGGTTTGACGGCCTCCACACCGTGCCGTCGGCGTTGTAGTAGGTGGCGTTCGGATCATAGGTCGCGCCGGCGCCCAGAGCGCCCGTACCAGCGGGTCCACCGTCGAATGTGCGGTTGATGGCGTTGGTGCCTTCGCGAATGCGCTGTTGCCGCGCCTGTTCGTCCTTGCGCGCCAGTTCCGCTTCGTTTCCGCCGCTCTTACCGCCCATCGCTGCGTTCTTCCAGACGTTTCCGCATGGCGAAACCGACTTGTTCGAACCCGAAATGGCTCAAGAACTTTGCGGTTCGTTCCGATTGGAAAGAGTTGTCGTTGCCACCTTCGATCCTGTCCGCCCCGAGCAATTCGCTCCAACGGATAAGCTCTTTGATGAGAAGAACGGCTGCCCGAGTTCCGCGATTTTCCGGCGACACGTAAAGTACCTTCTGCACCGTATAAAGTCCAGCCCTGTGGTCGTGGGCCAGCATGTACGCTTGAAGGAAACCAACGACTTCTCGCTCACGTTCGCAAACGAAGAAGGTCGGGTTGGCCGTGTCGAGATAGCGCTGAAGCGTTTCCGCAACCACGGCCGTGTCATAGCCCTCGCCTGGGCAAGTCTCCGAGACATTCGCCGCGCCCATGCGCATGATGGCCTCGAAATCACTCTCCAGCGCCAATCTAACGAACATCATCGGCCACCCAGGCAAACTGGTGATACGCCTCACCGTTCTTCCCGAAGCCCGGGATGACCGCTTCCGGCGACAACCCAACCATCTGGATCCAGCGATGCGCGTCGTCGTGCCCCGCAATCGAGATCGCCTCGATACGGTGAACGCCGGCGGCACGGTAGCGCGGAAACAGCCGGTTCTTGGTGAACTTGGCGATGCCGAGCGCCAACGACGGGAACTTGTCGGTGGCGAAGAACAGCAGCGTCGTGACGTTCGGCCTTCCTTCGATCAATGCGCCGACGCCGACCGGCTCTTCCTCGTCGAAGAAGCAGAAGACGCTGTCGTGCTGGCCATAGCGCTCGACAAGGATTTCGGCCAATTCCTCGCGCGTCTCGGCGAACGACACCGCCAGGAACTCACGAACGTCGCCGTCACGCATATGCTTCGCGACGTGGCGCACCGTGTCTTCTGTCGGGGCGTCAATCTTCAGCATCGTCAAGATCGTGATGGATGACCACCGCGCCCAATTTGTGAGGGCCAACGCCCTGCGACCTGAACATCAAGCTTATGTGCGTCGATGACCCGATCACTGGCAGCGTGCCTTCTGAGTTGTAGGTCGTGCCGGCCACGATGCCGAGCTTGTCGCGTGCGTCCTGGTTCTCCGGCGCCAGATAGGCGTACACTTTCCATTCGCCGCGCGCGGCCGCGTCGTACCCTTTGAAGTGTTTCTTCTGCGTCGGCTGATCAGCGTCGAGGAAAGGCAACTGCGCGATGGCTTCCGTGGCGTCGTATGTGAGTTCTTCGCCAAGCCCGCCGTAAACGTAGATCGAATTGCCGGAGCGCAGATAGACGCGCTTGCCAAAAACCATCGCTCTGTCGGTAACGAAACCTGGCTTGTAGATCGTCCACGCGCTCACCTTTGCGCCGCTGAAGAATGATAAGACGAAAATCTGGTCCGCCATGACCAGCCAAAAGCGGCCTTGCTGCGGCTCAATTAAACCGAAGATACTGTCTCGCCCCGTCGCGCCGACGCCCGTCAACACATCGATGATAAGCGTATCGACCGGGCTGCCGATATCCGTAGTGGACGCAGCATTCGAAGCGTCACGCGCCCGCAATGAGCGAAGTCCGCTTTCGTTCAGGTAGAACAGATCGCTGTCGCCGAACTGCGTCACAGAATGGGGACTGACCGTACCCGTGTTATTGAGTATCTGCACCTGTCGGTTGAGCGCCGGATCGGGGTCCGTGAACCATATCTGGATGTTCGTCTCGGCGAAAATCGCAGTGAAATTCTGGTACTGCGCCAATGCAATCACTTCTTCCGAACCGGAAGAATAAGTTGACAAGTCGACGAAGCCCGCGCCTGTGTTGTCCGTGGTCCAGCCGGTCGGTTTCTGGATGCCCGAGAAATGCCAATTCGGGCCTGACAAAGCGTTCATCTTCGCCCCGTTCGTCTTGACGAACAGCCCCGGCGGAAACGTGTCGTCGGCCTCCGCTCCACCGGCCATGAGCAGACCGGACGATGGCGTAATCTGGAAGCCATTGGCGACCGTGACGACCACGGGCTTGCCGTTTTCGGCTTCACCGCTGTCTTCGGCCAGGATGACGACGTTATCGTCGATCGTGATCGCCGAGTAATCCGGTGTCGAAACGGCCGAATTGATGGAAGCCGCGATCGCCTCGGCGGCGGTCGTGTTGTTCGTCGACCAATCAACCGTGCCGGCAAGCGCTTCGACACCCGCGACCTGGATGGACGTCACCATCGAAGTCGCGTCATCGGCGCCGCCCGCCATGTTGACGATGTCATTGATTTCCACGTCACCGCCTGGCGTCGGCAGCACAACGTAGCCATTCGCCGCCGCACCTGCATCCGCCGCGATGATCGTCACCGTGTTAGTGGTGGCGCTGGCTGTGTAATTCGGAGTGGACGTGTGGGCGTTGATGTTCGCCGCGATGGCCGCTGCCGTCGTGTCATTGTCACCCGTGTGCGCCACGGCGGCCGACATGATCTCGACGCTGTTGACCGTGACGCTGCTGACTTCGTTGCCGCCAGCGAGCGTGCCGGCGGTGATGGCGAACGAACCTTCCGCCGACAGCGCCGCGCTTTCGACACCGCCAACAACACGAAAACCGACACGGGCGCGGCCGTCGAACCAATCTTCGACCCTAACGCCGTCGTAAAAATGGTGGCGACTACCGTCGGAAAACACCGCGACGGCGTAAATCTTTCCGGCGTAAAGATCGAAGCTCGGGACGTCGATCAGCTCGAGCATCGTATCCGTCGGGTGCTCAAGTCTCTGATAGGTCACGCCAGACGGCACACCGGGGTCGGTGATGTTGCCGAAAACAACCACGCCGGCGCGGGTATTCGCCATGCCGACGGTGCCTTCAGGAAGCACATATTCTTCGACGAACGCGGCGCGACTTTCGAACTCGCCACCGCGCGTGATGTGGCCGTCGACAGCCTGGATCAGCACTCCACCCGATGTCGTTTCAGGCAAGCGCCGGCTGTCGAGACCGCCCGTGAACTCTCTGACCCAAATCTGGCCCATGTCAGTTACTCGGCGGGCGGTATTGCGAAATCAGAATGCGCTGCGGGATTTTCGGCTCTCCAATGCCAAACATGCGAACCTGGCGCCGGGGCTTGAGGTTGGACGTCAGCCGCGTCAGCCGCGCCTGCGCCTTGTCCAGCTTGAGTTGCGCGTCTTTCGCGCCCGACGCGGCAAGCATGCCGCCCGCGACGAAAAGCACCAGCACGAGATCATCCAGATCGGCTCTGTCGTCGTCCGCCACAAGCGGGCGCAGGTTACGAATGCCGGTGAACTTCAGATAGCCTTCCCGCGTCGCCGGGTCGCCATTCACGTCGGAGATCGGCCATACTTCGACCGTTCCGTCTTCGTGGATCTTCCAGCGCCGCGGAGGCCAGGACCGCTCGTCGAGATCGCTGTTCCAGGCCGTGTAATGCTCGGCGTCGATGCCGGGGCGCATTTCGAACCAGCCGCCGTCACGGAAAATCTCGATCTTCTCGATCCGGTCGATGGTGAGATCGTCTGGCGGCGCATAGTAGCGCTCGCCCGCCTGGACCGGTACTTGCCGGGTCACGCGCAATTGCGGCCAATCGTGCTCTTCCCAAAGGCGCTCTTGCTCACGCTGGAGCGCCTTGACCTGCACGGCGCGGTTCTGAGTGTTGTGAGCCGGGTTGAGAGAGACGCGCGCTTCGGCCCGCAGATCATCCAGCAGCTTCACGAGCGTGGTGTTGCGGGCCATGCGCTGGTCCTCTTAACCGAAGATGTCTTCGTCGACGGGCTCGGTCGTGTCGGCGTCAACTGCGCCGAGATCGCCGCCTTCTTCTGCCGCTTTGATCGCAGCCAGAATGACGGCTTTCTTCGCGCTTGCATCGATCTCGATATCTTTTGCCTCCGCGTAGTCGACAAGCTCACCTTTCGTCATCTCATCGACAGTTTTCTCGGATGGCGGGCTCGCCTTCGACTTCTGCGTCGGCTTGACGCGTTTCTCGGCCTTGTAGAACTCTTCCGGGATGTCGAGCTCTTCGAGCGTCGTGAAAGTCCGCGCCGCGGCGCCGGGGAACAACTGTTTCACGACTGGAATTTTCTCGCCGTTTTCGTCCTCGATACGGGCGCGGCCATAGCGCTCCGTGAGCCGGGCGATCTCGTCGCGATGGGCGCGTTCGATTTCGCTCGTCGGCTCGATATCCTTCACCGCATCGGCGCCGTGGATCAGCCGTAGAACGGCGATCTCTGACGGCGTGACGCCGTATTTCGGAACTGTGGTGCCGTCGTCGCCCCCGAGGGAAAGCATGATGTTTGCAAGCTGCATGGTCATCTCCGTTGAAAAAGTGGCGGGGCCGAAGCCCCGCGCAGTGGTTACGAAAGCGCGACGGCTCCGGTGTTCTGGAGGATCGTCCCGTTGCCTTCGTTGTCGAAGTACACGGCCAGCATTTCAGCCGGCGCGTTCAGCGTCGCGACGTTGTTGGTGCCGTCGAAGGTGCCCGCCGTGAGGGTGAGCGTGTGCGCAGCGGTGCCGGAGGCGCTGGTGTCCTTCACAATGAAGATGCCCGCGTGATCTGCTGCGTCCGCGATGGTCGCCGCGACGACAACCGTTGCGTGGTTCAATTCGACGATATGCGTGCCGGCGGGAACCGCGCCGCTGGCCACCAGTTCAAGCGGGGCGCCGGGGTTCGACGCCGCCTGGTTCTGCGCGGGACCCGTCGTCATGTTGTAAGACCCGACACGCGGCTCCGAGCCGAAGCTGACGATGATCTCCGCGCCGGCCGGCCACGTCATGCCCGATCGGTTGGTGACGGTGATCGTGCTTGCGCCGTAGCTGAATTCGGCGCCGGAAGCGCCTTCATCCCACGAGCCGTAAGCTCCATCACTGACGACGACGGACCCGCCGGTGCTGCCTGCCAGAGTGGCGGCTGTCGTGCCGGTCGGATACGCGATTGCGACAGTGCCGTCGTCGGCGACTGCCGTTGCGAGAGTGTGTTCGGTAATTCCAAGAGCGCTCATTGTTCAAGCTCCAAAAAGGGTTGCGGAAGACTGGCGGACGCTCAGGCGTCCGCCGTGTCAGCCGATGGCGTTACGCGATATCGTACACGCCGGACGTGTTGAGCTGGCGGGCCACCATGACACCGGTCATGGAGATGCCGTTGTACATGACCATGCGGTCATACGGACGGGCCGGGTTGTGCTTCTTGTACTTCTGGCCGTCCATGTACATCAGCTTCAGGCCGCGAGCGCCCATGTCGATCGCGTAGCAACGCTTTGCCAGCCCGAGATCGTCCATGGTCGGATCCCAGGTCAGCGGCAAGCCGCCGTGGTTCGGATCGTCCATGGAGCCGTCGGGCTTCTGGCCAGTCCAGCCGGTCTGCGTGTAGTACCCGTTGGCGCGCATTTCCAACTTGTAGCCGTCGAGGAAATCCGAGCCGCAGAAGTACATGACCTTCGTCTGGCCGTTGGCGAACTTGGAGCGCCGACGCTTGGCCTTGTCCATGAACTCGATCAGCGCGCCGCCATTCGCAGTAGCCACGGTAATCGGGCCCTGACCACCCGCGCCCGCGTAAGCGGTCGTGGCGGCGTCATTCCTCCACCACGTATTGGCGACACGGCTGATCGCGCCGGTGACGCCGGCGCCGGGGTTGTCGAGGATGAACGCTCCGATGCCGGCGAGCGCCTTCACGTCGGAACTGCCGTCATCGTGGATAAGTCGATCGAGCGAGAAATTGTAGTCGGCGCCGAGCTTCTCCATCTTCTCGTCGAAGATGTTGGCGAGAGCCTGGGCTTCACGACCCGACATTTCGCGCGTGCGCTGATCGGAACCACTCTCGACGACATCCACGCCGTCGTACTTCAATTCCGTCTGTGTCACGACCATGCCGAGATAGTGCTCTTTCCAGGGCATGCGGAACCGGGCCGAACCCGTCGGGTTGTAGTGCGACAGCTGGTCGTCGCCGGTGAAACCCTGAAGCGTTCCGCCGCCGTAGCCGGAGCCGACCAGGAACGAAACATTTTCCTTGCCGCCGGGGAAGGAACCCGTGCGCGCCTGAAACGCGGCCAGCATGGGCTTGTTGGCGATGTCCTGCTTGAAAACCTTCCCCTTGTTGAGGTAGGTCTCCAGAGCCATGTTGTTGATGTCTGCGAGTTCGTCAGCGGTAAAAGGCATTGTGCTTGACCTTGGTTAACCCGCCCGCCTGGCCAGGACTGCGTTCACCGCGTCGAGGCTCGTGTTGATTTCGGGGCGCGTATTTCCATTCACCTGCCCGCCTGTGACCGGACGTATCGCTGGCTTCTTCTGCGCTGGAGCCGAGGACGTGAACTTGGCCGAAACCGCGTCATACGCCTTCTGGAGCTGAGCCTTGACGCCTTCCGGCGTGTTCGGCCTGCCTTCCTTCGTCTGAAGCCAAACGATCTCCTTTTCCAGATCGGGCTTTTTCGCTTCGAAGTTGGGGTCTCGCGTGCGGCGATCGGCTTCCCACGAATTGACGGCTCCGAGCACGGCGCTGCGCGTATCCGACTGCTGGCGGACTGTCGTCCGCTGCGTTTCGAACTCGCGTCGCGCCTCGGCGGACTGCACAAGCGCCCGGTTCCTGGAAACTTCCAGCGCAGCGTCGCGGCTCATTTCGCCGGCCTGCACCTTCGTCTTCAAGTCCTCTGGGAGTACTTCGCCCGCCGCCAGGAGCACCTTCTGCACGATCGGCTGGATGAGCGGCCACGCTGCGACAGGGTCCGTCTTGATCAGGCCACCGATGCGCAGAAGTTCAGCGGCTTCGTCGCCGTTCAAACCCTGCTCTTCGATGTAGGCCTCGACGTTCTTGTAGCGTGTCGCGTCCGTTTCGGCCGTCTTCAGTTTCCCGAGGACTTCCTGAAACCGAGGGTGCTTGTGGAACGGAACATCCGAGTAGGTCTCGTTGTCCGGTTCCTTCGCGGTCTTCCCTTCGTCAGCTTCCTGACCCTGTTCTTCTCCACTGGCTGACGAGGCCGCTGCCGGCGTTTCCTCTTTCCGCTCGCCCACGACATCGCGGACCAGGGAAAGCGTATCTTCGCCTTCAGTTTCGTTTGCGTCGGCTGCGTCGGACGACTTCGCAGTTGCGGATTGTTCGGCCTCTTTCGAGGCATCCGCTTCGTCCACTACCGGATCGACGGTTTCGATCTCCGTCTCTTCGATAATTTCTTCATGCTCTTGCGGCATGGGGTCTCCATTCGAATTTCGGTGCCAAATTACACTTTGTCCGTTTCATAAGCAAGCGTCAGTCGCCATTACGGACAGTTCAGACCTGATTTGAGCCGAATGCGGGCTCACTGCCCCTCTGCGCCTCGGTTTGCGTCGGCGCGTTCTGCCCACCAGTGGCGCCCTGTGCGTTCGGGTCGGACGCCGCGTCTCCGGTCGAAAGCTGCGACATGGCGTTCTGCGCCATGATCGAAGGCGCCCCGGAAGCAAATGCCTCGGTCGTGTCCATACGATCGTCGAGCCGCCGCAGTGTCTCTTTCAGCAGCCAATGCTGATCGACGCCGGGCATCTGGAGCACGAACGGCAGAAGCTTCTGCCAGTTGTCAATCTCCACGGCCTGGTTAGGCTTGCCCGTCGAGCCGGCCTCGACTTCCAGATACAGCTCATTCGCGATTTCAGACAAGGACAGGTGCGGCCAGACAGCGCCGACGCCGACCACCTGCATGACCTGCTTTTCCGACATCTCGCGCAGGAGGATCTGGCCGGAGGCGCGGGAAATGACCGTCAGGAAACCGTCCAGATCGTCGATCGACGAATTGTCGGACGAAGACGAAGAATTGGCCGCGATGGCGCTCTCCGTCGCGGTGGCCTTCGACACGCCGCCAAACTGCGCTTCGCTGGACCCAACGACAAGCTGCACGTCGGTGAACAACTGGCCCGTCTCATACAGGTTCGGATCAACGCCAGGCACTGGCATGACATCGAGGATGTCGGACAGCTTCTGACCAGGGGGCGTGTTTATCCCGGTGGCCGTGAATGGCTCTGCCTGGCTGATATTTACGACATCTTGCTCTTCGATTTTGCCGTTCTGGTACGTCCAGCGCGGCCGCGCGGCCTTGCGGTGTTCACGCATGCCCTGGCGCGAACGATTATATTCCAGTTGCTGGTCCAGCATGAGGTAGACGTCGGACGGCGGGAACAGGCTTTCTTCGCTCTCGACCGCATTGAACGTCAGCGCATAGACGGGCCAAAAGTCCTCGACGAAGACGTCGGGTGACGCCGGCTCACGCAGAAACTTGTCGTAGCCGTCGGCGACGTAATAGACGAGCCCCGAAGGCTTGTCGTAATACTTCCACACGCAGACGAGGCCGGCCCCCTTCTCGCCAGTCGGCGTGTAAAGCTTGTCGCTGTCGTCTTCGACGTTTGTGTCGATCTCAACCGGCATCTTGCCGTCAGGCGCGTACCCTTTGTAACCCATGCCAAGATCGACGCCGAAGATTTCCTGCACTTCGTCGCAGGTGTACATGTACTCCAGCGTGATATGGCGCGCGCCGATAAAGCCGACCAGCGATCGGCACAACTTGTCCGGTATGACTTTCGTCGATTGCGGGAAATCGATGATCAGCCCTTCGCGCAAAATGACTTCCGGTTCCGCCTGAAGCGCGGCAATCGACTTTTCCAGTTCCGCGATCTCTGGATCGTCAGGATCGATCGGATTTTCCGTGTCCGTGACGCGCTTCGTCAGTGCCTTCATATGATCGAGCCGCGCGCGGAAATCGGCCATCTTCTCGGTCATGTCGGGCCGCGGGCCTTTTTCGCGCTGAAAACCGAGCTCCACATAGCCGACGCCGGTCGTGCAGGTACGGCGCACCAACTGCTTCATGCCTGTCTTGAAATCCACCGGCTTCTGCTCGCGCAGCGCCTGGGCATAGAGAATTTCGAGCGTCTTCCCGACCTTGTTGATCAGGGTTTGCCGCTCCATGCCTTGCTGATAGTCGGCGACGATCTCTTGCGATTTTTCGAACGCCTGCATGGCCTGCTGGATGAGCGGGTCGGCTTCGTCGATGGTCGGTTGACCTGTCACCGGATCGACCGGCAACCCCCCAAGCATTTGCTGCATCTGTATGAGCGTCTGCATTGCAAGCTGAAGAGACTGCGGATTTTCGTCCCATGTCTTGAAATCCATCGTCTCGCGGCGCACCGCAGTTGCCTTCGGGTTTTTGGCGTAAAGCGCCGCCGTCTTCTGCTTGACGTGCCGGCCGCACAGATTGGCCTTGTAATGCCCCGCCGGATAATCCTTCGGCGCGCCGTGCCGCGCGACGTACATGTCGGATCGCATCTGCTCGAAGGCCGGTTTGTGGTGCGCCTTGTCCTGCGCGATCGTCTTCTGGATCGACTTGACAAGCTGCATTTCGGACGGTGACACGCCAGCGGTGTCGCCCGAGGGGGTTACGCTCAGGTCCGCCGCTTCGGCTTCTGTATCGTAGCTGTCATTCGCCATTACGTTCAAAATCCGCCAAGCGCCGCAGCGCGTTTCTTTGCCTCAACCCACGCATCGTTTTTCTTGAGCCAGCCGAACGTGCCTTCTTTGGGCGCGGCTTTTTTGGGCGCTTGCGCTGAAGGCCCGAATTGGCTCTCCAGCCCAAGCCCAATATAGGCTAAGCTGTCGACGAAGTCATCCCGCGTCCCATTCGGGAACGCCAGCATCTCATTCACGGCCTTTTCCGTCCACCACGACACTTTGGGGAAATAGACCTTGCCCATGGCGACACGAGCCGCGATCGACTGCGCGCGCTGTTCCTTGTCAACCGCCGGCGTGACTTCGACGATGTTGATGTACGTGCCCGTCTCCAGCATCCGTTTGTTGAGGAACGGGCCGATCGACTTCGAAATGTGGCCGCGTTCCGCCCACCACAGGAGGGGCCGCATATTTCCGCCGGCCATCGCCAGCATCGCCTCGACCGCCGCGTCCGTCGCCATCCGCCGCCAAATCACATCCAGGATGTAGATGTTGTTCTGCCGATCGACGCCGACTTTCAGAAAGCAGGAGGGGTCGTTGCGCTGCTTCGTGCCGACAGCGTGATCGCTCGCGCAGTAGAAGCGCATTTCGTCGGGTAGCTGATCCGGCGTGTAATACTGTATCGTTTCGCGGCGAAACAGAATGCCATCGGCCACGGTCGGCCGTTGTTGCGTCAGCGCGGCAAAGCCGAGCGGGTCACGCCGCTGGTTCGCCAAATGATACTCAACATCGAAGGCGGACCCATCCCGACGAACTTCCGGCCATAGCGCCTCGCCGGGCTTACGCCCAAGTGGATCGTCGTCTTCCGCCAAACCCGGCAGCCGAATGATCTTCCACGACTGCGCTTCTTTTTCGTTGTAGTTTGGGTTCTCCGGATCCGTCAAACGTCCAATTACGTCGTCGGAATGCCACCGCGTCATCGTGATGATCGTAAGGCGCTTGCCCATACGGCGATACAGAGCGACTTTCGTCAGCCACTCCCACGTCTTATCTCGAATGGTTGGCGACCGCGCTTCGTCCGCGTCCTTGTAAAGATCGTCGACCAGAAGCAGATGAGCGCCGCGGCCATTGATCTGGCCGCCTCGGCCTGCAAAAATCAGCCGCCCACCCTTGTCAGTGACGATGTTGTCTTTCGCAGTGCCGCCTCGCCGCAAACGATGCCCTGGGAACACCTGCTTGTACTGCGGCGTTTGCATGATGTTGCGAACATCAGCGCCAAAATCATGAGCTAGATCGTCGCCGGCGGCCGCTACAATGATATCCTGTTCCGGGTGCCGACCGCTATACCAAGCGGCTAGACGCTTCGTCGCCAATTCCGATTTTCCGTGTCTCGGGGGCATGCAGAAGATGAGTTGCGTAATCTCGCCGCGCTCAACTTGCTGGAGAGCCTTGGCGATTTCCTCGTGAAACTTCGCCGCTTCGTACCTGGTGCGGTTCACATCGTTCATCGCTTCTGGGTCCGGCATCGTGAACTTGGTGAATTCCAGCAAATCCTCTCGACACTGGAGCGCTTTTTCCTGCCGTTTCAACGCGTCGATATGCCGTTTCGTCGCCTCCAGCTCGAGCTTGGGGTCGACGAAATTGAACCGTTTTCCGGTGCGCGGGTTGATGCGGCTGGACTGCGAATTGGTCATCGCTTAGCCGCCCTGGCCCCTGGTTGCCTGCGCTTGCTCGATGCGCTGAACAATCTCGCGGGTCACACGAATATCGGAAGCCAGCGAGTTAATCGCGGCCTCTACCGTCCGCATAGCGTCAGCGGCTTCAGTGGCGCGGCGCTCTACATTGGCGATCCTCAGTTCGTGATTATCGAGCTGGCGGGATATCATCTCAACCGAAGTCATCCGCGTATCAAGGCGTTCGATCTTGATGGAATTTTCCTTCTGGCCCGTGTTAACCCGCTCCCACGTGGCGCCCCATGCGGCGAGCCCCGTGGCGAAGCCGAACAAAATCACCAGCGTGTTGAGGTTCCATGTCCACTGCCACTGAGGCGTTTTCATCTGCATCTGCTTGTCCTCGGTAGGCCCCGGCATTACACCCCGCTCCATCATGCGTTAAGGTTTTGGAGAGACGCCCATGGGTATCGTTGTGCCCACCCGCGCGACTTCCAGAAAGTCGTGTGGTAGGGCTGCCGCTTCTGTTACCGCAGAGTGGCAGCCCGTCTACGCTCCGCAGCGGTATTTCTGATACCGCCCACGATGCTGTGCGATAGCGACGGCAGTCGGCCGATCGTTCGCCACCAGATAAGAACTCGTTGCCTGGGCTGGGTCGATCCGCACCAGCACGTCGCAGGGCTCAGTCAGCGCCGTTGTCTGGCAGGCAGCCGCCAAGGAGGCCGCAAAGAGTATCGGTATCAGCGCCAAGAACTTCATCGTCGATCGCCTTTCCATCCTTCAGGACCGTGATACGGTCATCCTTGAGCCTGTCGAGCACGGCTTGCTTGCCGGCGCCGTAGACCGTGAGGTGCGACCATGCGAGGCCGGCCAGCACGACAGCAACCGCGCCGGCCTTCGTCCATGAGCCTATGCCGAAGCCGAGCAGGCTACCCATCGTTGGACACCTGGTAGACACCGGCAGTGGTCAGCGCTGAAACGACAAGTTCAAGCACGATACTGTCGACCCCCATCACCTCGACATCGAAGCGACGCATGGCAAACAGAACTGCCACCCCAACGAGCGCGGCGATAAATTTCCGGTACTTGGCCATTAGAAAAGGCTCCCTACCCACGTGGTGAAACGATCCCAGAAACCAGCAAGCGCGGCGGCAACGAGAAACAGAACAGCTGCCAAGCCGCCTGTTCTTTTCGTGTTGGACGCCGGTGAAGAAGCAGGCCGCGGCGCCAATTCGTCCCGCTGATCGTCTGACGGCCAAGGCGTATCGCGGATTTTCCGCCACTTGGCGTAAGCCGCCGCCATTTTCGTGTCGTAGGCGTTCTGCTTGTAGCCGGCGCCGTTGTAGCCGCGCGCCACGCCGGCCCAATCATGAGCCCTCAGCTTCGCAGCCAGTTTCTTCGAAATCAGAAAACTGACGACTGCATCGAGATGATGCTCTTCGTCGGCCATGAACGCCGTCACCATGGCTTGCGGCGTGGCGTAACCGACGGCCTTGTGGTTTTCGCCCAGGATCTGCCCAAGGCCCCACGAAGCGGCGCGCAAGGCCGCTGTTTCGTCGATTTTCATCGCCGCCAGAAGACGCGGGTAGCTGTCCTTCGGATAATTCCGCTTCCATTTGGCGTAGGCGAGCCCGGCCTTGACGGCGCGATCGCGTTTCGCGCCAGACAGGTTTCGGTAGAAGACATGCGGCTCAAAGAGCATTTTCGGTCGGCCCTGATTATCAAAACCAGAACCAGTTGCTTCAACATCCATGAAAGCGTGGAGCTCATCTTCGCCAACCCCGATGCGCGCGCCAATGCGTGGCAGATCGATGTCGTCAAGCCGTTTTGCCGCGCCGCGGAATGAAGTGTCCATGCCGGTCCTCAAGTCTTGATGATGTAGTTGACGATCAGCGTCGGCTGCACGTTGTTGTGCGCCTGACCGGAGCCTTGCGACGCAATCGAATGAGTGTGCGTCGAAGTAGCATCGACGCTGAGCGTGCCAGAACGCGGCGTGCCCCCCGTTCGGATGGTAGACCCGAACGACTCGCCGCCCGATGAAAGCGGCAACTCAGTTTCGCCGGAAAGCCCAATAAACGAGAGCGTATGAGCATGCGCGCCGTCGGCCCCTGATGCCCCGCCGTGATTGTGCACCGGAAGCTGCGCCACTGACAGGGCCTGTGTTTCCGCGCCGCCGGCCGCGCCGAGCACATCGCCGTCAACGCCGTTCGTCTGATCGGTCAATCGATTGGCGCTGGAACCGCCCATGTCGTCCTGGCCAGCCGGGACGCGACCGCGCATGTCAGGCAGGTTGAAAGTCGTCGAGCCGTCACCCGTCCCGTATACCGTGCCGATCGCGGTGAAAAGATCGGCGTATGTCGTACGCGAAACCGCCTGGCCGTAGCAAAGCAGCCAGCCTGTCGGCGCCGATGCGCCGGAATATGGGAGCGGCCCAAGGCCAGCGGGCAAATACGGCGAGGCGGTCGCGCCGGCCTCGACACCGGCCAGTTTCGTTTGCTCGGCGCCGGTGTAGACCTTGTTCGTCGTCCCGCTGACGTGGTTGTCGACGTCGAACACGTCGGCGACGCGGCCATTCGGGTCGTAGTCTGACTGCAACATGTTGCCGACGGCGGTCGAGATCGCGAACAGGCTGAGCCAGGTCGCCGTGTCGTTGCCGCCGACCGGTTCCGTCGTCGTGGCCGACGTGTGCTGAACGCGCGCCGCGAAGAAATACCCCTCGTGGACAACGCTGTCGCCGGCGTTGTAATCCACGTCTTCGGCCCACTGCCCGCGTGGCTTGAAACCGACCGTCAGGCCGGCGCCAAGGCTATCGGGTCCGACGATGCCGTTTTGCAGCGATCCGTCAGCACGGCGAATATCCTTGATGGCGTCGACAGCCTCGCCGATCGACGTGGCGATGTTGGCGTACTCGTTGTCGACGCTGGCGCCCGGCAGCGGCGCCGACGGATTGGTCGCCTGGTAGCCGCTGAAGTCGTAGGATACGGTGTATTTCGTCGGGTCGGCCATTTGTCCGCCATAGTTGGCTGAAGTCAGTCGCGAGAACATACACGACGGACGCTGAAACGTCTACACGGTGCTGATCCTGTTCAAAGCCATTGAAGCGGTAGCGAGTAGGGAGCGCATGGGAACTCCAGATCGGGGCATAGAAAAAGCGCCGCGCTGTGAAGCACGACGCCTATTGCGTTGATGTGGGACTGGTTACTCGGCAGCCAGCTCGGCCGGCGCTGGTTGTTTCAATGTTAGCCGCAACTCACTTACGATTGCCTCAACAGTGGCGGCTCGATTCCCAAGGGGTTCGCCAAAGGCATTCCGAACGGACGGGTGCCAGATATCCTGACCGCTCTCCCGAGCGCGCCAACGTGATCCGCGCGTACGGCCAAACATGATCGTCGGAACGCCAAGAGCGCCGGCCAGCTCAGCAGTTGTATTACACGGAGCAATGACGCAATCCATGTTGGCGAGAAAGGCAGCCATTCCTTCAAAATCATCCTTCAGATCGAGGGGGTCGGCCAATCTCACATTCGGCAGCAGTCGCTTCAGATCGGCCACTTCTTCATCCTCTACCCCTGTTTGGAATAGCCAATACACAGCATCAAGAGATTTCAGAGGCGCCAAATCATCAACGGCAAGGTAGTGCATATCGCGGCGCACGTGACGCAACATGCTGCGCCAAGATAGAGCGATGTTCGGAAGTTCAGAGACGCCTTGCAAACGAACTTTCTTGGCCCATTCCTCTCGCAAATCGGGCCGCGCCATTAGATACGATTGCGTTTTGCCGAACGCTGAATAGTCTGGCCGAAGATCGGCTAAGACGTCACAAACAGAGCAAAATGCGTCAGAAGTTTCCGCGATAACCGCCGCTTCCTTGCTCAATGTGTAGATCAGCTTTTCGTCACCGATGCCTCGCCTCGTTGCATAGTCTGAAGGCACCATTTCTTTCCGCCAACGAGCAGTAGGAACAAATCGGATGCTCGGAAAGTTCCTCTGCAAAATCGACCACAGTCGCGGTTCGCATGTTATGGTCAACCTGCTGAACCGGGAAGAAAGCTCAGGATACATCGTCGCGAATCGCAGCTCATCGCCGGGTCCGCCTTCCGCGATCATGAATACACTCTGATCGCGTGGAATTTCGTCCAAGTGCTGAACGTATTTGTTCCCGAAGTTTCTGGCCAAAGCTCGCGAAAAATCCCGGTTCCGATATTCTTCCCACGACTCCCGCATGCGTCCGCCAGTGAACCGCAGCAGAAAATAGAACAGGTTGAACGCGCGCGGGAACACGCCATCCGAATATGCGTCCTCGATCATGCGCAACGCATCATCTGCGCGGCCAACCTCAAACAAGCATTCCCCCAGGTGCAGGCGAGCCGACTTGCCAAATCTCTCGTCATCTAGGTGCCGTTCTAGATGGACGATCGCCTCATCAAACCGTCGCAACAGAAGGAGACCAAAGCCTATCCAGAAATCCGCTTCCTCCGCATTGAACGCGGGGTCCGTCGTGTTGGCGCAATAATCTGAAACGAGATCAATGCCGCGTTGCGGACGATTGAACTCAAACATGGTTCGCACGGCCGATATCGCAGCGGCGCGGATCCATCCACGAGCGGCGACCTCGTTGGGAAACTGGTCGAGTATTAATTCGACGGTCTCCTTGTCGCTGAGCTTGGCGAACAGTTGGAGCGACTTGACGTCAAGCCAGTTCAGTTCAAGGGCCCTCTCTGCGTCCTCCCGCGCCGCTTCCGGATCACCCATCATGATGCGGATATTCGCTCTGAGCCGGTATGGTCCTGGATGCGTTCGAAGTGTTGACGCGCTGCGATCCGCGCAGGCAAGTGCTGCCGTTAAATCCCACTTTGCATAGTGAGCCTCAGCGCATTTCAGAAACAGCCGACCGCGTGTCCTGCGGTCAGCAACGCGGGGAATTAGCCGGGCCGCTGCTGACGGATTTGCTGGAAGCAGGGAATGAACCGTTTCGGGATCGACGTGGTTTGCCACTGCCGATCCTGCTCGTTTCGAGGATTTGGGATTTCCTCCGAACGCAATTCTATAACCAACACCGACGCCGTGTCGAAGCGCTCTTGACGTCTCCCGCAAATCGCCGCGCTTCAGAGATGAAAAAGCCCACCGAAGCGTTCTACCTTTTGCCAACTTGGTCCCCTCAGAAAGCTCGACTCTACTAAGCAAGCCCGGCGTGATTGCCTCCGCTCAGAAGTTTGTTACATTGGTCCGCGTGCATCGCCAAGTCGTAAAATCGGGCGTTTTGCAAAGTAACGAATTGTTTCAGATGGGAGCGCGCCGTGGAAGACGATGACTTGGGAGTATTGGACCACCCAGGCTCTACGCGTCAAAATTTCCTGCGCAGCCTGTTCATGGATTGGCAGGAAGATTTCAAATTGGACGACAAAACGCTTGAAACAATCGTCGGCCACCCCGTCTCGTTTGAGCCAGATGAGGACAGCGAAGGGGCTGATCGTGATGACCTGGCGAGCGACATACTGTCACCAGATCATCACGATCAAACCGATGAATGGATGAATGGGTGACCACCACCTAGTCGTCGGTGAAATACGAGAACACCATCTCGATCACGAAATCATCGTCAACATGTATTGCCGAGATGGTCGCGGGCCCGACCGTCGATGTACCAGAGCCGCCGTTGTACGTCCGCCACAGGTCAATCGTGGACGATCCGCCCGGCATAAATGGCATTGGCACGCTGTAGTCAGGCAGCGAGACATTGTCGAAGAACGTCACCGTCGCCCCGGAACGGTAGCGATTTCCGGTCTTGTTTGTGTATGGGAGGCCAAGCTTTAGTTGCCCGACCATCCCTCCCTTGCTCGTCAGGGCGATGCGGAGGTTACCTGAGACAAGCCCGTTTGCATCCTTGCTGATTGTTCCTGTGTTGACGCCAGTTGGCGAGCCGGGCGTAGAGGCGCCAACAATCGTCGGCGTGAACGAGAACTCATGCCCATCAACCCATGCGCCAGGGTTCGCCCAAACGAGCCGAACATCCGAGCCTGCGGGGTCTGAAATCCCGCCGCCTCCGTAAACGTACTCTTCAAACTCAACAAAGAGCATCTGCCCGTTCGGGTAGATGTATGGGACTTGATATCCCGACGCCTCGATCATGTCGGCGGCGGACGTGACTGCGGCAAGCTTTCCCATCGCCTCGGCGTTTGTCATCAAACTGGACGCCTTGGCCCAGCGCCACTTGGTTTGGTCCGTGCTGCGGTCGCAGTACCCCAAAAGCAGGAACGGGACGCCACGGCTGAAAATGATGTCCAGCGAAGGCGCGATGTCCAGTGTTGTGCCCCACGTGACGACAGTCGGGGCCGTCCAGGATGCGCCCGCGTTTGTCGTCACCGCCCAATGCAGCCTGCCGCCATTCTTGCGCATCGCGGCGAACCAGACCTTGGCGTTGAGGCACGCAATGCTGGTTTCGCTCAGGGTCAGGTCCGCACCCTCGTATATCGGCGTGGCAAGATCGGCGAAAACCTCGCCGTTGTCCGTGCTCTCGAATATACCAATGCGCCTGTTGGTGCCCCCGGCGTCGCGGCCATACCAAGGTTGGAGAATGCGCCAGCGCTCGCCCGCCACGTCGGAAGGGACGATGCGCGGCTGCCCGTACGTTCGCGACAGGTCATCAGTGTAAAATGTTGTCGGCGAAGACCACGAGCCGCAATTGTCATCCGAGTACATGCTGCGCAAATCGACTGAATTGCCCGCGCTCGGCATCTGCACGTCGCAGAAGGTCAGCACAATCCGGCCGGAGGGTGTCACAACGGCCATTGGAGAGTGAAGATCACGATCTGTACCGTGGGCCAATATCACGGTCTCGGCGGATCGCTCATTGCCATCGTGATCGATTGAGACGTGGCAGAGGTCACCTTCGAAGTATGTCGCGTGACCAAGTGCGCGGCGGTAGAAAACGTGAAGGACGCCCGTGTGGTCGCGAATGATCGACCCGAAGTGCCGGTGGTAGACGGGCGAGCCGCCGTTCTCTGTCGATCCGTTTATTAAAACGCGCGTTTCCGAGATTGACGAGGTGGGCGTATACTGCGGCGTCTTGGGCAGAGCATCTGGCGCGCGGTCAATCCCGAGCTTAAGAAGAATGCTGCTCAGACCTTCGGACTCGTCGGCTATCTTCACACCCGTAATCGCGTCATCCGGGACGGCGATTTCAAATGCTTCGGCCCCCGTCTCCGCTTCCAGCAGCGCAAGGCCGGTGGCCCCCGCTCCTGCCAATACCGCTTCCGCCGCCGCCGCGCTAACCGCCGCTGCATCCGCATCGGCACTTGCCTCGGCCGCTTTCGTCGTAGCAATACCGGCCTGCGTCGTGGCCGTTGCCGCGCTGGTCGTCGCACTGGAAGCGCTTCCGGCGGCGTTCGTCTCCGACACCGCCGCAGCCGCGGCGCTGGCCGCTGCCGCATCCGTCAGCGCCGAGAAATCGACGATCTTCTCCCACTTTCCGTTCGCCAGATCCGTCGCGAAACTGGCGCCGCTCAGATGCGAGACCGTGGCCCGGTAGATCGCGTCGCCTTCATAAACCGTGCTGTTGATGTTGTAGGCCGTCGACGGCGCCCAATCGGTCGGCGCCTCGATGCCGATCAGCAAATCCGGTGAGAGGCTGTCATTGGTGACGATGCCGTTCTTCAGCGCACCGTCGGCCCGTCTCACGTCCTTCAGTGCATCGATCGTCTGGTCGACCGAATTGACCAGGTTCGCCAGATCGTTGTCCAGTTGCGTACCGGGAAATGGGAACTCTTGCTGTTCCTGCTGGAAACCCGTGTAGGAGTAGTCGATCGTCGGCTTCGTTGGGTCGGCCATCTTCTGTCCGTTCGTCCGGTTGTGTCAGCCGACAAATACCAGTCATTCCGTACCGATGCAAAAGAAAACCGCCGCAGCGAGGGAGGATGTTTCGCTGCGGCGGCAACAGATGACGACCAATCATCCAGGCCCAGAGGGAACGGGCGTCCGCACAGTACGTCGATTGTCAGTCCGGCGTCAAGACGGAAAGACTGACCTTCGGCCGATGCGCGGACGCGCCCGATACGGGCGCTATGGCCGTTGACCCAGTTGCGGCCTTGGCGGCCTCATCGGCCGTTGCGGACACGAAGTCCGAGTTCGATTTTCGGGTGCAAATTTGTTGCGGCGTCCGGCGACCGGCGGCGGAGCCGCGGCGGACTGACGGCAGGGGCCGGGCGCGCGTCCAGGGGCCTCGATACCGCCCCTGCGCCGCGTCCTCTACGTTATCAACGTAGTTTGCTTCTCTTGTGGCGTAAGGCTTTGCGCCTCGCCGATGGTAGCAGGATGGTAGCAAATCAATCGAAAACGCCGGATCCGGAGCTATCGTCCGGCTCTACCTCGTCGAGCGTCGAGCCCTCGAGCACGGGCCGCGCCTGGTCGGCCAAGGCGCGTTTCATGGCGTCCTGCTGGCGCTCCATCTTGGCGATGTGCGCGCGCAGTTCGTCGCCTGTCATCTCGTGCGGTTCCTTGCCGCCGGCGTTATCGTCGCCAGCCATGCCGGACCATTTCCCAATGATTTCAGAGGCTTTGACGCGCGCGCCGGTGGGCTGTTTCTCGTCGAGCATGATCGAGGCCAGGTTATAGACGGCCGCCGGACCAGCTTTCTCGTCGAGGAATTTGCGCGCTTCAGAGCGGATCGCGTTGGCGATCAGCTCATTTTTCATGAGTTTATACCCGTCGACAAGCGGTGTTTTGTAGCCGGCTTTCTCTGCGGAATAAATCTTGTCACCCGTGCGTAACATGTTCTTCGCAAACTCCTGCTGCATAGGGCTCAACACGCGGCGCGCCATATAGCTCTAGCCTCTCGTCTAATTCCGATATTCCTTGCAACCAGTTGCAGTTTGCAACCTCAGCCAATTTCGACACGTTACGCCGCCTTGCGCATTTCGTCAATTTTGTCCGTTGACACGGACGGACAAACGACATACATTTCAGACAGACCAGACGAAACGACATACAAGGATCAACGGCCATGAAGACCATAACCCTAACTGCCCCGAGCCATTGGGCGTCTGCAATCATCAATGGCGACTATTCCGGGCTTGATGAGGAAGACGTTTCCGCACTGAACTCCTTTCTGGCGCTACAGGGCGTTTCATTCTCGGACGCCCTGACATGCGAAGACGCGGGCTTCCGTTGGAGGCATGACGCTTCGCCGGCTGTCGGCGGCGCCGACTGCCAAGAATACACTTTTCGCGCCTAAAATCGTCCACAATGACGACTGACAAGGATTGACGACCATGACCACATTCACCGCTACGTACAGCCCGGAGGATAACAAACTCAGGCTCTACGCCTCTTCGCGTTTAGACGCCGAAACATTCGCCCGCGTGAAAGCGGCGGGATTCGTATGGGCTCCAAAGCAAGAGCTTTTTGTTGCGCCGAAGTGGTCGCCGCGCCGTGAAGATTTGTTGATTGAACTCGCGGGCGAAATCGAGCCGGAAGAAATGACCATTGCCGAGCGCGCGCAGGCAAAGGCCGAACGTCTCGACGACCTGGCACACAAGCGCCACCGGGAAGCGAACGCATTCAACCGCGCCGCGCAGCAACTATCGGAAGCCTTTTCGCATGGTCAGCCGATTCTTGTCGGACACCATTCCGAGCGCAAAGCCATGAAGACAAAAGAGCGGATGGACTCCGCGCAGGCTAAAGCAAACAAGGCCGCGAAGCTCGCCGACTATTGGCTTTACCGCGCCGAAGGAGTCGAGCGTCACGCGAACCGCAAGAGCGATCCGAAGGTGAGAGCGCGACGGATCAAAACACTACTCGCCGAACTTCGCGACCTGCAAGGCAACCTGAATAATTGCCACGCGGCGCTTGCGTTTTGGGACCGCGTGACAGACGACGAAACAATCGTGAAGGCCGCGAACTACGGCAAGTTTACGAAATTCGGCGACTACGGCGCTTTGCAGAGTGGCGAAAAGACGCCACAAGGACTCCGTGCCGAGCGTATCGAAGCCTATCAAAAGGCGCTCGATTCCGGTTATTGGGAGCGCTGGATCTCGCACACGCTCAACCGGCTTTCCTATGAAAGGGAATTGCTCGGCACGGTCGCGCGCCACGAAGGCGAGTTGCGAGAGACTGCAATTCAGATGTTCGCTCGCGAGCACGGCGCACACAAGCCGAAGGCGACGGCAACGGATATGGGCTTTGTGCTCGAGTCTTCTGTGCCGCTTCCCGCCCATATCGCCAGCGGCAAAACGCTAGAGCTTTCGCCCGACGAATGGCGCGACCTGATGCGGGATTGCGGCTATTCGATTCCCGACGTGAAGCGGAACGAAAAGCCGTCAGTCGTCAACGTCAAGGCGGCCGGAATCATGGTGAACCGTTTCGGCAAGCGGCAAGTGCTGCCCGTCGTCGAGATGACGAAAGCCGAATACGGCAAAATCTATTCTGAGCAACGCGGCACGTTTTTCAGCGCTGACGGAACGTTCCGCGTCAAGGTTTGCCCGAACCCGCGCACAGATGTTCCGCGCTATACGGCCGGATGGTGCGCGGTTTTCCTGACTGACTCAAAGGTTCATCCGAAGCCGGATAGCGAATGCATCCTAGACGCCATACCTGAGGCGGCAGAATGAAACGCGCGGTGTATCGTCGACCCAATAAGCCCATGGTGCTTGCGGTCCAGCGGCGGGAACATTTCGGCGATCTAGAAAAAGTCGAGCTTGCCGAGCCTGTCATGGTCGATCGTGCAACGGAATGCCACGTCACGCCTGACGACGTGGCCGCGCGGATGGTCGACTATCTAGGGCCGCAAGGCGATTGGCTAACATTGGAGCCGAGCGCCGGAACCGGTCAGCTTTCTAAAGCGCTTCTAGATGCCGGGCATAGTCGTTTCGAGCTTGTCCAGGTTGAGAAACATATTCAACTCGCCGCTGGCCTCGACAAATTCGGCTCAGTTGTGAACCGCTGCTTTCTGGAATGGTCAAGCGAGGTCGCCGGAAAGGTACAGTTTCCGCGCGTCATCATGAACCCGCCTTTCAGTGACGTTCGCAAACACATCGCCGCCGCGCTCTCACTGCTAAACCGCGGCGGACATTCCGAGCCGGCCACCCTAGTGGCCTTAGTTCCGATCACTTTCGAACACCCCGACACCGAGACGCTGGAGGTTCTACCTCCTGACACATTCTCAACAGCGAAGGTGCACACCAAAATCATAAGGATAGTGGAGCCATGAAACCCGATATCCTCGATACGGCAATCAACCTGCTCGATCTGATAATCGCCGTCATCTTTTGCGCCACCATGGGTTTTTGGCTTCTCGTCATCGTCGCCGGCCTTGCGAGCTCCGGGGGCGGCGCATGATCCACCTTGCTGCCTTCATCCTGAAAGCCTGGTGCGTCGCCTTCGTCTTGACCGCAATCCTCGCTTAACCCTTCTACCCGAAACGTAATACAAACCCCGTTGGCCGCGACGGGGTTTTTCTTTTCCTTAATTTCGGCCTCGTTCTTTCGCGTCCAGCCGCGGCCTACCGACCGTGGGTCCGCAGCCGAAGGGTAGTGGGCTCTCCCCCTTTAGGGGGAGCCCTTACCTACGGACCTACGGAGGCCGCAGCGCCGTAGGCTCCGTAGGTACGAAAATTACCTACGTACGGACCTACGGTAATGGCTGATTTTACGGACATTCTGTCTTATTCAAACACGTTTTTGGACAATTCGTCCTGATCGTCAGGCACGATATACGAGACTTTATTCTTGTTTCTGTCCGTCTTGTGTTCAACCTTGACTGCTCTTTCCCGCTTCAGTCCTTTAAGAATGTCTCGGATTGCCACCTTATCGTCGACCGCATCCAGCCCCATGACTTCCGCTACGGCGCATCCCGCCCATGCGCTGGCTCGTTCGCTCTCACGCCAGCCACCTGCCGCCAACATGCCCATGAGCTTTTCTTTCTGCTCGTCATCCAGCGCGCTTCTGTCCGGGTCTATGGTCCGCAGCGTGGCCACGCCTACGTGATCGCCGCTCAACATCTGGTCGACTGGCGTGGAGCCCTCGCCGTTGCCGATCGCCACGGATTGCATTTCGAACCACTCGGTTGAGTTGACAGCGGAAAGGGCCATGTTCACGCTGGCGTCGGCCACGCGAAAGAACCGTTTGCGACTGGTATCCTCGACGCCGAATTTCTTCGCCTCCTGCCCCGACATCTGCGCCAGGACACGCTTGGACCGGGCCGCCGCAACGAGCGCGCCACCGCCGCGCGTGTCCTCGATAGTGATTTCCCCGCCGTTCAGCTTGCGCACATGGTGAACCAGTTCCACGGATGCGTTGCAGGCTCCCGCTATGGCGCCCCATTTCTTCGCCACCAGGTCGAACATCTCGTTTGTCTCGGTACCGTGGTAGGTCGAAATGAACGGGTCGACGATAGCGACATCGATCTGGCGCCGCTGCAACCCCTCCGCAACGGCTTCGACGACAGGAACCTGAAGCGTTGCGCCGTTGCGTGTCTGCTTCGCCATGACGATTTCCATTGTGCGTCCGCTGTTGAGAAACAGCCGGTCGCCAAGATCCTCTTGCGTTAAGCCGTAATGCATGCGCGCGGCGGCTATGCGCAGTTCCAGTTCTTCATGCGGGTCTTCGCCGTTCCAAATCCAAACGCGAAACGTGCCCCGCGGCTCGATGCCCAACAGCGGCTTGCCGGATGCCATGGCCAGCGCTTCCACCATCGTCATTGACGACTTGCCTACAGCGGTCGGAGCCGACGTGGTGCTGACATATTTGCGGATGTAGTGATTGCCGTACAGCCATTGCCGACGCGGGAGCGTCTTCGGATCGGCGAAGCGGTAGGGTGTTGGGTCTATGACACACTTCGGTTCGGCCGGCTCTTCCCGAAACAGCGGTTCGCGCGGTGGCTCGAACCAAGCTAAGGCCACAGCCTCGCCGGCATCGAACGCGCCGGGCTCGCCATGTTGCGCCGCCAATTCGTACAGCCAGGATGCGCCGCGCCGGAACGGCGGTTTCATGCGGGCCCAATCGGCGGCGACGATATCGGGCTCGTTTTCGCCCTCGGCCCATCGGGCGCACCAATCGGCGAAAAGGTCGAACGCCTCGGCCTCATGGCCGGGACCGGCAGCGGCCTTGATGGCATAGCCGTAATCCCGATAGGCCTCGCGCGTCGGGAAGGCGGCGGACGTGTTCGGCGTGGCGGCAACGGCCTTGGCGATCAGCGCCATATCGCCGCGCAGACTGTCCTGGTCCACTTCGGTCGGTGCGCCCTCGCGAACAATGGCCGACGCCGCGGGCAGAAGGGGCCGCAGGGCATCGAGGATAGCCAGCAGCGTGTCACCGGCCACGAACGGCACGTCCGCGTATGCAGGCACGCCCTGGGGCCAGCGATACGGCTTCTGTGTGCCGGGATGCGTGCCGCTGGCGACGAATTGGCGGCCCTCGGCCAATATCTCGACGCGTTCTTGCAAGCGGCCCTTGTCATCGCGCTCGCCGAACTCGATGCGTGTGTATTGGAAATCATCGTCAGTGCGGACCAGATAACCGGCTTTCGGGTATTTGCCGATGCGCACGGGTAGTGGCCCGGCGAGGCTTTCGATCGTGGATTTGATGATCTTGGCGCGGCCCTCGTGCAGCGTGTCGGCGTCGATTAGCACCAGTCCGCGACCCGTCTTGACGCCGACGCCGGCACCCATGGCGTTCCATCGGACCAGATCGTCTTCGGTGCTTTCATGCGCGACGAAATCGAAACCGGACCACGACCCGTCGCGCCATTGTACGCCGGGGGCCTTGCCGCGCGCGTCGTCGCCAGCGGCAATGCGGCGGGCGATCGATGACCGTTCTGAGATAGGGCAGCCGGGTGGAAGGATCGGACACAGGCGGTTGTAGCCAAGCACCCACAATCGCGCGAAGTGGTTGGCGGATTGGTCGTTCACGATAGCGGGCTCCTGGGTTGGCTGGTCGTCGGGTCGAGCGGAACCCTCATCTTTGCGCGTTTCGTCCGCCGCTGTCCAGAGTGTCAGTCGCCATCACGGACGATCGGCACGAGAACGAGCTCATACCCCAGGATCTGCGCCATGGCCTCGACGTTGGTTATCGTCGGGTCGCTGCGGCCGCTTTTCCAGTATTGCAGACAGGTTCGGGTGCGGTGCATCTCGGCCGCCATGTCGGAGATGTAGATACGGCGGGCGCGCATGTCGTTGAACATGGCGCGGACGACGGTCGATGCGGTGCGCGGGTCTTTGCGTTGGGGCTGAAACAGTGGGGCGCTCATGTCTTTGGCCTCCGCTTACCTTTGACGGCGCGTCGGGCTTCTTCTTGAACGTTATCGTAGGCGTATTCAAGAGCCTCCAACCCACTGTCGAGTCCCCAATCGTCCCAACTCTTTTTCAGGAGCCGTTCAGATGTTTGGTAGACGGCGATGCGTTTGAGCGCGTCGAAGTAGCGCTGCTCGTTGGACGGCTTGCGATACACACGTATCGTTTTGCCGCCGTCATCATACTCAACGGTGGTTTGGGTAGCGGATAGTGCGGATAGGACACCTGCCCGCATGAGTGACCATGCGCCGGCTCCGCACTCCTGTTCGACACGTGGTGGAACCGCAGCAAGACCATGCTGCATTTGCAAGCGTTTCCCTTCTGACAGGAACTCGTCTTGCATATGCACGTTCGATAAGACCGATGCGATTTCCGGCGGGGCAATTTCTGGGAGGTCTGAAAGAGCCTTTCTGAATGCTGCTCGCAGTTTCGATTTTACGTTCCGCTCAATTTCGCGTGTCTCCCGCTCCACCTGTTCATCGCTTATTGCGATGGGTGGGGAGGGGCGGGTGTAGAGGGGCTCAATCTCAACTTCGGCATCGTCAATTAGATTGACCCCGTATTCCGGTTTCGTATTCCACACGACCCATACTGCTCCGTCTAACGGTCTCCAGCGCCAAGCTACCGCCTCCGCTTCTCCCTCTATGGAGAGAGCGGCAAGAGCAATTGGACGGATGTCCGCAAGCTTCTCGTCTTGTCTGCCGAAATTACGCTTATGGATATCGATAATACGGAGCAACGCCGCCTCAAGCTTTTGTTCTCTGGTCATGACCGATCCTCCGCAATTGTCTGTGCTGGCCCGGACCTAAGAGCTTCAACCGTCCCGTTGGACTGCGGGTCTTTCAGGGGCACTCGTTTGTCCGGAACTACTAGAGCCCCTTGTTCGCTTGTCCAGCGCAGATGATTGCGGGCATAGACGACCCACAGTGCGATGTTCATCGGAATGAGACCCCATGCTCCTGTTGTGACGATCCAGACCAGCCAAAGAGCCTGATTGCCGAGACCAAACAGCCATGCGTGGCGGGCCTTGTTGCCAGCAAGGACGGTCATGTAGATCGTGATTGCGGAAAGGAGCCAGGGGAGATAGATCGCGATTGCTTCTGTCATCGGCTCTGCTCCATGAATTTGCGGGCGGCGCGGAGGTAGGCATCTGCTATCTCTTGATTGCTCATGAGACTGTCTATGTGCTGACGCTTGCCCGCAATAATTTCGATAACGCCTTCAGCTTCGGCTAACCGACCTTCCGCTACTTCGGCCAGCTTGGCGCGCAGGCGAGAGACTTCAGCCTTGATCGGTTCCGCACCGTTCCAGCTGCCAGGTTCTCCCCTGCCACCCGACACCGCTTGATAAGCTTCGCGCAGGGAGGCGTTTGCCGCTCGCGCTTCCCCGGAGTGCAATTGAGCCTCCATGCGCAACTGGTCAGTTAGGTTGGTCAGTCGTTCAATCTCCGCATCTCGCGGGTCGCTCTCGCCCGGCCCGATAACGATCCAGCCGGCCTTGCGCAGTTCCTCGATTGTGAGAACGCAGCGGGGTCCGGCGACGGGGTTGTTGATGGCTTTGGTCATGTCAAAAACTCCTGGGCGGGACGAACAGGCAGATCGTCCGGCTGGTCTCATCACCGAAGATCGAGCACCAGTGGAAAACGCCATCGGGCGAGTTGCGCACACGCTTATCGGCGTAGGCCAGCGTCTCGCCCGTGGCGGCGATCGTGTAGCCCTCCGGTCCTTCGCGGACGTCGGCATCGGCCACTTGGCGGCAGTCCTGGTCGGAGCAACACGCGTAGGGATAGCGCCACCCGGTCGGCGCTTCGTGCGCGTCGGCGTCGAAGGCCCACAGCATGGCGACGATGCCGAGCGCCGACATGACGGAAGTGGCGGCCAACAGCCGCTTGTCTTCGGAAGTCATAGCGGCACCGCTTCGAACCAGCCGACCCACAGGAAGGCGAACCCAAGCATGCAATAAACGCGCGTTTCGATCGTCATGTCTGCTCTCCATCAGTCGTCATTACGGACGGTTCAGTCGAAAACATTCTCTGCCGGTTCGGCCGGTGGCGTCTCGGGCTCGGGCGGGAACGCCAGATCCAGCGCCGCCTGGGCGGTCGCGCCGCGGAAGCTGAAGACCTGTCCGTCGGGCGAATAGACTTCCAGCGTCACCGCCTGCCCCGGCTCCATGCCGTAAAGGCCAAGGCCGAGTGACGGGAACTTTTCGCGCGCTTCATCGAAGGTCATGCCAGCTCCGTTTCGAGTGGCGCATCGACGCTTGTGAAATCCTCGATCGACAACTTGCGCAGCGGACGGAACCGGCTGGCCTTTAGCCAACCTTCAAATTCAACGCCGTTTTCGATATAGGTTCGCGGGTATTCTTCAAGTTGCACCGCGAGAACTCTAAATTTGGACGTCACGTCAGCTAGAGTGTAAACCCGACCGCGCTCCAGTTGCGGTAGCTTCCGCGCCGACATGAGCAGTCCGGGACTGTCGTCGATGCACACAACATGCTGTCCAATTCGCATTGGTCGTCCTCCTAGTCGAACACATCGCCCGGCGCTGTCGTCAGCGCCTCGGCCATGGTCTTTTCCGTTTCAGCCGTCAGCCCCGCTTCCAGCAACTCGACGACCTTGCGTGATTTCGGTATGCCGTCGCGCTTGGCTTGGCCTTTCACCAGCTTATGCAGGTCGGCCGGTACGCGCACGGCCATCATCTCGGTCGGTTTGCCGTACTGCTTCAGCGGACGTCGGATTTTGCGGGGCATGTGGTCTCCGGAATTATTCGTCGTTGGTAATAAAAGCGAAACGCACAGTGTTGGCTGCGGTATTCATCGCCTGTGCGACATCTTCTACATCGTCAATGTCAATCCAAATTTCGTTTGTATTTTCGCCCTCACCTTGGCGGATAACGATGCGTTTCTTGTCGGGGCGAATTTCGATCTGGATATCGGGTTTGTATTTCATCTCGATTAGATGAAAGAGTGTCGATTTTTCAATTCTCATCGGTCGTCTCCTGTTGAGGCACCGGTCCAGCACATCGGGGAGGGGTTGGCTGGACCGGCTGAGAGGGGAATGTCGAGCGCGCAACGCGCTGCGGTCTACATGGTGTCCTCCTGCGTCGGTTGGCCGTCTTTCTCGTCTACAAGCAAAACGTATGTCGTTTGTCCGTCCGTGTCAACGTACAAAATTACTTATCTTCAGTCTTTCCGATATCGTTTGCCGCGGAAGCCGCCGGCAGTCAGCGGCATGCCCTCGCCCCACGGCGGCAATTCGCAGATCAGCTTCTCGAAAAACGCCAAATCACCCCACCCGCGCGGCACTTCGGCGATCAGCTCGTCATAGACATGTCCGATCAGCGGATAGCTCGCGGCTTCGGCCTTGCGCATGCCGTTGACCAGGAAATCCCGCGCGACGGCCTGCGTGTCGTTCTCAGCGATCAACCCGCCATACAGGCCGAAGCGCCGCCACTTCTTGGTCACGCTGTCGACGCCGAGCGCGGAGATGCGCGGCGACGTGGCGCCCTCGATCTTCACTTCGCCCTTCAGCGCCAGCTTCTCGGCGATCAGCCGGTCCATGACCTCGCTGTCGAGCCACTCGCCATCGACGTTGCGCTTCGCCCAAACCTGGTCCGTCAGCCGCGGCGCGCCGTAAGCCAGGCACCGCCCGGACGGTAGCCGCGCCCACAGATAGCCATGCGCCACGATGTATTCGAATTTCAGTGTTCGCGTCACCGTGCCGGGGTTCTGGATCGCCTCGCGCATGGCCTGCTCGCGCAGCTTCCAGCCGGAGGCGATGGCCGGATTGGAGGCACGCCAGCCGACCTTGATCAGCTCGCACGCCAGCCACGCCTCGCGCGACAGGACATCGGCCTTGCTGTCGCCACGCTTCAGGCAGCTTTCGTAGCGCTTGACCGCCTTCTCGCGGCGTTCTTCGGTTGCTGTTTTCCACACCGGTTCGAACAGTGGATCCAGCTTGACACCGTAGCCCTGCGACATCGAATAAAACGCCGAGACGCCACCGCCGAAACCGAGGGCCAATTCCGAGACCTTGCCGACGGACTGGCGCAACGGGTGTTTCTTGGTGATTTCGTCGGTCGTCGTGTTCATGATCGACGCTGCCGTGCGCCGGTAAAGGTCCGGTTTCGATGGGTCGGCGGCGATCTCGTGCAGTGCCTTGACCTTCCAGTCTTCGCCCGACGACCAGGCGATCACCGCGCCCTCGATGCCGGAATAATCGGCCTGGACCAGATCATGGTCCGGTGCGGCCAGGATGAAACCCCGGATGGCGTCGGAGATGAGATGCAGCGGCCGCCCGAGGTTCGGCCCGTACAGCAGCGGCAGCAGTTCAGGGTCTTCCGCGCGGAAGGCATCGAACAGCGGCTCCAGCGCCACGCCTTCGAACTCTTTGCGCGGGCGCGGCATGTTGTTTTTGTTGATGCCGACCGACTGCCAGCGTCCGGTTGAGGCCGCGTGGTAGATATCCGTCCCGCGCACACGGCCGTCGGCGCTTGCTCGGTCCAGCATGGCTTGCAGCTTCGACACGGATGTCTTGGCCGCTTCCTGGCGCAGCTCGATCGCGCGGCGAACATTGGCGGGCAAATCGTCAAGCTCCAGCAGCGCGTCGACCTCGGCCTTGGCCGCCGATCCCATGGCGACGCCCTGGCTGTTCACCCATTCGACCAGCTTGCCCGGTTCGGTACATTTCTTCACATAGCCGCCGGTCGCCAGACGCATGTCGCGGTCGAGAATGGCTTTCGCCTTCGCTGCCAGCACCAGCGCGGCGCGGGCCGACCGTCGATCGATACGAATGCCGCGATCGTTGATGATTTCCGACACAACGTAGACGGATTGCTCGTCGGCCGACAGCGGCACCATGCGCGTGTCGGCTTCAGCCTCGGTCATCACGTCCACGTCGCAATAATCGTGGAACCGCTCGAAATCTTCCGGGTGGTCTTCCGGTTCGTTCCAATAGAGCCCGGCGGGGTCTTCGCCCTTGCGCGGGCGGCGCGGAATGGAGAATTTGCGGATCAGCCGCGTGCCTTCCTTGTCCTTGCGGACGGTCAGGCCAAGCGCGTCACCCAGGCGGTCCAGGGAGCGCGGGAGCGCCATGGCGGCAGCGGTGGCCGCCGTGCATCGGAACTGCTCCACGCGGGCCACCGGCCAGCCGTAGCGCGGCGTCAGGACCATCTGCCATAACAAGCGTTCGAACGCGGCATTGTGGGCTGAGACCATGCCGCCGGCCTCGATATGGGCGACGATCTCGGGCGGGCATGGCTGGCCGGGGCGCCAGCGACGGACGGGACCGCCGTTCAGCTTGTAGGACGCCATGAGCGGTTGCGTGTTCGGTGACGCCATGTAGTTGTAGACGCCGCGCTTCTTCAGGTCGATGTCGCTTCTTGTTTCGAAATCAAAGGTTAAATCGCTATACATCAATGTGAATCTTTCCGGTGCGAATGCAGGAAATATTACTTTCCGTTACACCAAATATAATTCCTAGTTTTCTGCCGCTTATTGTCCCGAGTAAAGCTTTTATAGCAATTATGTCTTCGGGGCGTAACTTGTAGCGCGAGCAGACACGATGCCATTTCTTATCGCGGCCGTTGTTCCCTCGCGTGTCCCACCTAAGATTGAAAAGCCGGTTGTTTGCTTCGTCGCCGTCTAGGTGGCGGCACTCGTGGCCGGGCGGGCACGGGCCGACGAAGGCGAGAAGCACCAGTTCATGAACGCAATGGCTGTTGGCTTTACCGAGTGCTACCGACAGATGGCCTTCTGTCATACGGCCCGGATGAAGGATTTTGCCGCGCTTTCGGTATTCATAAGCGGTGCCGTGTCTGGACATCTGTGTCCACGTTCGGTCGAGCGACCTAAAAGGCGTGGTCGGTGATCAGTATCGTCATCCAAACACTCCTGGGTCAGTCGCCATTACGGAATGCTCGGTCAATCGAAGACGTTCGGCTTCGGTTTCGAGGTAGGCTTGGATGAAGTGCTTCGTGGCTTGCGCGTCGACCGCATTGCCGTATCCTCTGAGGCGACCGACCCTAGCCCTTGCACCGTGCTCCAGAGGGAATCCAGTCGCGGCATAGGCTGCGTGGGCTTCACGCCAAGCCTCCGATGCGTGGCGTGCCAGAATTGATGACAAAACACGCAGAGCGTCTGGACGTTCTTCGGTTCGTTGTTCGTCCAATCCTCGTCCACGTGGTGCGCGTGCAGTCGCTCCACCGTCCCGCAGCACTCGCATGCGGCCTTCAGCAACTTCCGCGCTCTCGCTTGATAGGCGTTCCGAGAAAGCCCACCCTTGCTCCTGGAGTTGGCGCAGGAAAGCGAGCAAAATCGGCGCTTCATGTATGTCTGGTAGTCTTCCAGCCGTCCATTCTCGTTGCGCTCGCGCTGAAAGCGACAACCGCAAATCATACAACGCTTCTCCGGCGTCGGTTTCGTATCGGATCGCCCACTCTGCGATTTCGAGTTCGATTTCGGCAACGTGTCCGGCGCGCACTCGTCCCAGGCTGCGGGTAGACCCATCAACCATCGGCTGTGGCCGGGGCTCAACTGGCCGCCACTTTCCATCCCGGCAGAAGAGCCAGTCAGCATCTCGCCAGAAACCGTTAGTCGGGCCGGTCCCTCCACTGTCAGACAGGCCACAGCCGCCAAATCCGGCCCTTTCGATCGCAGCGCCTCGATTATGCCGCCCGCTGTGGTGCGCACCCCCTTGTCGGCTAGCGCCGCCGTCGGCGTTGGCCAGCCCGACAATTGTCCCGCCATGTTCAGCGTCATGTTCGGCGCGAACGGGTCGTATTTCTCGCCCCTCTTGGCGTCCGTTACCGTGGCTGTCGGCCAACCCGCTTGTAGCGCTTGAAAACAGAGCTGCACTTGATCCTCGCCGTTTCGGTTCCCGAGCTTCGCATCGACTGTGTTCGGACTGCGCCAGCCTTTTAGCGACAAATCGGAGCCGTTGCCGGATGTGCGGTGCGCCACTGCCCGCAGAGCAGGTATCGGCGGCCCCGACGGCATTTCCCACTCTTTCCAGGACAGCGCGTAGAGTGTAGAGCCACAGCCGTCCGTCACGGCTCGCAACCTGTTCGCCAAACGTGACTGAAGGTCGGCGCTCGCCGATGAGGCGGATGAACTCAGGGAGTAGGTGGCGATCGTCGCCTCGCCATTCGTCGCCGCAATCGAGACATACCCATCCGGCTGTGACGACAGGATGCGAGAGACAACTTTTTCCGCCGCAGCTAGGACATTCACTGCCTTTGCCCGCGGCCGAGAACGGCGGGCACGGGCAGCTTCCGGTCCAGACGGGCCGGTCGTCGGGCCATCCGGCGAGCCGGAGGCTGTACGACCAGACGCCGATCCCAGCGAAGAAGTGGCATTGGGTGTATCCGGCCAGATCAGAAGCTTTGACATCCTCGATGCTTCTTTCGTCAACGTCGCCAGGCGCGATGTGTCCGGCGGAAATCAGGTTGCGCAACCACTGCGCGGCGTAGGGGTCGATCTCGTTGTAGTATGCCGACATCAGTCGTTCTCGTCGAAGAGGAAATTCAACGCTGACACGATCTTTTCGGCGTCGTCTCGGCTTTTACAGCGCGCTATTTCGGCGCCGTCGGCGGCACTGCGGCGCCGATCGAAAACACAGAACCAGTCTGTATGGGCGGGATGCCCGGGTTCGTAGAAATAGCGTTTCATCCGAATACCCCTTCCGTCGTTTCGGGTTCATCGTCGATCACCAGCTCATTCGGCAGCACGCGCAAGGCTTTGCGGATCGCGTCGACTGGATCGGCGTCTATACCGATCAGCATGCGCGGGTCACTTGCCATGCCGGCGGTCGCTTTCCACACGAGACGCTTCTTGCTGTCATGAAAGGGCCGCAGATTGAGTTCCAGAAGACCATCCTTGTCGGAGGCTTCGCGCAGTTCCTGGTCGAAGGTCAAAGCAAACCCTCCTGCTCGAGCCACCAGTCGGCAACGATCAGATCGGTGTCGCCGACATCCAGCGTATCGCCTTCCAGGCACACGCTGCGGGGTATCCAGATTTCCTGGTCGTCGAGATCGACCAGGACGGCCGCGTCGGTCGCCCTGGTGATTTCGGCCTCGATTGTCGTCTGTCCGAAGCCGTTGCGTTTCATCCGAAGCACCCCATGCCCAGGGCAGTGCCGTAAAGCTCCAGCATCGCCATTTCTTCCTGAAGCTCGGCGGTGTCCTTCTTGCGCATGCGGACGATGGTCCGAACGGCCTTGGTATCGAAGCCAGTGCCCTTCATTTCGGCGTAGATTTCCTTGATGTCCAAGGCGATCGTCGCCTTCTCGTCTTCCAGGCGTTCGATGCGCTCGATGAAGGCGCGGAGCTGGCCAGCGGCCACTGTCTGGGCGTTGTCGCCGCCCTTGATATCTGCCTTGTCGTCAGACATTGAAATCGCGCTCCAACCGCTCTAGAGCTTCGCTGATACGCGCCAACGTGCGGTATTGATCTGCCGCGCGGGATCGCATCTGGTCGAGGAAGCCATCTGGCGCGCGTGGATCGCTGTCGGCGCTTCCGGAGCTCTCCGGCACAGAGCCGGTCAGTGCGTCGGCGACGCGCTCGATGCGAGCCGCAATCTGGACAGCGAACTCGGCGTTCTCGACAGTTGCCTTGTGCAGCAAGTCGCCGTGCGGTGTTTTCTGCGCGGTGCTGCAAGCAGACGCAGTACGGAGAGCACCGCTGGTCAGGCTCATGCCGCCTGGTGAATAATCTTTCTCCACGATCATTTCCTTCCTGGGGTTGAGGACGATGACCGATAGCCGGTCATCGTCCGTTTCGTCAGTCGTCAAAACTTACAGTTCAGCCAAAAAGACCGCCAGCGCCGGCGCCGGATTTCGTTTCCGAAGGCGCCTCGCCTTCGTCTTCGATCTTCTCGTGCCACTTCTCCGGGTCGATACCGCCAGAGCCGCCGAGGCGTTCGCCTTCGCCCTTTTTCTGGAAATACTCGATGCCGAAGGAGACTCCGTTGCCGTTCTTCGGGTTGTACCAGGAGAAGGCGTTGATGACCGCGAAGCCGCGGCAGCCCGAATAGACCTCTTCCTCGGTCGCCGGGATATTCGGATCCTTGTAGCGGACGACCGGCGCCTTGTTCGACGTGACACGGATGAAGAACTTGCCTTCGCCCATGCCGGGGTGCAGTTCGCCCGTTTCCTTGTTGCGGGCTTCCTTGCCCGTTCCCGACAGGAGCGGCGACTTGATCAGGCCGTCCTTGGCCATCTGGATGCCCTTTTCGCCCCACTCGGCGGTGATGACCTGGGCGATCTCCTTCTCCAGAACGAGCCTTGCCGCCTCGTCGAAAATCAAGGTGCAATCCCAACTCTCGCGTTTGCTGCCGTCGTCGCTCTCACGGGTGCGCGACTTGAACAGCCCGAAGGCGAAGGACACGGTGCAGTCCGGTGTTCTGAAGGGCTCACCACGAGCCATTTTCTTAGCCATCTCTCAGTTTCTCCGTTTCACTGTTGAGGTTCGAAGTGTTTCTGCGCGACCGTCTTTGCCGGCGGCCGCGAAGTCTTGTCGACGGACACCAGATTGGTTCCGGTGATCGGTCGTTCGACGAAAGGAACGATCATGTCCTTCCGTTTTGCTCCGAGCAGCTTGTCCATCTGCGCAGGCGATTTCAGTTTTGGGTCTGCGTAGATGGCGCTTTCGTCCAGTCCAAGCTCAGCCATAAGACGCGCGGCGAGGGCTGGATCGTCCACCCACTTCCGGTTTCCGATCTTCTCGGAAAGCTGGTAGCCGGGGATTTCAACACCGGTCTCGGCCTGGGCGTGAGCATAGGCGCGGCGGGCCTTGATCCAGTCCTCCAGCATCGGGATCATGTCGAGATCACGGGCCAGAGCCTCGGGCGACGTGTCCAGCGCCGAATTGCCGATACGGGGCTGGTCCAGATCGTCGAACCAGACAGCGGCTACGTCCATAGCGCCCTTTCGGAGCGCCGGGCATGTGCCTTCGGCAGGGCAGAACGTGCATTTGCCGGGGGTCAGCCATTTCTCGGCCCACGCGTCCAGCTTGACGCTGTTGCCGCCCGCCGCTTCGTATTCGTCCATGGCCTGCTTCGACCGTTTCATGGATTTCAGCAAATCGGCGGTCCAGGCCACCAGATCGGCGACATGGAAGGTCTCGGAACGGATACGGCCGTCCTTGTGCGGCGCGCGGGGCTGGACGATCGTGACCTTGACGGTCTCCACGTCCAGATCCTGGTGGTGCAGGAGCGCGCCGAGCCCATAGGTGCGGAGCTGCGGATTGTCCTTCACGTCGACGACGCCCATACCATTTTTCAGGTCAACGATTTCGAGGGTCTGGGTTGCTTCGTCATACGTCACGAAATCGCCCGTGCCGCCCGCGTCGAATGGCGGGTTCAGGTCGCCGAGCGAGAAACGCTCTTCGATCCAATACCAGACGGGCGGGTGCATGAATTGCCGGCAGTAGTCGACATATTCCTGCGCCGAGTTGACCAGTTCTTCATCGATCGTGATCTCGTGCGCCTTGGTCTTCTCGACGGTATCGAGAAAGGCCGAGGCGTCGACACCTTCGGTCAGGCACTTCTCGGCAATCTGGTGACAGGCCGTGCCGCGCGCGGCGTGGATGCTTTCCTTGTCGGGCGGGGCGAACTGCGCCAGTGTCAGCGCGCCGGCGCAATGGACGTTGCGGGCGGTCGAAGACGCCGACCAGGTGGCGTGTTCCCGGATGCCGTGGTCAACCATCGGTTTTTGCCTTTGATTTCTGCAAGTTCGCAGCAACATGCGCGCCATGGATGGCGTGCGCACAGTGCGCGAGGATATACCAGTCTTCACGAATGAATTTGCGAAGGTCATCCGCCGTCACGTCTACGCTGAAACGCGAGTTGATGAGATGCTGCATAATTTCAACGGCTCGCTTTTCGGGTATTTCGCCGATAACGCCCATGGTCGTCTCCTAGCGCTTGAATGGATTTTTGGCGATGGCTTCGTCAATGCCGGCAACGGCCTTGGCGTAGCCGTCTTCTGGCACCTGCGACAGCTTAGCCACATCCTTGCCGAACAGCAGCGCGAAGACCTTCGGGCAATCCTCCATCGTGAACGGCATGGCGTTCATGTCGGTGTCCTGGCCGTCGAACCTCTTGGCGTAGCGCAGCATCGCCTTCTGCACGTCGGCCTTCGCTGCCGTCGGCTCGGGGTCGGCCTTCTTCTCGCGGCGATCGAGCGAAGCCGGGATGTCGCCAAGCTCATCGACTTTGGCTTCCGTCGCCGCGCGAACGCGTTTCACCATTTCGGGGATGTTGTCTTCCTCGACTTCGTGGATGCCGCAGCCGATCAGACCGTCTTCGGCGCAGAGCGCGACAGCCGCCGCCATGCCGTGCTTCTTCTGGTAGGCGCCCACGGCGCGGCGTAGTTCGTCGATTGGCGCCAGCCCACCATTGGCTTCCGTCTCGGCCGCTTCGTCGGCGGTGTCTTGCGCGATCGTCTCTGCGTCGTCCTCGGGGCCGACACGCTCTTCGCCGGTCGAGATGGAAGGCTTGTCGCCGGAGTCGGGCATCTCCTTGAGTGACGCTTCGGCGGCTGCGCGTCCGTGTTCGGAGATGACTGCGTTCAGCTTCTCAAGCGAGACGCCTTTTTCAGCGGCGAAGGCTTCCCATGCATCATCGTCGGTCTTCTCGGCGCTGTTGCGGCGCTTGTTGCCTTCGGAGGGAGCGCCAATCGGACGCGTATCGAGTTCAGCGATTTCAGTGACATTTACGCTGCCATCGTCTGCCTTTTCCACCTTCGCTATGACGGTGCGGTCACTGCCTGGCTCGGCGAAGTCAACGCCCACAGCTCGTGGGTCAACGCGGGCGCCATACTGTTCGGTTCTCCACGTCTCGTTGGGTTCGCGGCTAATGCCATCCGGCCCGCGCGCCCTAATCTCTTCCGCCTCTTCGGGACTGATCGTCGCCACGCGCGGAGCGCCGAGAAGCTGGCGCATCTTGCCCAACACTTCTTCGCCGGTCTCGCCGTGAATTTTGATTTCGATGCTCATTAAGTCTCTCCTTGTTATCTTAGGTGTGGCCAGCGTTTCCGCGTTCTGATCGAACAGGCGGTGGAAACGGCTATCGCGTAGTCGTCCGCGATTTCTTGGAGAGCCCGCGTGTCGGCGCGGATCGCGCGCACTTCGGGCTCGGTGAGCCTTGCTTGATTGTTGGCGGATCCCTGCTGGTCAGCCGATACTTTTCGGCCTTTGCTCAGCATGTCCTGCATGTTCGCCGTGTCGTCACCGAGAAACAGGTGGCGCGGGTTGGCACACGGCCTGTTGTCGCAGTGGTGGAGCACGAGAGGACCGCTTTTGCGAGCGCGCCCTAGATCGACGCCGTAGTGGATTTCGAAGGCCACGCGGTGCACATAGTCACACCGGCCCCCTTGCGCCCTGGACCGGGTAATTTGGCCATAGCCGTTGTCTACACAGTAGCCCGTCCACACCCAGCAATCGCCGTTTGGGCCGTGACCGGGTGTTTTATCGACCTTAGCCCACAGCCGCTTTTCTAGCGGGGGGTAGGTTCTGCCGCGACCGCTCATTTTAAAACCTCGCGGATAGCTGACCATTTGCGGAGCAGGATGTTTTGCAGTGCGTCGTCGATGGAGCCGTCTAAAGTCGCCACCCTGACGAGAGGCTTTTTCGTTTGCGCGTGATTGCAAATTCGCAAAGCCATCTGCTTCATTTGAGCAGGCGTGAATGAGCTTTCGACGAAGATCAGGTTGGCCGACGCGGACAGGTCGATCGCCTCGCCGGCGGCTTGGATCTGCGCCAGAAACACGCGCGTCTTCGGATCGCGCCGAAACCGCTCTTCGTTCTCCGTCCGTTTGTCAGCCGATGTCGCACCGTCAATACCGACAACACCGTACTTGGAAAGGCCGTCGAGCAGGAGCGCGCCCACGTCCTTGTGCCAGTACGCCAGCACGATCTTGTCGAGCGCGCCGTCCAGTTCTTCTTTCACCGCGTCGACCACAAGCCCGGCTTTGATCTCGCCGGTCAGGCGGCGCAGCGGACCCATATGCATCTCGAGCGCAGCGCGGTCGCCGCTCTTCGCCGCTTCCAGGATCGCGCCGGCTTTCTTCTGGTCGACGATTTCCGCCGGCAACGTCTTCGGTGCGATCAGCGGCATCGTTTCGTAATCCGGCTCCATGATGCCGACGTCGGCCTGGGTCCGTTGCAAAAAGATACCGGCGACGCGGGCATTGAGTTCTTCCAGGTTCCGGCCTTCAACGAACACGTCGATGTAGCGGGCGAAATAGCCATGGCCGATTTTCATGGGCCGCATCTTGCAATAGCGTGCGATGAAGTCGCTCTGCCGGGTCACGTCCGTCGGGCCAAAAGCCGTCGTCAGGCGCTCACGGAACAAGGCCCGCAGCATCGGGTAGGCGTCAGCCGGGGAGTTGGGCAGCGGCGTGCCGGTTAGGCACCACATGCGGCCTGTTGTGTTCGTCATGGCGCTGGTCTTGTTGAGCGTCAGACCGTCGTCGATCAGCGTGCCGTACAGGGCCTGCGTGCGCTTCGCCGTGAAGGATTTTGCGTTGTGGGCCTCGTCGGGGATGATCAAGTCCCATTTGCGCTTCAGCAATTCGACGCGCAGCTTCGGCTGCGAGAGACCGGCCCACCCGATGATCGCGCAGGGCGTCTTCGGGTCCAGCTTCTTGCCGCCGAGCATGACCTGGACGCCACGATCGAAAGCCGACCAGTTCTGCATGCCGGTTTTCCAAACACCGCGGCCCGATGCCGTCGTGACGATCAGGATCGTCTCGGCCATGAGATAATCAGCCGCCATGATCGACGAGCCGGTTTTCCCAACGCGCGGGAGATCGGCCAGAAGCGCATAGTCTCTGGATGCGAGGAATTTGGCGCCGCTCAACTGCGTCGGCTTTGGAAGCATGGTCGTCATGGGTGGCCTTTCCAGCCCGGTAGTCCGTAGCGTCCGTTTCGTCAGTCGTAACTATGGACGCGACTTACAAAATGGTCAAGCGAGAGATTTTGCCAGGTACGAAATGAAGGACGCGGCGGTCTCCCGGTGCATCAAAAAGTGTTGCGTTCGACCGTTGACGACCAGCGACACTTTGACGTTTTCGCCAGACACGGCTTTTGCCGTGGCCAGATCAACAATCGGAGGCGTGGGCTGCATTACGCCTTCGGTCTCCCGCGCCCTCGCCGCGATACGCGCCGCATGGTCTTCAAAAGGATCGTGAAGTCTGGTCATCCGAATACTCCTTCCGTTTCTATCTCCGTGACCCTCGCGATGAAGGCCGGCGCGTCGTGGTAAATCTTTCGCACATGGCCGTCGACGATTTGGCTGTCATCCGTCCAAACGATCAGGTTGAGCGCGTCGAGCATCTTCGCGAAATTATCCCAATCGGGTTTCTTCGTCGGGCGTTCTCTGCCAGCCCGGGCCGCCGCTTGCCACTTCTTCGGCTTCGATACCGGAATTGGCATGCGTATCTCGATGTAGACTGCCAGCGGCCCTTCAAGCAGTGGCCGACCAGCCATGGCCGTCTGGGCCGCAAGTGACAGTCGATCCTCAAAACGTACGGTTCGCTCCGGGGTGTACGCTCGGCCGGTCTCTTTGACGAAACGCGGCCTGCCCTTTCCGACCGGCGCCCCTGCCAGGACGATCTCGATCATTTGACAGGCGCTATCCCGCCGACGGCGCTGCACCGTATCTGGTGTTTGTCGATCAACGCCCGGCATCGCTTGCGCAGCCCATCGTGATCGGTGTACAGCGCCACCACGTCGAGCTCTTCCAGCAGATCCGCGGTGGCGTCGTCATCGCCGTTTCGCACGGCCTGGTGAAGCTCGTGTGCGGCGGCCCAATACATTCGACATTCTGCGTCAGCTTTGTTGCTCATTTTCACCCGCCTCGAAGTTTGAAAATTCGATGATGCTCACTGGCCTGCCCCGTTCGATCTCGACGATCGCAAGAAGCGAGGGCAGGTAGTCACTCGGGATGCTGTTGCGTTGGAACCACTTGTCGACAGCGGCCAGGCGTGGAGCCGGCATCCCGTAGGCTTGCAACCGTGTGACGACGTTCTGCGACGTTTGGAAATTCTTAACCAAAAAACGTTTTGCCGAGAAAGTCATAGGTTGGTTTGTCCGCTGTCCGTCTGTTTCGGTTAACCTAAATCGACAAATCGTCCGCGTCAATGCCAAAGTTGGACAATTTGTCTTGCGGCCTTCATAAATGAACGCTACATTCAACATACAGACGACGAACGACATACGTCTGAGAGACGGATCATAAACAGGAGAGCCGGATGGCTAGGAAAGACCGAACCCATATCGTTAACGACGCAGTGAAGAACGGTGACAGCAAGACGGTCAAATACCTCACCAAGGAGGAATTTGGTCGGCGAATTTACAATATGATGCTGGAAAAGGGGTGGCGGCAATCGGACCTCGCTCGCCGTTCCGGACTAACCAAGGACAGCGTTTCGACATACGTTCGCGGCAAGGCGTTTCCTACGCCAGCCAGTGTCGCCAAGCTCGCGTCCGCGTTCGGTGCTCCGGCCGAAGAGATTTTCCCCAATCACGTCCACAACGCGATCGTGGAAGACACGCCTGATTTCGAGCTGAAGGTCAGTCCCGGCGACACCACCAAGGCTTGGCTGCGGATCAACCGCCAGGTCAGGTTCGACACCGCGGCGAAGATCGCAGAAATGTTGGCTGAAGATGCTGCTAACCGAGATTGAGGCTGCCGAGCGCCTGCGCTGCTCCACGGAAAAGGTGAAGCGGCTGCGGCTGTCGGGGCGGCTCGCCTACCACAAAGGTCGGCCCGTGCTCATCGACGAAAGCGATTTGCTGGAATATCTGGAGACGACCAAATGTCAGGCTCAACCCCGTATCTCAAGAAATCAAAAACCGGAACCTATTACGTCCACTGGACGGAAGCCAGGGTCGGAAAGCGCGTCTCGACGCGCACGACAGATTTGGCTGACGCGAAAACTTTCCTCGGGACGTGGCTCCTGATGGAACACACGGCGCCGCAGGACGGCCTGCTCGGCGCCAACCTGACCCTCGCTGACGTGTGGACCGTCTATGAGCGGAAGCACGTCCAGACGAAGCTGGCAGGCCGCTACAACGCCGAATTAGCGTGGAGGCAGATGGAGCCGCATTTCGGCTCTCTGCTCGCATCCGGCCTATCGCAAATGGCGACCGACGACTATGTGTCGAAACGGACCAGCGGACGGCTCGGGCGCAAAGTGAAGCCGCAGACAGCGGCCAAGGAATTATCCTATCTCGTGGCAGCGGTGCGCTTTTGCGCCGACCCGAAACGGAAGCTCATCGATCCGTCATTCGTGCAGAAACTCGATCTGCCCGAGCCTGGCGAGCCCCGCGACCGGTGGCTGAAGACCGAAGAGATACAGAAGCTGCTGGACGCGGCCCGGCGCCTGCGTCGCGGCGATCGTCTATCGCGCGGCGAGCGGTTCTTGTGGCTGGCGCTGGAAACGGCAGCCCGCAAGCAAGCCCTGCTTGATCTGACCTGGGATCGCGTCGACTTCGAGACGAACGTCATTGTGCTCGACGTGCCGGGGCGCAAGAAGACAAAGAAGGTTCGCGCCACCGTTCCGATCTCGAAGGCTCTGCGTCCGATCCTGGAACGCGCGTTCGAAGAGCGGCTGGACAAGAAGCGTGACGACGGCCTTGTGCTCGATAACCAGGGCGCGGTGTGGGCGACGATCCAGCGCATCGTCATAGAGGCGGGTTTGGGCGGCAAACAGAAGAAGCCGGCGTCGGGCGCGAAGCCGAAGGCTACGGGCATCTCCCCGCACGTCCTGCGGCACACGGCGGCTACTCACATGGCGCGGAAAGGCGTATCCTTGTGGATCATCGCCAAGGTGCTCGGAAACTCAATTCGCATGGTCGAGAAGGTCTATGCGAAACACCAGCCGGAAGATTTGCGCGACGCCGTCGACGCGATCTCTGGCGGCTTTTTGGAGGCAGCAGAATGATACAGTTCCCTAAGGTGACTTTCGAGATTTTTAGACGCGGAGAAGACGACCCTGAACCGTACCGCGCGCACATACTATGCGCGCGCTCCGATCATCATGGCATCGGCGCTACTCCGGATGAAGCTCTTTTTCGCGCGGCTCAACACTGGCATGCGTATGAGACTGCTAACCGGCCATCGGAGGCAGTAGAATGAACTCCGATCGTGAAAAACTCATCCGCGACCATTGGCCTATTGCCGCGCGTTACGGCTTCAAAAACGGGCCGCGTGTTCGCGTTCCGCTACACTTTCGCGTTCGGCCGCCAAGCGTCGAAACCGACGAGATGCCGGACTTCAAGATTAACACTTTGGAGTACGAATTGCAGCACGGCCAAATGGGCGATCGCCCTTGGACTCGTGTCGTTTGCGAGGGTGTTGTCGTGTCTCAAGGGCCAGCCTAGTGGTGGTAGCAACCATGGTAGCGCTTAGCTATTTGGTAGTCGATTTGTCCGTCCGCCGGCATTTTCTGACTGACAAAAACCTTCTCGAAGCCGTGCATTTCCTGCAATCCGTTGAAACTGACGACTTACGAAATAACGGACAACCGTGTTGACATCGTAGGGGTCACAGGTTCAATCCCTGTCACGCCCACCATCCAGATCCTTAAATCAGCAGCATTCACGGCTGGCCCGCTCCGGACCACTCGCCCTGCCGCGTCGGCGCCTTATAGCATTTATACGGATGTCAGGTGGCATCACCTGACGTCCGCATGAATGCGGTAAAACAAGAAATTGGAGCAATTCATCGTTTCCGTGAAACGATGAATTGCTCTAACGGCCAACCGGGCGAAACCGCTCCTCCAGATACGAGACCAGCCGCACCAGCGGCCACAGGACGATCAGGTACATCACGGCGGCGGCGATCAGCGGCGTCGGATTGGCGGTCAGGGCCTGCGCGTCGGTTGCCTGCTTCAACAGGTCGGGCATGGCGACAACCGAGGCCAGCGACGTGTCCTTGGCGATCGCCACGGAATTGCTCGTGTGCGGCGGAATGGCAACGCGAAAGGCCTGCGGCAGGATGATCTTGTAGATGATCGCCCAGAAGGGCATGCCGAGCGCCTTGGCCGCCTCCGTCTGCCCCTCAGGAATCGACTGGATGCCGGCGCGGAAAACCTCCGCCGTGAAGGCCGAGAAGACGAGCCCCAGCGCCAGCACCGCCGAGGTGAAGGCATTCAGCCTGATGCCGACGAAGGGCAGCGCGTAATAGATCAGCACGAGCACGACGAGGATCGGCAGGGCGCGGAACATATCCACATGCAGCACCGCCAGCAACCGCACCGCGCGCGGCCCGTACAGGCGGGCAAGGCAGATGAGAACGCCCGCCAAACCGCCGAGAACGATGGTTGTCAGCGCCAGCAGGATCGTGTTGCCCACGCCCTTCAGGAGCATCGGAAAAATGCGGACGAACACGTCCGCGTTCAAGAATGTTTCGACGAAACCCGGCATCGTGCTGCCATCCTCCAATGATTGCCGGCCGTGCATTGATGCATGGCGGCAGAAAGTGTTGCTGGGAACGGCAGGCGTGCCTGCCGCCATCCACACGTTTCTACGGAATCCCCTTTTTCGCGCGGCCGTCCGGCGCGCCGGCCACGGAGCGGTAGACCGTCAGCGTGAACTGCACATGGGCACGCATCAAATGCCGCGCCCGCGCCGTGTCGCGGGCCAGCGCCGCCTCCATCAACTGGGTGTGATGCTCGAGCGCCAGCGCCCGGGAAAGCAGTTTCCGGGTCTCCCGGTCGTGCCCGCCCTGCCGGGCGGGCTTGCCCAGGTCGGGATGGAACAGCAGCGCCTGGTGATGCCGCCGCAGTTGCTCGCTCACCTGCCGTTGAAACGATTTCAGCCATGCGGATTGGGCGGCCGCCACCAATGCCTGGTGGAAGGCGTCATGCGCCTCCATCCAGTCCGGCACACCGGCGGAGGATTCCTGCAAGCCGCGCGCGGCGCGCGACAGCCGATGATGCGCCGCCACGATGCCTGCCTCCCAGGCGAGATCCCCATGGGCGATCGCCGCCTCCAGAAGCGCTGTTTCCACCACCGTGCGCGCCTGTTCGAGATCCTCCAGCTCCTCCAGGGAAACCGGAGCCACGCGATAGCCGCGATTGGGGCTGAGCACCGCCAGGCCCGCCGACTCCAGCCGCGACAGCGCCTCGCGCAGCGGCGTGTAGCCGACGCCGTAGAGCGTCGACAGTGCCATCAGCCGCAACGGTGCATCAGGCGCCAGCCGCCCGCTCAGAATATCGCGCTTCAGCGCCGCGAAAGCGCCTTCCACCTTCGGTGAACCATCTTCCGGCGTTGAGTTGACCGATGATTTCATATAATCCACATTATTATATATAATCATTCGGTCCAACCGGATTTTTTGATCAAACTCGCTGAAAGAGAGGAAAGCCGGGCATGCTCGATGGGACAAGCGCGCTGGAGAAAGACCGCCAGGACCCGCTGAAAGCGTTTCGCGACCGGTTCGTCCTGCCCGAAGGCGTGATCTATCTCGACGGCAACAGCCTCGGCGCCATGCCCGCCGGGCTTGGCCAGCGCATCCGCGACGTGGTCGAGCGCCAATGGGGCGAGCGTCTCGTGCGCGGCTGGAACGAAGCCGGCTGGATCGACCTGCCGGCGCGCGTCGCCGCCAAGATCGCCCGCCTGGTCGGCGCCGGCGACGGCACGATCGCTGTTGGCGATTCCACCTCGGTCAACGTGTTCAAGACCCTCAGCGCGGCGCTCGCGCTGCGCCCACAGCGGCGCGTCATCCTCTCCGACAGCAACAATTTCCCCACCGATCTCTACATCGCCGACGGCTTGGCGCGCCTGCTCGGCCAGGGCTACGAACTGCGCACGGCCGCAGCCGCGGAGATGCACGAGGCCATCGACGAAACGGTCGCCGCCGTCCTCCTGACCGAAGTGGATTACCGCACCGGCTGGCGCTACGACATGGCGCAGACCACGGACCGCATCCACGCGGCGGGCGCCCTGGCGATCTGGGACCTGTGTCACAGCGCCGGCGCCTTCCCCGTTCATCTCGATGCCGCGAACGCCGATTTCGCCATTGGCTGCGGCTACAAGTACCTCAATGGCGGTCCCGGCGCGCCGGCCTTTCTCTATGTCGCGCCGCGCCATCTGGAGAGCATCAGGCCGGCGCTGTCGGGCTGGATGGGGCATCAGGCGCCCTTCGCCTTCACCCACGATTACACGCCCGCCAGCGGCATTGCCCGCATGACGGTCGGAACGCCGCCGATCCTCTCAATGTCGGCGCTGGAAGCCGCGCTCGACGCCTTCGACGGTGTCGATATGAATCTCGTGCGCGAGAAATCCCAGGATTTGTGCGACCTGTTCATCGCCGAGATCGAGCGGCGCTGTCCGATGCTGGAACTGGTCACGCCCAGGGACCGCAAGCAACGCGGCAGCCAGGTTTCTTTCCGCCATCGGCAAGGCTATGCCATCATGCAGGCGCTGATCGCCGAGGGCGTCATCGGCGATTTCCGCGCCCCCGACATTCTGCGCTTCGGCATGACACCGCTCTATCTCAGCCATGCGGACATCGTGCGGGCCGCCGAAATCCTTGAGCGCGTGATGGCCGAAAGCCTGTGGGACCGGGCAGAATTCCGCATCCGCGCCAAGGTGACGTGAGGTGGGCTTGGGATGCTGTTCAAGGCTCCGTTTCTGGCTCATAGCCTTACGATAATTTAATACTAGAACAGATGAAAACCGCCCGTGAAGCTGTCATAAAGACAGTGGTCGAACATGACCGGTACGCCGGTTCGTGAATGCCGCCCAACGCCAATGATGAAATAGCCGGAGCGTGCATGTCTTTTTGGAAACAGGCGGTTGTCAGCCTTATTGTCTTGCTTGCCGCGGGCCTTGCCTGGTTCTGGTATTTTCCCGGCGCCGAGGGCGTCCTGGCACGCGCCGGCCTGATCAAGGACCAGGCGGCGGCCACACGGGAAGCGCCGGCGGGCGAGCAGCGGCAGGGCCGCCGCGGCGGCGGTGACGCCGGTGGCCCGGTTGTCACCGCGCCGATTGCCTTCGCCACGATCAACGATCACCTGTCGGCCATCGGCACGGGCCGCGCCCTGCGCTCCGTAGTGGTCAATCCGCTGACCTCGGGAACCCTGCGCGAGGTGCTGACGGCCTCCGGCGCCACCGTCGAGGCCGGCGACCTGATCGCCCGTCTGGATTCGGAATCCGAAGCGATCGCCCTCGACCGGGCCGGCGTGGCGCTCGACGACGCCAAGGTCAAGCTCGAGCGCGTCATGGCGCTACGTTCGTCCAACACGGTCTCCGTCGTTCAGCAGAACGAAGCCGAGCTGGCCCTGCGCAACGCGGAACTGGCCCTGCGCGAAGCGGAACTGGCGCTGGAGCGACGCTCCATCACCGCGCCGATCGGCGGCACGGTCGGCATCCTGCCCATCTCGGCCGGCAGCTATGTCACGAACAGCACCGAGATCGCCACGATCGACGATCGCTCGCGCATCCTGGTCGATTTCTGGATCCCCGAACGCTATGCGAGCCTGGTCGACATCGGTTCGCCGCTGACGGCAACTTCCGTCGCGCGCGCCGCCTCCATGCATGAGGGCGCGATCAGCGCCGTCGACAACCGCATCGACCCCGAAAGCCGCACATTGCGCGTCGAAGGACAGATCGAAAACCCCGACGACCGGTTGCGCGCCGGCATGGCATTCAGCATATCCATGCGCTTCCCCGGGGAAACCTACCCGGCAGTCGACCCGCTGGCGATCCAGTGGAGCGCCGATGGTCCCTATGTCTGGTCCGTCGAAAACGGCATGGCGCGCCAGAAATCGGTGCGCATCATCCAGCGCAATGCCGACAGCGTTCTCGTCGATGCCGATTTCACCGAAGGCGGCGTGGTGGTGACGCAGGGCATCCACAATGTGCGCGAAGGCGCCCCGGTCGAAGCCGCCCGCGCGCCATCGACCTCGACCGACGCACAAATCGTCAAGGCGGAAAGGACCCCGTCTTGAAGGACACGATCCACGATGCGCAGACCGGCCTGACGGCGCTTTTCGTCCGCCGGCCGGTCCTCGCCTTCGTCTTCAACACGCTGATCGCCGTCGCCGGCCTGGCCGCCCTGTTCGGCATCGAGGTGCGCGAGCTTCCCGATGTCGATCGTCCGGTCATCACCGTCTCGACGGATTTCTCCGGCGCCGCCGCCGAAACCATGGACCGCGAGGTGACCGCCATCGTCGAAGGCGCCGTGGCGCGCGTCTCCGGTGTCGCCGCCATCTCCTCACGCTCGTCCTTCGGCCGCAGCCGGGTGACGGTCGAATTCGCCGACAGCGTCGATCTGGACGCCGCCGCCTCCGATCTGCGCGATGCGGTCAGCCGCATCCAGAACAGCCTTCCCGATGACGCCGACACGCCGCGCATCGTCAAGGCCGACGGCGACGCCCAGGCAGTGATGCGCCTCGCCCTGACCTCGGAAGACATGTCGATCCAGGACATGACCGTTCTTGTCGAGGAGGAGATCGTCGACGCCTTCGCCGCGGTTCCAGGCGTCGCCGACGTGCAGGTCTATGGCGACCGGGCGAAGATATTCCGTATCGACATCGACCAGACGAAGCTGGCGAGCCTCGGCCTGACCGTCGCCGACGTTTCCAAGGCGCTGACCTCCATCGCCTTCGACACGCCGGCCGGTTCCCTGACCAGCACGACGCAGGACCTGACCGTGCGCGCAACCGCCGCCGTATCGACGCCGGCGGAATTCGAGGCGCTCTACCTCAAGGACCGCGTCCGGCTCGGCGATGTGGCCACCGTGACGCTGGGTGCCGACATCGGCGAGAGCCAGTTGCGCTCCAACGGGCGTACCGGCATCGGCCTCGGCATCGTTCGCCAGGCGCAATCGAACACGCTCGACATTTCGACAGGCGTGCGCAAGGCGGTCGAGGATGTGCGCAACACGTTGCCCGCCGGCATGACGATCGCGGTGACCAGCGACGACGCGACATTCATCAACGGCGCCATTCACGAGGTGGAGATCGCCCTTGGCATCTCGGTCACCGTGGTGCTTCTGGTCATCTTCCTGTTCCTGCGCGATTTCCGCGCCACGCTGATACCGGGGCTGGCCATTCCGGTCGCCTTGATCGGCACGCTTGCCGCCATCTACCTGACCGGGTTCTCGATCAACATCCTGACGCTGCTGGCGCTGGTGCTGGCCACCGGCCTTGTCGTCGACGACGCCATCGTCGTCCTGGAGAACATCGTGCGCCGCCGCAACGAGGGCATGGGCGCGCGCGCCGCCGCCGTGCTCGGCACGCAGGAAGTCTTCTTCGCCGTCATCGCCACCACCGCGACGCTGATCGCCGTTTTCGTGCCGATCTCCTTCCTGCCCGGCCAGGCCGGAGGCCTGTTCCGCGAATTCGGCTTCGTGCTGGCCATCGCCGTTTTCCTGTCGTCGCTGGTCGCCTTGTCGCTTTGCCCGATGCTTGCCTCGCGCATGCTCTCGGCCCATCCGCAGAACGAAAAGCGACAAGAAAGCGGCCCGGTGGCACGGCTCGGACAAGCGCTGTCGGGCGTTTACCGGCGTACGCTGCATGCCTGCCTCGACGCGCCGTTCGTCGTCATCCTTGTCTCGGTGCTGTTCGCCGCCACCGCCTATGGTTTGTTCGGCACCATCAAATCCGAGGTCACGCCGACCGAGGACCGCTCGGTCGCCTTCATGCGCGTTTCGGCGCCGCAGGGCGTCAGCCTCGATTACTTCGCCGAGCAGATGCGCCGCATCGAGGCGCTGATCCAGCCCATGCGCGCCAGCGGCGAGGTGTTGAGCACGTTTTCGATCGCCGGCCAGGGTTCCGGCAACAGCGGCTTTCTCGTCCTGATGCTTGCCCCCTGGGACGAGCGCACGCGCAGCCAGCAGGCGATCGTCGCCGAATTGTCCGAGCGCACCAGTTCCGTACCGGGCGTGCGCGCCTTCGTCTTCCAGCCCAACAGCCTGGGCATTCGCGGCTCCGGCAGCGGGCTGCAATTCGCCGTCGCCGGCAACAATTTCGCAACGCTGAACGGCATCGCCGCCAGCATCGTCGCTGAAATGGAGAAGGACCCGCGCTTCCGCCAGGCGCGCCTGTCCAACGATACCACGCAGCCACAGCTGGCCATCGCCATCGACCGCGAGCGCGCCTTCGACATGGGCATCGAGATCGACGGCCTCGGCAACACGATCCAGGCGATGCTCGACGGCCGCAAGATCGGCTCGGTTTTCATCGACGACCGCAGCGTCGACGTGAAGCTGGTCTCGACCACCAGTCCCGTCAACGACCCGACCGACCTGGAGAACATCTTCATCAGGGCAGGCGACGGCCGCTTCGTCCCGCTATCCACCATCGCCACGCTGAAGGAGCAGCCGGTGCCGCCCTCCCTGTCGCGCGAGGGACAATTGCGCGCCGTCGGCGTCAGCGCCGCACTGGCGCCGGGCGTGGCGCTGAGTGAGGCCTATGCGCGCGCCCAGGAGATCGCCGCCCCGCTCATCAAGCCGGGCACACGCATCATCCCGCTTGCCGAAACCGCGACGCTGGGCGAGACGGCCGGCTCCATGGGGACGATCTTCGGCTTCGCCCTGGTCATCATCCTTCTCGTTCTGGCCGCCCAGTTCGAAAGTTTCGTCAGCGCCCTGATCATCATGGCGACTGTGCCGCTCGGCCTCGCCTGCGCCGTCTTCGCCATGGTCGCCACCGGCACCAGTCTCAACGTCTACAGCCAGATCGGCCTGGTGCTCATGGTCGGCATCATGGCCAAGAACGGCATCCTGATCGTCGAGTTCGCCAACCAGCTGCGCGATCGCGGCTTGAGCGTACGCGAAGCGATCGAGCAGGCATCTCTGATCCGCCTGCGCCCCGTGGCCATGACCATGATCTGCACCGTTGTCGGCGGCGTACCGCTGGTGCTGGCCAGCGGCGCCGGCGCGGAAGCCCGCATCGCGCTCGGCTGGGTCATCGTCGGCGGCCTGGGTCTTGCCACCCTGTCGACCCTGTTCCTGACCCCCGTCGCCTATCTGCTCCTCGGCCGTTTCGTGACGCCCAAGGCTGAAGAGGAAGCGCGGCTGGAGCGTGAGTTGGACCATGCAGCCGGCCTCGACGCCAAGTCCCGCTAGCTTTTTTGCCAATCCCGTTCGCTGTGGGGCGCGTAACGGGTGACAATCCGGACGCAAGACTGTATCTGTGCCCGTCGCGCAAACGGGCGGGCTTGCGCAGCCCGTCCCTGCGAAGCAGCATTTCAGAAACGGAGTACGCCTGTTGAGCGTCGGGACGATTAGCGTTGAGAGGGCCCAGGAACTCGTTGGTCAGGAAGTCGGACTTTCGGGATGGCGTGTCGTATCGCAGGAAATGATCGACCAGTTCGCCGCGGCGACCGACGATCATCAGTTCATTCACACGGACCCCGAAAGGGCTGCCCGCGAAACCCCCTTTGGCGGTACGATCGCCCACGGGTTCCTGTCGCTTTCGCTCTTGTCGACCATGGTGTTCGAAGCCGTTCCTCTGCTCGAAAGCGCGGGCATGGGCGTCAATTTCGGCTTTGAGCGCATCCGCTTCCTGGCCCCGGTGCGCAGCGGTGCCCGCATCCGCGCCCGCTTCGTGCTGGCCAATCTGAATGTGCGGCCGTCCGGCATCGTCGAGATCAATTACGATGTGACGGTCGAGATCGAGAACTCGATGAAACCCGCCCTCACCGCGCAATGGCTGACGCTGGCCATGCCGGATCGTTCGCGCGACGATTGAACCTCTGCATAATTCCTTGAATCAGAATCGATTTGAGGAAAAATTATGCAGCATTTCAAAGTGCTCACACCACGCCGCAGGCGCGAACGAGCTTCAACAGCCTCGGCAGCGAGGGCTGCGTGTTCATCGCGCACCATGTCTCGCGCTGTTCCCCGCCATAGCTTTCCTTGTGCCTGGCAAGCGATTGGGTCGGGTAGACGAACCGTTGGGCGAGCGAGTTGGTGTAGATGAACCGGAAGGCCCGCCGCGTCAGCCAATCCTTCTCGAACTCGCGGTCCTCGATGCGGTGGAATGGCATCAGGCCGAAATAGAGCCGCGCCACGCCCTCTGCCTGAAACGTTTCGATGGCCCTGCGCACCAGGAAATAGGCGGCCAGCGGATCGGCGTCCGGCAGCCAGCGGCGCGTCGCCGAAAGATAGCCGATCAGCTTGCCGTCTTCGTAAAGCGGGTCGAAGAAGGCAAAGGCGATCGGCTGCCCGTCGGCATCGACAATGAAGAATTTGCGGACGCCGGGTTCATCACGGAGTTGGACCGGCCGGACGAGAAAGGAAAGTTCGCGCCGCTTGGTGGTGCGGGTGCGCCGCCATCCCAGCGATATTGCCTCGATACGCTGCGGATCCAGTGCCGTCAGCGGCAGTTCCGCGACGGTATGGCCGCTGCGCGCGAAACGATTGCTCGCCGTTCGAAAACTGCGCCGCATCGGCCCGGCGAAATCATACCCGGCCAGATCGATGAAGCTCTCGACGCCAAGAGCGTTTACCCGGAACCCCTTTGCGGCAAGCAGTTCGGCCATCGGCCGCGACACCTGCCAGAAGGTGACATCCTTCTTCTCATCGACGAAGGCATCGACGAGTTCGTCCCAATGGGCATGCGGCGCCAGCGGATCTGCCAGCGCATAGGCCGTCCGGCCGACCATCCGATAGGCGATGAAACCGCGCGCGTCTCCGAAATGGCGCAGGCCCGGCTGGTGCGCCACCGAATAGGCAAGAACGAAGTTGCCGTGATTCTCCAGGAGAGCACGGCGAACCGGCTCGGCAAGGAAACCGCTGTCGCTGAAGGACATGTCGGCAGGCACGCGCGCTGGATAGTTCACGGGCAACGACTCACGCTATGTACCCCCCGCAGGCAGAGGAATTGCACGCGCCGAGATTGCTGGCAAGATCGGAATTGACAATTAAAAAACAATTTGGTTATTTAATTGTGATTGGAGATTCCCGCGATGCTGCCAGTTGCCACCCCGCCCGAGACGATGCGCATCGACGCGCCTGACACGGCGGATCAGCGCGTCCTGTTCGGCCTCAAGACCAAGGGGGCGATGACCGCGCAGCGCCTGGCGCATCTGCTCGGCATTTCGGTGGTCGCCGTGCGCAAGCAACTGGCCCGGCTCGAAACGGCCCGGCTCGTCCGTTTCGAGGAAGAGGTGCGCGGCCCGGGGCGGCCCGAGCGCGTCTGGCGGCTTTCCGCCGAGGGTCATGCGCGGTTTCCCGACAGCCATTCGGCGTTGACGCTGGACCTGATCACGTCGATCCGCCGCATTTTCGGCGAAGAGGGGCTGGATCGGCTGATCGGCCAGCGCGAACAGACGATGGAAAGCAGCTATCGCGACGCGATAGCGGGCGAGCAGAGCCTTGAGACGCGCATCGCCTCGCTTGCCCGCCTGCGCGCCGGCGAAGGTTACATGGCCGAAATCGAAAAACTGGACGATGGCGCCTTCCTGCTCATCGAGAACCATTGCCCGATCTGTGCCGCCGCCCGCGCCTGCCAGGGCTTCTGCCGTTCCGAGCTGAACGTTTTCCGCATGGTTCTGGGACCGCGGACGCGCGTCACGCGAACCGATCACATCCTGGCCGGCGCACGACGTTGCGCCTATCGCATTGAACCGATTTCGCCGGACTGAGCCACGAGGACACCATGACTGACCACGAAACCGGGGCTCCGCTCGGCAATGCCGGCTGGGCGGCGATCATCAAGACCGGGCAATTAGGGCAGTTCGCCCTGCTGTGCCTGGGCATCTGGCTGCATGCCGCCGACACGATGCTCGTCGCCACCGCCATGCCGGCGGCCGTGGCCGAGATCGGCGGCGACCGGCTGGTGAGCTGGACCCTGTCGCTCTACCTGCTGGGTTCGATCCTTTCGGGATCGGCGGCCGCCTTGACTGCCTCGGCGCTCGGCCTGCGGCGCGCCTTCGTGCTTGCCGCCCTCACCTACACGGCGGGTTGCGTGGTCAGCGCGCTGGCGCCGGACATGATCGTCATGCTGGCCGGCCGGTTTGCACAGGGCGTCGGCGGCGGTCTTCTGGTCGCACTTGCCTATGTCGCCATCCAGCGGCTTTTCCCGAAGGATATGTGGCCGCGCCTGATCGCCCTGATGTCGGCCATCTGGGGGGCGTCGGCCTTTTGCGGGCCCTTGATCGGCGGTTTCTTCGCCGATCTCGGCCTGTGGCGCTGGGGTTTCTGGGTGTTCGCCGGCCAGGCCCTGCTGCTGGCCGTCATGGTTCCCGCCTTCATGCGGCCGAGCAGGGGGGTCGCCGCGCCCGGCCAGCGTTTCCCGGTCATCCGCCTTGCGCTGTTGTCGCTGGCGGTTCTGTCCGTCGCCACGGCCGGCATCTACGTGACCCCGGCGGTTTCCCTGCCCCTGGTCGCGGCCGGCGGTCTGTTCTTCTATCTGTTCCTGCGCCGCGACGGCAGCCGCACGACCAACAAGATGTTTCCCACCCGCGCCTTCGACATCCGCACCGTGCTCGGTGCCGGCTTCATCGCCAATCTGGCGCTCGGCACCGCCGCCATGTCATTCACCGTCTATGGCCCCTTCCTGCTCAACCGCATCCATGGCATTTCGGCGCTCGAAGCCGGCTACATCATCGCCGCCGAATCGGTCGCCTGGAGCACCACCGCCATCGCCTTTGCCGGTGTCGGCGCGGCCGGCGAGCGGCTGGTCATGCGCAGCGGCGCTCTGTTGATCGTGCTGGCCATCGCCATGCTCGGCCCGGTGATGGCCGAGGGGCCGGTCTGGGCAATCCTCATCATGTCCATTGCCCAGGGCGCAGGCTTCGGCCTGTTGTGGGGATTTCTGATCCGCCGGGTGGTGGCGACGGCGCCCGTACCCGAACGTGACAGCGCTTCCGCCGCCATGCCGACCACGCAGCAGATCGCCTTCGCACTGGGCGCCGCACTTGCCGGCATCATCGCCAACACAACGGGCTTCGCCGACAGCGGCAATCGCGCGACCATGCAGAATGTCGCCATGTGGGTGTTCGTCGCGTTCGTCCCACTGGCAGCCCTCGGCGCCGCCGCCGCCTGGCGCGTGGCCGGTCCGAAGCGTGCCGCCGAAGGAGAGGGACAGCCGCTCGCCGGGCAAGCCGCTCCCTGAAGAATGCCCTCAGGGGCTGTTGGCAGGGGGCGGTTGGCAAGAAACTGTTGGAAGCGCCTGCTACCTGTCCTGCCGCTTCTTGTCTTTGCGGCCGGGCGCGCCGGCATGCGTCGAGGCCGTTGCCGAAATCGGATCGCTGGCCGGGAAGGTGCCCTCAAGTCCTTCCTGCAGTTCGTCGTCGTCGTGGGCATGGTCGGCATCTGATTTTGCATCGGGTTTCGCAGCGGGTTTCGCAGCGGGTTTCTTCGTCGCGAATTCATCCGGCGCCCCGGTCCGCGTCGCGCGTGTCACCGAAACGGGATCGCTGGCCGGAAACGTCTCTTCCAGCCCCTCGTTCAGGGCGTCGTCCTGGGCGTCGTGAAGCGCCTGCTCGGAGGTCTTGTCGCTGGTTTTCGATTTGGCGCCGGGCTGCATGGCAAAATTCCTTTTCCTGCAGAACGCGCGTGAGCGCGGCAGGTTCCAAACCTCACGCGTCGCGTGCCGCCGCCTCAAAGAGCATGAAAACGTAGTCGCTGAAGGAGCGCCAGCACTCGACGCGAAACGCCTCCTCGCCGGTCCGCCACAAGACAATCTCCACCTTGCCGAAAACCGTTCGCGAAGCGGCACCGACCGGGAACGCACCGCGCGAAAGGTCCTGTGGGCAGCCGGCGCTGAGCACATCGGCTGCACGCCGGCCCGACACCAGGAGCGCCGTGTTGCGATGCGACACGTCAACCGCCGAATGGAACGCTGTGACGGTGCCGCACGCGGCCATCAGGTCGCCGCCCTCCTCATCGATCACCAGCCATTCGTCCGGACCGAGCCACAAGGCCGCGCGTGCGCCATGCACGGCGGAAGCTTTGGGTCGTTGCGACAGGTCTATGCCCAGCGCCTTCGACAAGGCGGCGCGCGCCGCCGAAGGCGCGCGCAGGGCAAGCCGCACCGCCGGCACGGCCGGTTCGACAAGGATACCCTCATCCTGAAACAGGCGGCCATCAAGAGGTGAAATGCGCGCGGCGGCGTCAACCATTGGCCCGCTCCCCCTTCTCGTCGAAAAAGACCGTCGAGGCGACCTCGACGGCGATCGCCCCGCCGGGCATCGGCACATACAGCGTTTCGCCCATGCGGTCATGACCGCCGGCGACCAGCGCCAGCGCGATGGAATGGCCGCAATTCTCCGACCAATAGGACGAGGTGACGTGACCGAGCATGGTCATCGGCACCGCCTGATGCGGATCGGCGACGATCTGCGCCCCCTCGTCAAGCACGGTGTTCGGGTCCTTCGTCCTCAATCCGACCAATTGCTTGCGCCCGGGCGCCACCAGATCGGCGCGCCTGAGGCCGCGCATGCCGACGAAATCCGCCTTGTTCTTGCCGATGGCCCAGATCAGCCCGGCATCCTGCGGGGTCACCGTGCCGTCCGTCTCCTGGCCGACGATGATGAAGCCTTTCTCGGCGCGCAGCACGTGCATGGTCTCCGTTCCATAGGCGCAGGCCCCGCGCTTCTCGCCTTCCGCCCACACCGCTTCCCATACGGTGCGGCCGTAATCGGCCGGCACGTTGATCTCGAAGCCGCGCTCACCGGTGAACGACATGCGAAACAGCCGGGCCGGCACGCCGCAAACCGTCCCCTCGCGCACGGACATGTGCGGCATGGCCGCGTCGGACAGGTCGATGCCGTCGACCAGCGGGGCGATGATATCGCGGCTGCGCGGCCCCTGCACGGCGATCACCGCCCATTGCTCCGATGTCGAGGTGAGAAAGACCCGCAAATCGGGAAACTCGGTCTGCAGATAATCCTCCATGTGGTTCAGCACGCGCGGCGCGCCGCCCGTGGTGGTGGTGACATGGAACCGGTCCTCGGCAATGCGCCCGACGACACCATCATCGTAGATGAACCCGTCCTCGCGCAGCATGACGCCGTAGCGGCAACGGCCGACGCCGAGCTTGGCCCAGGGATTGGTGTACATCAACTCCATGAAGCGCGCCGCATCCGGCCCGACCACCTCGATCTTGCCCAGCGTCGATGCGTCGAAAATGCCGGCACTCTCACGCACCGTGCGGCACTCGCGCGCCACCGCCGCATGCATGTCCTCGCCAGCCTCAGGAAAATACCAGGCGCGTTTCCACTGGCCGACATCCTCGAACGCCGCACCCTTTTCCTGCGCCCAGGAATGGATCGGCGTGCGGCGCACCGGCTCGAACAAGGCTCCACGGCTGTGACCGGCCAGCGCACCGAACGTGACAGGCGTATAGGGCGCCCGGAACGTCGTCAGCCCCACTTCGGGGATCGGCTTGCCGAGCATTTCGGCGGCGATGGCCAGCCCGTGCATGTTCGAGGTCTTGCCTTGGTCGGTGGCCATGCCGGTGGTGGTAAATCGCTTGACATGCTCGATCGAGCGCATCCCCTCGCGCACCGCCTGGCGGATGTCCTTGGCCGTTACGTCGTTCTGGAAATCGACGAACGCCTTGACCCCGGTTCCGGTTTCCGCCGTGCCCAGCATGCCGCCCGACCAGACCTCGCCGCGCACGTCCTTTACGATCGTTGCTCGGCGCCCCTGCGCCCCATCGGCCCTGGTGCCTGCTTCGAGCGCCTGCTCAATCGTCTGGGCAAGGTCTATCGAGCCGCCGCAGGCTCCCACGCAGTCGACATCCTGAGCGCTGGTGCCGGGCAGGAAACGCTGTGTTTCGGCCTCGAAAGCGAGTTTGCCGCGCGATTGCGAGAACAGATGCACCGCCGGCGTCCAGCCGGACGATGTGATCAGCGCATCGCAGGGAATGACACGCCCGGCGCCGCCGGCAAGCGGCCTGACCTGGATCGAGGAAACCCGCAACCGCCCGGCCGTCGCCGTCACCGCATGGCCCTCCAGGCACTCGATGCCGAGCCGCCTCGCCTCCTCGACATGCGCTCCTCGAATCTCGCTGCGCGCATCGACGATGGCGGCAATGCCAACGCCTGCCCTTTTGAGGTCGAGCGCCGCGAGCCAAGCGCTGTCGTCCGCCGTGTACACCGCCACATTGCGGCCGACTGCGACGCCGAAATGGTTGAGATAGGTGCGCGCCGCCGAGGCCAGCATGATCCCCGGCCGGTCATTGCCGGCAAACACCATGTGCCGCTCGATGGCCCCGGTGGCGAGCACCACGCGCTTTGCCCTGACCTGCCACAACCGCTCGCGCGGCTGCTCTGGCGCCGGCTTCGCCAGATGGTCGGTCAGGCGTTCGACCAGTCCGACGATGTTCTGGGCGTAGTAGCCGAAGCCGGTGGTGCGGGTGAGAAGCCGTACATTGTCCCGCGCGGCGAGATCGGCGGTCACCGCCTTTGCCCAGTCCCAGCCAGGCCGCCCGTCGATCGCAGCGCCGGTTTCAAAGCGCAGCGCGCCGCCCGTCTCCGCCTGCTCGTCGGCCAGGATGACCCGCGCTCCGGTGTCGGCGGCGGCAAGTGCGGCGGCAAGGCCGGCAGCGCCCGCGCCGATGACCAGCACGTCGCAATGGGCAAAACGGTTGGCATAGACATCCGGGTCGGGCTGATCTGGCGCGACGCCGAGCCCGGCGGCACGGCGGATGAACGGCTCATACAGCCGCTCCCAGGCAGCCTTCGGCCACATGAAGGTCTTGTAGTAGAAGCCCGCCGAAAAGAAGGGCGATGCGGCATCGTTGAGCGCCCCGACATCGAAGGCGAGCGACGGCCAGCGATTTTGCGAAACGGCCTCGAGCCCCGCGTGAACCTCCTGCACCGTGGCCCGCACATTGGGGGTCTTGCGCGCCGCGTCACGATGGATACCGACCAGCGCATTCGGCTCCTCCGCGCCTGCCGAGACGATGCCGCGCGGGCGGTGATATTTGAACGAGCGCCCCACGAGATGAACGCCGTTCGCCAGCAGCGCCGAGGCGAGCGTATCGCCGGTGAGGCCGGTGAAGGGCTTGCCGTCGAAGGTGAAGTTGACGGGTGCGGCGGCACCGAGCCGTCCGACATCGGCGAGGCGGAAGGGTTGCTGCATCACCGTCCCTCCCCGCCCAGATCGGGTTTCGGCTCGCCGGCCTTGTAGGTCTTGAGAAACCGATCCGACACCGTATCCCGCGCGGCGTTGAAAAAGCGCGCGCAGCCATGCATGTGCCGCCACCGCTCGAACACGACGCCCTTCGGGTTCGACCGGATGAAGAAGAAGCGCTCGAAATCCTCGTCGGAAAGCGCAGCCATGTCTGCCGGCCGCGCGATATGCGCCTCGCCGGCATGGCGGAATTCCAGCTCCGGCCGGTCCTCCTGGCAATAGGGGCAATGAATGAGAAGCATGTGTATCCTCGCCTAATGCGCCACGGCGGCAGCCGCCGCCTCATCGATCAGCCGCCCGCTGCGGAACCGCTCCAGCGTGAACGGCGCGTTGATCCGGTGCGGCTCGTCGCGGGCGATGGTGTGGGCGAAGACATGCGCCGATCCCGGCGTCGCCTTGAAGCCGCCCGTGCCCCAGCCGCAATTGACATACAGTCCCTTGACCGGCGTCTTCGCCATGATCGGCGAACGGTCGGGCGTCACATCGACAATGCCGCCCCAGCTCCGCAGCATCTTCATGCGGGTGAACATCGGGAACATCTCGACGATCGCGTCGAGCGTGTGCTGGATGATGTGCAGGCCGCCCGTCTGCGAGTAGGACGTGTACTGGTCGGTGCCGGCGCCGATGACCAGCTCGCCCTTGTCGGACTGCGAGATGTAGGCATGCACCGTGTTCGACATCACGACGCAGGGAAAAACCGGCTTCACCGGTTCCGACACCAGCGCCTGCAGCGGGTAGGATTCGAGCGGCACCTGAACGCCGGCCATCTGCATCAGCACCGAGGAATGGCCGGCCGCCACGATGCCGATTTTCGCCGCGCCGATCGTCCCGCGCGTCGTCTCGACACCCGTCACCGCCCCGTCGGGCCCACGGTTGATGCCGATGACCTCGCAATTCTGGATGATGTCGACGCCGCGCGCCGAAGCCGCGCGCGCATAGCCCCAGGCGACCGCATCGTGCCTGGCCGTGCCGCCGCGCCGCTGCAGGGCCGCGCCCATGACGGGGTAGCGCGCATCCGGCGAAATGTTCAACGGCGGGCAATAGGCTTTCGCCTCTTCCGGCGTCAGCCACTCATTGTCGACGCCGTTCAGCCGGTTGGCATGGATGTGGCGCTTGAAGACCTGCACGTCATGGACGTTGTGCGCCAGCATCATGACGCCGCGCGGCGAGTACATGACGTTGTAGTTCAGGTCCTGGCTGAGACCGTCCCACAGCTTCACCGCATGATCGTAGATTCCGGCGCTCTCGTCATAGAGATAGTTGGACCGGATGATCGTCGTGTTGCGGCCGGTGTTGCCGCCGCCGAGCCAGCCTTTTTCGAGCACGGCTATATTCGTGATGCCATGCTCCCTGGCCAGATAATAGGCCGTGCCCAGCCCGTGCCCGCCGGCACCGACGATGATCACGTCGTAGTGTTTCTTCGGCTCGGGCGAGGCCCATTGCTCGGGCCAGCCCCTGTGGCCGCGCATGGCCTCGCGGGCGATGGCGAAGACGGAATATTTGCGCATGGGCCTCCCCGCAACAGACAAGCGCGCCACAGGCGGCGCATCGGATTGTCAGCGTAGCAGTAGCGAAAACCGTTGCAACGTCGTGCGCTGATTGCGACGGGCATTGCCGTTTTGCGTCAAGCCGTGGGCTCCTGAAGGCTTGTCGGCTTTCGGGTGGCCGCCGGCCCGCATGTCTGGAAGTTTCCCGTCACTTGAGATGCGCCGTGCATCCCGTAAACGAAAAGGAACAACCGGCATGTTTTCATTGAACGACAAGGTCGCCATCGTCACCGGCGCGAGCTCCGGCATCGGGCGGGCGGCGGCAAAGCTGTTTGCCGCGCAGGGGGCGAAAGTGGTCGTCACCGCGCGAAGGCAGGCCGAACTCGATGCCCTGGTCGACGAGATCGCCAGCGAGGGTGGTGAAGCCGCAGCACTCGCCGGCGACGTACGCGATGCCAAGCACAACGAGGCGCTGGTGGACCTGGCCGAGAACCGCTTCGGCGGCCTCGACGTCGCCTTCAACAACGTCGGCACGGTCGGCCGGATGGCGCCGATCGAAGATCTGGAAAGAGCCGAATGGGATGAAGTGATGGAAACCAATCTCGCATCCGCCTTCCTGGCCGCCAAACACCAGGTTCCGGCCATGCGCCGGCGCGGCGGCGGATCGCTGATCTTCACCTCAAGCTTTGTCGGCTACCAGACGGCGGGGATGCCGGGCATGGCCGCCTACGCGGCGGCAAAGGCCGGGCTTGTCGGCCTGACCAAGGCCATGGCCGCCGATCTCGGCACACAAGGCATCCGCGTCAATGCGCTGCTGCCGGGCGGCACGGACACGGGCATGGCCACATTCGAGACGGACGAACAGCGCGCATTCGTCGAGGGACTTCACGCGTTGAAGCGCATCGCCAGGCCCGAGGAGATCGCCCAGGCCGCACTCTATCTCGCCTCCGACGCCTCCAGCTTCACCACCGGCACGGCGCTGCTTGCCGATGGCGGTGTGTCGATCAACAAGATCTGACGACTGCAAGAAGCGGCGGCCGGCAGGCGTTTCCTCTCGACAAGGATTTGCAATTCTGCTATGAGCCGCCGCTATTCGTGGCAGAATTGTGCCGCGGAGGCCTTTGCCCGTGGGCAATTGCGAGATGAATTCGACGTTTAGAAAATCAACGTTCTGACAGGAAACCCAGGTGCAGGTACTCGTCCGCGACAACAATGTTGACCAGGCGCTTCGCGCGCTGAAGAAGAAGATGCAGCGCGAAGGCATTTTTCGCGAGATGAAGATGCGCGGGCATTACGAAAAGCCCTCCGAGAAGCGTGCCCGCGAAAAGGCCGAGGCCGTGCGCCGCGCCCGCAAGCTGGCGCGCAAGCGCGCCCAGCGCGAAGGTTTGGTCGGCGGCGGTCGCGTTGCTGCGCCGCGTCCCTGACATCGCCCATCTTTCGACCATTTCTGCTTGTATCCAACGCGGTACGATCCACTGATCGTACCGCGTTTTGGTGTATCTGGGGATTTTCAGCACGGGGACCGCAATGGCTTGGTTTGGCGCAAGGGTTATGGCATTAGGAACAATGACTTCAATCCTGACGACGCCTTCGATCAAATTGCGCCACAGCTTCGCCGGCATTGCGCTCCTGACCCTCTTGCCTCTGGCGGCCTGCCAGTCGAGCGGTCCATCCACGGATCTCAGCCGCATCGACACGGCGCAGGGCTCGGCCGAAAACATCGGTTCGCTGAGTTCGGTGATCGACCGCACGCCCAACGAGCCGGAAGCCTACAACATGCGCGGCGCAGCCTATGGGCGCGCCGGGCGCTACAACGACGCACTGAAGGACTTCGACAAGGCCATCGCGCTGAACCCGCGTTCGCACAATGCCTATGCCAACCGCGCGCTGATCTACCGCTATCTGGGACAGAACGACCGCGCGCTGGCCGACTACAACCAGGCCATCTCGCTCGATCCCAACTACGACACGGCCTATATCGGCCGCGCTGAAATCTATCGCCTTTCCGGCCGCAGCACCGAAGCGCTGGCCGATCTCGAGCGCGCCATCAGCCTCGACACCACGGATCCGCGCGCCTTCTACCGGCGTGGCCTGCTCTATCAGGCAAGCGGCCAGCACCCTTATGCGATCGAGGATTTCGCCACAGCCATCTCGCTCTCCCCGGACGCGCCCTATGGCTACAATGGCCGCGGCCTGTCCTATCTGGCCCAGGGCGACGACGAAAACGCGTTCTCGGACTTCAACACCGCCATCCGGCTCGACGGCAAGATCGCCGAAAGCTGGGCCAACCAGGCGCTTGTCTACGAGAAGCGCGGCGACAATGCGAAGGCATCCAAATCCTACACCCGCGCGATACAGCTTGACCCCGAATATGCGCCCGCGCGCGACGGCCTGGCCCGCACGAACATCTAACCCATTTGCAGTCAGGTGGCCGACCTGACGTCCGCATGAATGCGGAAAACAAGGAGATAGACCGGACAGCGTTTCCGTGAAACGACGAACCGGTCTGCAAGCGGATCTTCAGAAATCTTCAACGCAACCAGACGGCATATGCTGTGCCGGCGATGCGGCGTGTCGTGAAAAATCTGGAACCTTGCCGGCGCTCACGGGTTGTGAGCCCGAACCCAGCAAGGAGTTTCAATGATGAAAAAAGCAATCTTTCTCGCCACGGCCCTGGCTGCCTCGGCAGCGACGCCGGCCTTCGCGCAGGAGCGCGTCGAACTCGGCGTCCTGGATTGCGTCGTCGAGGGCGGCGCCGGCGTGGTGATCGCCTCCTCGAAGGATCTGGCATGCACCTTCAAACCGGTGGATGAGGCGCGGCCCGCCGAAAGCTATTTCGGCGTCGTCAACAAGTTCGGCCTCGATGTCGGCGTGACCGATCCCGCCGTGCTGCAATGGGTCGTGGTGGCGCCGACCGCCGATGCCTATGCGCCCGGTGCATTGGCGGGCGATTTTGTCGGTGCAAGCGCCGAGATTTCCGCCGGCTTCGGCGCCGGCGCCAACATCCTGGTCAGCAAGAAGAGCGACAGCCTGATGCTGCAACCCCTCAGCCTGCAGGGACAGACGGGCATCAACGTCGCCCTCGGCGTCAGCGAATTCCAGCTGCGGACGGCTGACGAATAGAGCCTTTATGCGCAAAGCAAAGAGATAGCGCCCGAACAAAAAAGCCCGGCATCACTGCCGGGCTTTGTCGTGTGAAGGCGTATGCCTCAGTGATCCATGGCCTTGACGATGTCGTCGGTCATCTTCTTTGCATCGCCGAGCAGCATCATCGTGCCGTCCTTGTAGAACAGCGTGTTGTCGATGCCGGCATAGCCGGAGCCGAGCGAGCGCTTGACGAACAGGCAGGTGCGCGCCTTGTCCACGTCGAGGATCGGCATGCCGTAGATCGGCGAGGATTTGTCGTCGCGTGCCGCCGGGTTGGTGACGTCGTTGGCGCCGATGACATAGGCGACGTCCGCCTGGGCGAACTCGGAGTTGATGTCCTCCAGCTCGAACACTTCGTCATAGGGCACCTGCGCCTCGGCGAGCAGCACGTTCATGTGGCCGGGCATGCGTCCCGCCACCGGGTGAATGGCGTATTTCACCTCGACGCCGGCCGCCTTCAGCTTGTCGGCCAGTTCGCGCACCGCGTGCTGCGCCTGCGCCACCGCCATGCCGTAGCCCGGCACGATGATGACCTTCTGCGCATTGGCCATCAGATAGGCCGCGTCGTCGGCCGAACCCTGCTTGACGGTGCGGTCGATGCCGTCGTCGCTGGCCGCCGCCGTCTCGCCGCCGAAGCCGCCGAGAATGACCGAGATGAAGGAGCGGTTCATGCCCTTGCACATGATGTAGGACAGGATCGCGCCCGACGAGCCGACCAGCGCGCCGGTGATGATCAGCGCCAGATTGCCGAGCGTGAAGCCGATGCCGGCAGCCGCCCACCCCGAATAGGAATTGAGCATCGAGACGACGACCGGCATGTCCGCGCCGCCGATCGGCACGATGATCAGCACGCCGAGCACCAGCGAGGCGGCGACGATCAGCCAGAAGATCGTCGTGCTCTGCGTCGTCACCAGAAGGATGATCAGCACCACCAGGGCGATGGCCAGGCTGGCGTTGATGATGTGGCGCATCGGCAAGAGGATCGGCTTGCCCGACATGCGGCCGTCCAGCTTCAGGAAGGCGATGATCGAGCCGGTGAAGGTGACCGCGCCGATGGCGACGCCGAGCGACATCTCGACCAGCGCCTGGGCGTGGATCGCACCCAGCGTGCCGATGCCGAAGCTTTCCGGCGCATACATGGCGGCGGCCGCCACCATGACGGCGGCAAGACCGACAAGGCTGTGGAAGGCGGCGACGAGCTGCGGCATCGCCGTCATGGCGATGCGCTTGGCGATCACCGCGCCGATGCCGCCACCGATGGCGATGCCGGCGACGATGAGCACGAAACCGCCAAAGGACGGCGTGGCGTAAACCAGCGTCGTGACGATGGCGATACCCATGCCGACCATGCCGTAGAGATTGCCCTTTCGGCTGGTGGTCGGATGCGACAGGCCGCGCAGCGCCATGATGAACAGGACGCCGGAGACGAGATAGAGGAAGGATGCAAGATTGGCGCTCACGTCACTTGTCCTTCTTCTTGTACATGGCCAGCATGCGACTGGTGACGAGGAACCCGCCAAAGATATTGACCGAGGCCAGCACCAGGGCGACGAAGCCGAAGCCGGTGGCCAGTCCCGAGGCGGAGATGCCGACGGCAAGCAACGCGCCGACGACGATGACCGAGGAAATGGCGTTGGTGACCGACATCAGCGGCGTGTGCAGCGCCGGCGTCACCGACCAGACCACGTAGTAGCCGACGAAGATCGCCAGGACGAAGATCGCCAGGCGGAAGACGAAGGGATCGATCGCCCCGCCGGACGCGCCATGCGCCAGCGCGCCTGCCGCATCGGCGACATCCGCCGCCTGCATGCCTTCCATGGCGGCGCGAACGCTCGCCACGGCGCTGTCGAGCTGGTCGAGCGCCCTTTCGAGTGCCGTTGGTTCCATCAGGCTTCTCCCCCCGATTTGGTTGCGGCAGGCGCCTTCGCCGGGCTCTTGGCATCAGCAGGCTTGGCCGCAGGTTTCTTCGCTGCAGGTTTCCGGGCCGCAGGCTTCTTCGCTGCCGTCGCACTTGTCGCCTTGGCGGCCTTGGCCGCCGGCGCCTTCTTCGGTGCAGCGGTTTTCGCCGCCGGCTTGGACGCATCGACGAAGTTCGGATGCACGATCTTGCCGCCATGGGTCAGCATGGTCGCCTTGACCAGCTCGTCCTCCATGTCGATGGCAAGCGCTTGTCTCTCCTTGTCGATCATCGTCTCGAGGAAGGCGAACAGGTTCTTCGCATAGAGCAGCGAGGCGGATGCGGCGACCCGGCCCGGCACGTTGAGATGGCCGAGGATCTTCACATCGTTGGCCGTCGTCACCACGCGGCCAGCGACCGCGCCCTCGACATTGCCGCCGCGCTCGACCGCCAGATCGACGATGACCGAACCCGGCTTCATCGACTTGACCATGGCCGCGCTCACCAGCTTCGGCGCCGGCCGGCCGGGGATCAGTGCCGTGGTGATGACGATGTCCTGCTTGGCGATGTGCTCGGCGACCAGTTCGGCCTGCGCCTTTTTCTCGGCATCCGTCAGTTCGCGGGCGTAACCGCCCTCGCCCGACGCATCCTTCAGCGCCTCCGTCATGATGAACTTGGCGCCCAGCGAGGCCACCTGCTCGCCGGCCGCCGCCCGCACGTCGGTCGCCGTGACCACCGCGCCCAGGCGGCGCGCCGTGGCGATGGCCTGCAGGCCGGCGACGCCGGCGCCCATGACGAACACCTTGGCCGCCGGCACCGTGCCGGCCGCCGTCATCATCATCGGCATCGCCCGGTCATACTCGGCGGTGGCGTCGATCACGGCGCGGTAGCCGGCCAGATTGGCCTGCGAGGACAAGACGTCCATCGACTGGGCGCGCGTGATGCGCGGCATGAATTCCATGGCGAAGGCGGTGACGCCTGCATCGGCCATCGCCGCCACGTCGCCCTCGTGGCCATACGGGTCCATGGTGGCGATGACCACCGCGCCCTTCTTGTAGGATTTGAGTTCGCCTGGGTTCGGCCGGCGCAATTTGAGGATGATGTCGGCCTTGGCGGCGTCCGCCAGCTTGCCGATCTTCGCTCCCGCCTTCTCGAACTCGCCGTCGACAATGCGCGATTGCGCGCCGGCGCCCGCCTCGATCACCAGGTCGAAGCCGAGACCCGCAAGCCGCTTGACCGTATCGGGCGATGCCGCAACGCGGCCTTCCGTGACGTCAGTTTCCTTAGGCACAAAAATGCTTTGTCCCACCGTCATGTCCTTTCGGTTGGACCGTCCTCCCCATCGTCGGGGCAGCGTTCGCCGCCCCGCACGTCAAGCCGTGCGCCCTAGCGCAGCAGCCAGGCGCCGAGCGCCGTGATGAGAATGAAAAGAACGGTGCTGGAGAAAAATCCAGCGGAGGTGAAAAAGCCGAACGCCATCGCGATCAAAAGGGCGATGATCACCAGGCTCGAATATTTGGAGATGGTCAGGAAAAGATTGTAGGTGCGCTCGTGTTCCGCGTAGTCCATTTCCGCGCCCGTCTCGGCCGGACCGGCCGGCGTATTGTCTGCCATCACAAAACCCCATGGGAATAGAATTGGACTTGGGGAATAGCGAAAAGATGGCTGGAGGGCAATGGGAGGATTGCCGCACGAGCGGTGTGCCCACCTTTCAATCGGTTTGCAACGCCCAAGGCGTTGCAGGCCGGACACGCGGTGCAACGAGAAGCGGCAGAAGCGGCCCGGAACCTGTTACGAAAGCCAGCGCTTGCGCCGTTTGTAATGTTTCACATTGCGGAAGGAACGCCGCCCCTCGCCGCCGACGCCGAGATAGAACTCCTTGACATCCTCATTCTCGCGCAGCGCCTGGGCCTCGCCATCGAGGACGACCCGGCCCGATTCGAGGATATAGCCGTACTTGGCGTAGCGCAGCGCCACGTTGGTGTTCTGCTCGGCCAGCAGGAACGACACGCCCTGCTCCTCGTTGAGCTTCTTGACGATCTCGAAAATCTCCTCGACCAGCTGCGGCGCAAGCCCCATCGACGGCTCGTCGAGCAGGATCATCTTCGGTCGCGAAAGCAGCGCCCGGCCGATGGCCGTCATCTGCTGCTCGCCGCCGGACGTATAGCCGGCCTGCGAGTTGCGCCGCTCTTTCAGGCGCGGGAAATAGGTGTAGACCAGGTCGAGGTCCTGACGGATCGCCGCCTGCCCGTCGCGCCGCGTAAAGGCGCCGGTCAGGAGATTGTCCTCCACCGACAGATGGCCGAAGCAATGCCGCCCCTCCATCACCTGGATACAACCGCGCCGCACCAGATCGTTGGGCGACAGATTCTGCACCTCGCCTCCCTCGAACAGGATCGATCCCTTGGTGACCTCGCCGCGCTCGGCGTGCAGCAGATTGGAAATCGCCTTCAGGGTCGTCGTCTTGCCGGCGCCGTTGGCCCCGAGCAGCGCGGTGATGCCACCGCGCGGCACCGACAGCGACACGCCCTTCAGGACCAGAATGACATGATCGTAGATGACCTCGATGTTGTTGACTTCGAGGATGGCCTCGGCGGGCGCGGCTGCGGGGGCTGTATTGCTCATCTCGGCTCCGAGGTTGAAGTCTCCTTCTCCCCGCTTGCGGGGAGAGGGTGGCCCGAAGGGCCGGGTGAGGGGCGGAGCCCAGGCTCCAAAGGCTCGCGCTGCCCCCCATCTGCCTGCATGCATCTTCTCCCCGCAAGCGGGGAGAAGAAAGCTGTCGTCACATCTTGCATTCTTCGTTGATCGGCCATGGCGCGTTGGCCGATGCGTATTCCTGCGCTTCCTTGTCTTCCAGCGGCTCGATCGCTGCACGGTCTGGCGTCAGGAGTTCCGAAGCCTTGACGAACTTGGCGCCATCCCACTGCAGCATCCAGCCCCCGCCATGTCCGGTGTGGTCGGCGCAGGACGTATTGAAGGGGACGAGCATGCCTTCCGCACCCAAGGCCTGGATACGGGCTTCGTCCAGGTTGAGGTTTTCCAGACCCCAGCGCAATTGCTCGGGGTTCGGCGACTTGACGTCGAACTGCTCCTGCGCCGCGTTGATGCCCTCTACGAGTATGGCAGAGATCATGAGGCCGCGCTGGTAGAACACCCAATCGAACTCGCCCTCACCCTGGTTGATGAGCGACTTGCCGGTGTCGACCACATATTTCTTGATGTCTTGCATCAGCGGCGATTCGGAATTCGGCACGCTCCACGAAACCGACCGATAGCCCTTGCCATCCTCGCCGACGAGCTTCAGGTCGCCGTCATGGCCCGACCACCAGATACCGACGAACTGATCCATCGGATACTTGGTTTTCACCGCTTCGGTGAGAGCGCCGGCGTTCATGGCGCCCCAACCCCACATCAGCACGAAGTCGGGACGCTCGCGGCGGATCTGCAGCCATTGCGCCGACTGGTTCTGCATTTCGGTAAGACCGACTGGAATCGGCAGCAGCGTGAAACCGTGCTTCGCGGCAAGCGCTTCGAGCAGCGGGATCGGCTCCTTTCCATAGGGGTGATCAAGGTGCAGGAGGGCAATCTTCTTGTCCTTGAGGTTGTCGAGATTGCCGTCGGAGATGTTCCTGAGGATCATCGAGGCGCCGTCCCAATAGGAAGACGGGGGGTTGAAGGCCCATTGGAATACCTTGCCGTCGGCCATGGGTGAGAAGCCGTAGCCGGGAGCGAGGATCGGAATCTCATCGACATTCGACTTGGGCAGGACCTGCAGCGTAATGCCGGTCGACCAAGGCTGAGTGACCACGGCGTTGGCCTTGGTCTTCTCGTAACACTCGACGCCCTTCTCGGTGTTATAGCCGGTCTCGCACTCGTCATAGACGAGCTTCACGCCGTTGAGCCCGCCATCGCGTTCGTTGAGCAGCGTGATGTAATCGCGCTGGCCGTTCATCAACGGCGTGCCCGTCGCCGCGAACGGCCCGGTGCGGTAGGACAGGTTTGGAATGTAGATGGAATCGTCCTGCGCTGCGGCAGGCTCGGAAAAACCGGCGCCGAGCACAAGCGCCGACGACAGGATCGCAGTTTTGAGCAATGTCTTCATGCTGTTTCCTCCACTTGTTCTTTTCTCCGACAGGAAGGGGCGAACCGGCCCCGTTTCAAGCGGCCTTCCCGTTCGTTGTTCAATGCGGGAACGGCCACAGAATGAGTTTTTCCCTGATGATCGCCCAGAACCGCGCCAGGCCGTGCGGCTCGACGATCAGGAATGTGATGATCAGCGCGCCGATGATCATCACATTCAAGTGCTCCGCTGTCGCCGCGTCGATCGGCAGGCCGAGCGCCTTCGGCACAGTGCTGATAATGACCGGCAGCGCGACGATGAGGATCGCGCCAAGATAATTGCCCAGCACCGAACCAAGGCCGCCGATGATGGCGATGAACAGCACACGGAACGACAGGGGAATGTCGAACAGGTTGGCTTCCGCCGCGCCCCGCCACAGGAAAACGAACAGCGCGCCGGCGATCCCGACGATGTAGGACGAGACGAAGAAGGCCATGAGTTTGGCGCGCATCAGGTTGATTCCGACCAATTCCGCGGCGATGTCCATGTCGCGCACGGCTTTCCACATGCGGCCGATGCGCCCGCGGGTGATGTTGATGGCAAACACGGTGATGACGCAGACCGTGCACAGCACGAAATAATACTGTGCGATGGCTGTCGCGCGCGGACCTGCAACGGTAACGCCGAACAACGCGATGTTCGGCACCTGGATCGCCCCGGAGGCGTTGTAGTTGTAGAGCCAGCCCCATTTCTGGAACAGCCAGACCAGGAAGAACTGCGCCGCCAGCGTGGCGATGGCGAGGTAGAAGCCCTTGATCCTCAGCGATGGCAACCCGAAGATCACGCCGATAGTCGCCGAGAAGAAACCCGATAGGGCGATGGCGACGACGATGTTCATCTCCGGAAAGATCGACACCAGCTTGTAGCAGGCATAAGCGCCGACCCCCATGAACGCGCCGGTGCCGAGCGACAATTGCCCGGCATAGCCGGTCAGGATGTTGAGCCCCAGCGCCGCCAGCGAATAGATCAGGACCGGGGTGAGCAGCGCCCGGAAGGTGAACTCACTGGCCGTCAGCGGGAAAACGACGAAGGCGAACAGTGCGATCACGCCGAGCAGGAACGCGTCCTGGCGTACGGGAAACAGCGCATAGTCGGCCTGATAGCTGGTCTTGAACTGGCCTGCAGTGGGGTAGAACATGGATTACACCCGCTCGATGATTTTTTCGCCAAACAGCCCCTGCGGGCGGAAGAGAAGCACCAGCAACGCCAGCATGTAGGCGAACCAGGCTTCGGTGTTGCCGCCCAACAAGGGTTGGCCCCAATAGATCTCGAACACTTTCTCAAGGATGCCGATAGCCAGCCCGCCGATGATGGCCCCCATGACGCTTTCCAGCCCGCCCAGCATCAGCACCGGCAGCGCCTTGAAGGCGATCACCTCCAGAGCGAAGGAAACCCCTGCCCTCGCCCCCCAGACGATGCCCGTGGCCAAGGCGATGACGCCGGCGATGAACCAGACAATGACCCAGATCGTCGACAGGGAAATACCGACCGACAGCGCCGCCTGGTGATCGTCGCCAAGTGCCCGGATGGCGCGGCCGATCTTCGACTTGTTGAGGAAGACCAGCAGGCCCGCCACCAGTAGCATCGCGCCAATGACGGCTGTCAGATCCTTCTGTTCGATGGAGACGAAGCCGCCGAACGGCTCGAAGACGAAGCTGTCCGTCGGAATCATCAGCTCCTTGGTGATCATCACCTTGTTTTCGCCGCCGAAAATCAGTTCGCCGAAGCCGATGAGGAACAGCGTGATGCCGATGGTCGCCATGAACAGGATGATGTCCGGCTGGTTGACCAGCGGACGCAACACGACGCGCTCGATGGTGATGGCCAGGACCAGCATGACGACCAGCGTCAGCGGCAGGGCAATGAAGGCGGGAAGTCCCTTTTCATGCAGGCCGACCAGCGTCAACGCGGCGAAGACGACCATGATCCCTTGCGCGAAATTGAAGATGCGCGACGATTTGTAGATCAGCACGAAGCCGAGCGCGATCAGGGCATAGAGCACCCCTCCGACCAGCCCTTCCCACAGCACCTGCAACAGGAAATCGGGCGCTGCCGCCATGTCGGCAAACGGCTTTACCAGGATGTTGTCGAGAAATTCCATACGTGTCCCGCTCCCTTCACCGTCCAGAGCGCCATGCATCCGAATGGACGCGCAACGGTGCTCTATCCCTTTGTTCTTCCGCATTCATGCGGACGTCAGGTGATCCTGCCTGACTGCAAAATACTCAATGCGGCACGCCCAGATAGGCGTCGATCACATCCTGATTGTTCTTCACTTCGTCCGGCGGTCCATCGGCGATCTTCTTGCCGTAGTCGAGCACGACCACCCGGTCGGACAAATCCATCACCACGCCCATATCGTGCTCGATCAGCGCGATGGTCGTCCCCCTCTGCTGGTTCACGTCGATGATGAACCGGCTCATGTCTTCTTTTTCCTCGAGATTCATGCCGGCCATAGGCTCGTCGAGCAGAAGCAATGTCGGCTCCATGGCCAGTGCCCTGCCCAGCTCGACGCGCTTTTGCAGCCCGTAGGGCAATTTGCCGACCGGCGTGCGCCTGATGTGCTGGATCTCCAGGAAGTCGATGATCTCCTCGACCTTCTCCCGATGCTCGATCTCCTCGCGCAGCGCCGGCCCATGCCACAGCATCTGCCAGCCGATATGGCGCTTCATCATCACCGAGCGCCCGGCCATGATGTTGTCGAGCGTCGACATGCCCTTGAACAGCGCCACGTTCTGGAAGGTGCGGGCAATCCCCTGCCCGACCGCCTGGTGCGGCTTCATCGAGCGTCGTTCCTTGCCGCGAAAGACGATGGTTCCCAGTTGCGGCGTGTAGAAACCGTTGATGACGTTGAGCATCGACGTCTTGCCGGCACCATTCGGGCCGATGATGGCGCGTATCTCGCCCTTCATGACGTTCAGCGAAATGTCGGTTATGGCTTTCACGCCGCCGAAGGCCAGTGAAACATTGCGCACGTCGAGCAGCACGCCGCCCTTGGCTATGCCATCGTCCGAGACGCGCAGATGGTTCGGATCGGGGCGCGGGTTCATTCGGCGGCCTCCCGTATCATTTCCTTCGGCGCGTCATGCACTTTTGCATCGACGACCTTCACCGTGGCGCGGATGATGCCCTTGCGGCCGTCCTCATAGGTCACCTCGGTTTCGACGAATTTTTCCGTCGAACCGTCGTAGAGCGCCTCGATCAGCGGCCCGTAGCGCTCGGCGATGAAGCTGCGCCGCACCTTCTGGGTGCGCGTCAGCTCGCCATCGTCGGCGTCGAGTTCCTTGTGCAGGACGAGAAACCGCTTGATCTGCGAGGCGGCCATCAGCGGTTCGCGCGCCAGCCGCCGGTTGGCCTCGTCCACATGGGCGGCAATGGTCTCGTAGACCTGGCTGTGGCCGGCCAGTTCCTGGTACGAGGCATAGGCGATGTTGTTGCGCTCGGCCCAATTGCCGACCGCGGTCAGGTCGATGTTGATGAAGGCGGCGCAGAAATCGCGCCCGTGGCCGAAAGCCACCACCTCCTTGATGTCGGGGAAGAATTTCAGCGTGTTCTCGATGTATTTCGGCGCGAACAGCGCGCCCGAGGCCAGCTTGCCGACGTCCTTCGCCCGGTCGATGATCTTCAGCTGACCATCGGCATCGAAAAAGCCGGCATCGCCCGTATGCACCCAGCCATCCGCGGTCTTGGTCTCCCGCGTCGCCTCCTCGTTCTTGTAGTAACCGACGAACACGCCGGGCGAGCGGTACATCACCTCGCCATTGTCGGCGATCTTGATCTCCACCTCGGGAGACGGCAGGCCGACCGTGTCGGGGCGGATTTTGCCGTCGGCCTGCGCCGTGATGTAGACGGTCGCCTCCGTCTGTCCGTAGAGCTGCTTCAGATTCAGGCCGAGCGAGCGATAGAAGCTGAACAGCTCCGGACCGATCGCCTCGCCGGCCGTGTAGCCGACGCGCATGCGCGACAGCCCGATGCGGTTCTTCAGCGGGCCGTAGACCAGGAAATCGCCGAGCTGATACTTCAGCCGGTCCCAGAAGGAAACGGTCTCGCCGTTCAGGATGCGCTCGCCAACCTTGCCCGCATGGGCAAGGAAGTAATCGAACATCGCCTTCTTCACCCGCCCGGCATCCTCCATCCGCACCATGATCGAGGTCAGGAGGGTTTCGAACACGCGCGGCGGAGCGAAGAAATAGGTCGGCGCGATCTCGCGCCGGTCCTCGTTGATCGTCTCCGGACTTTCCGGGCACGCGACGCAATAGCCGGCCGTATAGGATTGCGCATAGGAGAACAGATGATCGCCGACCCAGGCGAGCGGCAGATATGCGATGGTCGTCTCGTTCTCACCGAGATTGTCGAAGCCATTGCCGTTGAGGGCCGACCGGACAAAATTGTCGTTCGACAGCATGACGCCCTTCGGCCGCCCGGTCGTGCCGGACGTATAGAGAATGACCGACAGGTCGCTGCCCTTGCCCTGCGCCACCTCGTCGAGCCAGCCTTCGGTCGCGCCGGGTTCCTCGGCGAACCGGTTCAGCCCCGTCTCGCGCAGCGTCCCATAGTCGTGCAGATGCGTGTGATCGTAGTCCTTGAGGCCGCGCGGCTCGTCGTAGATCAGATCGGTCAGCGCCGGGACGCGATCGGCCACCGACAGCACCTTGTCGACCTGCTCCTGGTCCTCGACGACGGCGAATTTCGCCTCGGCGTGGTCGAGGACATAGGCCATCTCGTCGGCCACCGAATCCGCATAGACGGGCACCGGCACCGCGCCGAGCGACTGGGCGGCGGCAAACGACCAGTAGAGCCGCGGCCGGTTTGCGCCGATCACGGCGATCTTGTCGCCGCGCTTGACGCCGATCGTCTGCAGGCCAAGCGCCAGGGCGCGCACCTCGTTGAGCTGTTCCTCCCAGGTCCAGCTCTGCCAGATGCCGTAATCCTTGAACCGCATGGCCGGCCGGCCACGAAAGCGCTCGGCGTTCAGCAGCAGATATTTGGCAAACGTGTCCGTCGACGCGGTATTGTGCGCCAAGCCGTTTCCTCCCTGATGCGGCGGTTGACTCGCCGTTGTTTCCAGCTCCTCCTCGAGCCGGAGACTATTGATTGCACCGAGGTTTTCATGAAAACCCCGCGCAATCAACTCGCCTCTTGACAGACAGGCTCACAGTTTGTCTTTATTATACAGCAGCCTCGTGTTCGCACGCGCGCCGTCGTTGCTCTTTGTGGGCTGACCGGCAAATGACATTGCTGCCGGCAGGCAGGCCAGGCCTCATTCTCCACCACAGCTTTGCAGTTTCGGGTCTTCCCGTTCAGCCCTGGCGCGTTCTTCTCGTTCTACGAACCGTAGCGGCTCAGCGCCTCGGCATCGACGACCATGATGCGGCCGTGCTCGGCCTTGAGCAGGCCCTCGTCTTCAAGCTGGCGCAGGCTGCGATTGACCACCTGCCGCGACACGCCTGCCAGAAGCCCGAGTTCCTCCTGGCTGATCTGGATCTCGTTGCCGGCCGCAGGATAGAGCGCCCGATTGAAGAACCAGGACAGGTTGCGCGCCACGCGCGCCTTCGGGTCGAGGATCCGATCATACTCGATGGTGGCGATGAACTGTCCCATCCGCTCGTTCAGCTGCCGCACCAGGAAGCGGTTGAACCCCTGGCTGTTCTCGAACAGCCACATGAATGTGCTGCGCGACAGCATGGCAAGCCGCGTGTCGCGGATGGCAACGACGTCATATTTGCGCTGCTCGTTCTTCAGCACCGATCCCTCGCCGAACCAGCCGCCATCCGTCACCCCGGCAAAGGTCATCGCCTTGCCCGCCGCCGAAATGGCGCTGATCTTGATCAGGCCCTCGATCACGCCTGTCCAGTGATCGAGCCGGTCACCGCGATGGCAGATATACCCGCCCTTCGAAAAGATACGCTCGCTCAGCCCCCGCCGCGCACGGTCGCGTTCATCGTCGGTCAACTCGGCCGCCCAGACGACGGAAGCAGCGATATCCTTCTTGGCGCTCATCGTTCTTCGATAGCCTGCCGGCGTAGCGGCGACAAGAAGCCAGTGGACCTCGATTGCCGCGTCGGTGACGTTCAGGCGGCCTGGTGGAGATACCTGGCCGTCGGAAGCACGGTAAGCGGAGCGAGTTCACCCGGCTTCGGCCGCGCAAACAGCATACGTTGTTCCATCGGCGTCGAGAAGTAGAACGGGAACCGGTCGATCGTCCGCTGCATGTTGAGGTCGTAACGCGTCTCGTAAAGATAGATCGGCATGGTGAACGGAGGATAGGGCCGTGGATGACCGATCTGTGTCGCCTGGAAATTGCGCGCGTAGAACGCGGTGTGCTCCTCGCGGATCATGAAGATGCAGGCGACGGTCTTGAAATAGATATTGGCGATGAAGGCAAGGCGCAGGGTTATGTGCGGCATGACCCTGTGCACGCCGTACAGGTCGGGATCGATCGACAACCGGCTCGGATCGATGAACGATTCGCCGCGATCGAGCCGTGGCTGGAGCACGTTGCCGAACACCGTCATGGCGGGCGCGAAGGGGGTTTGCTTCTTCAGGTGATGAAGGCGGATGGTGCTGACCAGCTCACCCTCCATGAACACGCCGAACTTGTGGCAATTCGGCGCCTCATCGAGATCATCGACCATTCTTTGATCGGCCGTTTCAGACAGCAGAAGACCATGCTTGCGAAACGACTTGTACCTGAGGCGGTAGATCGCCTCGAGATCTTCTCCCGTATCGCAACGGCGGTATTCGATTTTCTCGAGAACCGACAAAACGTTGCGACTGAAGGCGGAAACCCGACCTCGGCCTGTATCGTCCCCGTGAAAACGCCGATCTGATACTGACACCGCACCACCCCTACTCGTGGGTATACGGTAAATCAGTTGGACCGCTACAAGAAGAAGAAAAAGAGAACGAGGTCGTTTACATTCTGTTAAGGTTAATGATTGGCTCCGCATGCGGGCAGCGCACGCGGCCACAACCGATGGATTGCAAGGTCAGACGGTCGAGCGGGAGCGGCTGAATGGATCTCGCCAGCGAGGGCCGCGCTGTTCGGCTTCACCCTCGGCCTCATGGTTGGCGGATGCCTGATCGTCGGCGAAAACCCACGTTTTCGACGACATGGTTTCGATGCCCGACGACGTCAGCGCCGATCCGAAGAGGAAACCCTGGACGAAATCCGGCTTGACCGACTGCGACAGGATCTTCAACTGATCGAAACGTTCCACGCCCTCGATGGTGACGGCCATTCCAAGATCGCGCGACAATGTCGCAACGCCCTTCAGCAACCGGTGCGAGCGTTCGTTCTCCGTCACATCGACGAGAAAGCTGCCGTCGATCTTGACCTTGTCGAGGGGCAGCGTGTGCAGATAGCTGAGGCTTGAATAACCGGTGCCGAAATCGTCGAGCGCGATGCGTATCCCCAACGCCTTCAACCCCTCGATATAGGTGACCGTGGCCGCGCTGTTGTTGAGCAGCGCCGTCTCGGTGACTTCGATCTCGAGCCGCTCGGGCGCCAGTCCCGAGACCGCCAACGCGTCGCGCACCTTCGACACGACCTCGTCGGAATGGAAATCCTTGGCCGACAGATTGACGGAGATGCCAATATGCGAGGGCCACTTGGCGCATTCACGGCAGGCCGATCTCAGGACGATGGTGCTGATCTGCGAGATCAGGCCCATTTCCTCGGCAAGCGGAATGAAGATCGCCGGCGACACGAGGCCGAGATCCGGATGATCCCAACGGCACAGCGCCTCGCAACTGGCGATCCGCATGGTCCGCATATCGACGATCGGCTGGTAGACGACGCGCAGATTGCCCGCCTCGACCGCGCTTCGCAGATCGGCCTTCATGATCTGACGATTGCGGAAGGCGACATCCATTTCGGTTTCGAAGAGGCTCCAGACGTTCTTGCCGAGTTCCTTGGCCTTGTAGAGCGCCAGATCGGCCTTGACGATCATCGCGTCCACGTCGCTGCCGCTCACCGGAACCACGACCGCGCCGCCGCTGGCCTGGATTCGTACGGCATGGCCGGCGATGTCGACCTCCCCCTGCAGGCCGGCAAAGATGCGGTCGAACACCTCCGAGAACGCCCGTTCGTCTTCAACGTTGTTGAAGAAGATCATGAACTCGTCGCCGCCGAACCGGCTGATGCGGATGTCGAGGCTGGCGAAAGCCGACAGGCGTTCGGCAACCGCGTAGATGAGGCCATCGCCGACCGGATGGCCGAGCGTGTCGTTGACGCTCTTGAAGTCGTCCAGATCGAGCACCGCCAGCGCACAAAGCCGGGTCTGGTCGCCGCCCGCCATCGCCTCGCTGACTTTCTCATGAAAATAGGCGCGATTGGGCAGGCTGGTCAGGCTGTCGTATCGCGCCATGAAACGAATCTTGTCTTCCGCCTCGACCCGGCTGGTCACGTCCTCGAAGGTGAGAACACCGAGTTCCTCACGCCCCTCCCGCGCCGAAAATTCGAAATGGCGTCCATTGGTCATCCGCAGCATGACCTTGCGGTCACGCCCTTCGCGCAACGCCCGCGACAGATGATCTTCCGCATACGCAAAATCGCGCTGCGTCAGGAGGCCGCTTGCAACACCGCGCATCAGAAGCGCCTTGAGCGTGCGTCCGAAAAGCTGCTCGGGTGACCTGAAACCCAGCATTTCCGCGGCTTGCGCATTGCTGACGACCACCCGTTCCTGCGGATTGAACATCACCAGCCCATGCGGCATGGTGTTGAGCGCGCGGTCGAACCGCTGCGCAAGATTGCGGGAACGCCGGCCCTGGATGATCGCATCGAACAGCACGGTGCGCACGCTGTCGGACATCTTCTTCAGGACGAAGATGAAGGGGATGAGATAGAGGCCGAGAATGACATACTCGGTCTCGAATTTGAGGATCATGCCGATCGCCATCGGCAAGACGACGACCAGCGCCTGCAGCAGCACCATCGTCCTGGAACCGTAGTTCCGGCCGACGATGGTGATCGTCGATCCGATCACCACCGCAATCGATGCGATTTCCGCAAAAACGTCGGGCTTCACATAGATCGCGACGAAACAGAACATCCCCATGATCAACGCCTGGAGAAACCCCCAGATGAGGTAGTTCAGTTCCCATTTCTCCGCGTCCTTGTAGGACTCGATATTGGCGGCGCGTCCCTTGACGATGCCCAGATAGCGAAGAACGCCGGCAATCAGCAGCGCAAGCGCGAAGCCGAGATAGACCGGTTCGTTGGAGGATGTGTAGGCAAGATAAGCGATCAGGCAGTGGCTTGCGCCACCGACGAGCAGAATCGTCGGCTCGTTGAACAACGACCGAACGAAGCCCACATACACGTCTTCCGGAATGCTGTTCTTGCTGTTTTTCACCGCATGAGCCCGATTGACAGGCCCAGAAATGGCACAACAGCATTAAGAAAGCTTTATGCCGAAACGTTTGCGCTAACCCGGCTAAGAATAAGCCGGTTCACTCCGCTGCCTTCAGTACGGCTCCCTGATCGTCGCCACCCTCGAGCCGGGCAACAAGCCGCGCGCGCTCCTGTTCCGCCTTTCGCGCATTGGCTTCCTTGATATGGCCGAAGCCGCGAATGAGCGCCGGCACGCTGGCCAGCGCCGCGGCCGCCTCCAGCCGCCGTGGCGACACAAGCCCTTCGATGCGGTCGAGATCGCTCTCATAATCGGCGAGAAGCCGGCGCTCCATGCGCCGTTCGCTGGTGCGGCCGAAAATGTCGAGCGCCGTGCCGCGCAGACCCTTCAAGCGCGCCAGAAGGCGGAAAGCCGTCATCATCCAGGGACCGAAGTTCGATTTCCGCGCCACGCCGTTGGCGTCGCGCCGCCCGAGAACCGGCGGGGCCAGATGGAACTCGAGCCGGTCGTAGCTTTCGAACTCGGCGGCAAGCTGCTTCTTGAAGGCGCCGTCCGTGTAGAGCCGCGCCACCTCGTACTCGTCCTTGATGGCCATCAGCTTGAACAGATTGCGGGCGGCGGCCTCCGTCACGACGGTCGAGCCCGGCACGGCCCTTTCTTCGGCGGCGCGCAGCCGCGCGATGCGGGCGCGGTAGCGTTCCGCATAGGCCTCGTTCTGGTAGCCGGCGAGGAAGGCGGAGCGCCGCTCGATCACCTCGTCGAGCGACTGCGACAAGGCCGGCCGCGCATCGCCATTGGCCGACCTGACCACCAGCGCCTGCACGAATTCGGGATCATGACCGGCGCGCCGGCCCCAGCGGAACGCGGTGACGTTCATCGACACGGCCTGGCCGTTGAGCGTGATCGCCTTTTCGATCGCTTCGGCGGAAACGGGAAGCCCGCCGCGCTGGTAGGCCATGCCGAGCATGAACATGTTGGCGCCGACTGAATTGCCGAACAGCACGCTGGCCGCCCGGGTCGCGTCGAAGAAATGCGCATTCTGCTCGCCTGCGGCGGCGCGCACTGCCTTCTTGAGGCGTTCGACGGGCAGGGAGAAATCCGCCGAGCGGGTAAAGTCGCCCGGCATCACTTCGGCCGTGTTGGCCATGAACAGCGTGTGCCCCTCACGTGCCGAGGCCAGCACTTTCTTGGTGCCCGACACGACGAGGTCGCAGCCGAGGATCAGGTCCGCCTCGCCCGCCGAAACGCGGATGGCGTGGATGTCCTCCGGCGTCCGGGCGATGCGCAGATGGGTGAAGACCGCGCCGCCCTTCTGTGCCAGGCCCGCCATGTCGATAATGCCGGCGCCCTTGCCTTCCAGATGGGCCGCCATGCCGACGATCGCCCCGACGGTAACGACGCCCGTGCCGCCGATCCCGTCGACCACGGCCGACCAGCCATGCGTCAGGGGGAACAGCTTCGGCTCCGGTACGCCGTCCAGCGGATTGTCGGCGCCCGTGGCACCCTGCGCCTTCTTCAACTTGGCCCCATGCACCGTCACGAACGATGGGCAGAAACCGTTGACGCAGGAGAAATCCTTGTTGCAGCTCGACTGGTCGATGCGCCGCTTGCGGCCGAACTCGGTTTCCTGCGGCTGCACGGAAACGCAGTTCGACTTGACGCCGCAATCGCCACAGCCTTCGCACACCAGCTCGTTGATGAAGACCCGCTTGTCCGGATCGGGGAATGTGCCGCGCTTGCGCCGGCGGCGCTTCTCGGCCGCGCAGGTCTGGTCGTAGATCAGAACCGTGACGCCCTTCAATTCGCGCAAGTCCCGCTGCACGCGGTCCAGCTCGTCGCGGTGGTCGATCGTCGTGCCGGTGGGGAAATTGACCACGCCGGCATATTTCTCCGGTTCGTCGCTGACGACGGCGATGCGCGAGACGCCTTCGGCGCGCACCTGGTCGGCGATCATGCCGACCGTCAGCCCGCCTTCATGCGGCTGGCCGCCGGTCATCGCCACCGCATCGTTGAACAGGATCTTGTAGGTGATATTTGCGCCCGAAGCGATGGCGAAGCGGATCGCCATGGTTCCCGAATGATTGTAGGTGCCGTCGCCCAGGTTCTGGAAGAAGTGCTCACGCTTGGAGAACGGAGCCTGGCCGACGAACTGCGCCCCCTCGCCGCCCATGGCGGTGAAGCCGACATTCGAACGGTCCATCCAGGTCGCCATGAAGTGGCAGCCAATGCCACCGCCGGCGATCGAGCCTTCGGGAACGTTGGTCGATGTGTTGTGCGGGCAGCCGGAACAGAAGAAAGGCGTGCGCGAGGCGACATCCACCGTGTCGGCAAGCATCGCCTGGAACTGGCGCAGCCGCTTCACATGCGCGGCGATCTCCTCCGACGGGCCGATCACCCGCAGAATGCGCTCGCCGATGGCGATGGCGATCTCATTGGGATCGAGCGCCGCCGTCGGCGCGAACAGACGCCCGCCCTTCTCATCGACCTTGCCGATGATTTCCGGCTGGTTGGCCGTGCCGTAGAGATTTTCGCGCAACTGCACTTCGATCAGCGAGCGCTTTTCCTCGACGACGATGACCATGTCGAGGCCGCGGGCGAAATCGCGCATGTGCTCGACGTCGAACGGCCACGGACAGGCCACCTTGAACAGTCGGATGCCGAGCGCCTTGGCGCGCGCCTCGTCAATGCCCAGATCGTCAAGCGCCTGGCGTGTGTCGAGATAGCTCTTGCCAAGCGTGACAATGCCGATCTTCGCCTTCGATCCGCCCGTATAGATGACGCGGTTGAGCTTGTTCTCGTGGACGAAAGCGGCGGCGGCGGCGCGCTTGAAATCATACAGCCGCGTTTCCTGGCCAAGCATGTTGATTTCGTTGCGGATGTTGAGCCCGCCGGGCGGCATGTCGAAATCCGGCTTGATGATGTTCAGGCGGTCGAGCGACACATCCACGGCCGCCGTCGATTCGATGTTGTCCTTGACGCATTTGATGGCCGTCCAGGTGCCGGCGAAGCGCGATAAGGCGTAACCATAGAGGCCGTAATCGACCAGTTCCTGAACGCCCGCCGGATTGAGGATCGGGATCATCGCATCGACGAAGGCGAACTCGCTGGCATTGGCGACAGTGGAGGATTCGGCCGTGTGGTCGTCGCCCATCAGCGCCAGCACGCCGCCATTCTTCGCCGAGCCCGCCTGGTTGGCATGCCTGAACACATCCCCGCAGCGGTCGACGCCAGGCCCCTTGCCGTACCAGACGGAGAACACGCCGTCATACTTGCCCTCGCCGAGAATGTTGGTCTGCTGGGAACCCCAGCAGGCGGTGGCGGCAAGTTCCTCGTTGAGGCCCGGCTGGAAGATGACGTTCGACGCCTCGAGCGACTTCTTCGCCTTCCACAGCTGCTGGTCGAAGCCGCCGAGCGGCGAGCCGCGATAGCCGGAAACGAAGCCCGCCGTGTTGAGCCCTTCACGCCGGTCACGCTCGCGCTGCATCAAAAGCATACGCACAACAGCCTGCGCGCCGGAAACGAAGATGCGTTCCTTGCTCAGGTCGTATTTGTCGTCCAGCGCGACGTCGTGAAGCGTCATTTACGGTATCCTCCTCAACGGACAGCGGCCTTCGAGGCATTTCCGCCAGGGTAGTTTTCTATTGGCACCGCACCGCGTCAAACGAAATTGCGGTGTCCACAACAAAGAGCAAGTCCGCCGCATTACGCGCCTTCCCGGCGACATTTTATTAGCCGGAAGAACAGGATAGCGAATGATTCTGACGACAGTATATTCGCTTCGACGCGCCGTGCATCCGGCGGCGCGGCACTCTTTCATCAATCATCTAGGTTCGGCGGGCAAAAAGGCGACTTTTCGCAGCGGATAACTTTTGCCAAAGTCGGAAAGCTGCTAATCAACCGCGCCCGGCACCGGGCAGGACGGGACGCCTGGATAACAATTGGCGCCCGCCAAGGGGAAATGCAAGAGGGTAGAAAATGACGGATAGACATGTGCCGCACGCCGTGCGCGCCGGCGACGGGGGATTTTGACCCGTGCGCGCAATCGCTTTCGCCGTCCGCGCCATATGCGGGCTCAATGCCCTCATCGGCAACATCTTCGCCTGGCTGTCATTGGCCATCGTTCTCGTCTGCTTCACCGTCGTCGTGCAGCGCTATGTCTTCGCGGTCAGCTTCGTCTGGATGCAGGATCTCTATGTCTGGCTGAACGGCGCAATGTTCACTGCGGTGGCCGGTTTCGCGCTGCTGCGCAATGACCACGTGCGCGTCGACATCTTCTACCGGCCGGCCAATGTGCGGCGCAAAGCCGTCGTCGACCTGATCGGCGTCGCGCTGTTCCTCCTGCCGTTCACCTGGATTGTCTTCTATTATGGCTGGCCCTTCGTTCAGCGTTCCTGGCGCATCGGCGAGGCTTCGGCAAATGTCGGCGGCATGCCTGGGCTGTTCGTGCTGAAGGGTTTCATCCTCGCTTTCGCCGTCCTGATCGCCCTGCAGGGCATCGCCATGGCGTTGCGCTCCATCCTGGTTCTGACGGGGAACGAAGCCCTGCTTCCGCAGAAACTGCGCTACCAGAGCGAGACCGAAATGCTGCCGGAGGCAAACGTCTGATGGATCCGGTTCTCATTGGCGAGCTCCTTGCGGGGCTCATGTTCTTCGGCATCATCGGCTTCCTGCTGCTGGGCTTTCCCGTCGCCTTCACGCTGGCCGGCGTCTCGTTGATGTTCGGCGCGGTCGGCATGTGGCTCGGCGTGTTCGACCCGTCGAATTTCGGCAGCCTGACCAACCGCTACATCGGCTACATGACCAATGAGGTGTTGGTCGCCGTGCCGCTGTTCATCTTCATGGGCGTGATGCTCGAACGTTCGAAGATCGCCGAGCAATTGCTGCTGACGATGGGCAAGCTGTTCGGCAATCTGCGTGGCGGCCTCGGCATGTCCGTCATCATCGTCGGCGCGCTTCTGGCCGCCTCGACAGGCGTCGTCGGCGCCACCGTCGTGACGATGGGCCTGATCTCGCTACCGGCCATGCTGCGCGCCAATTACGATCCCAAGCTCGCCACCGGCGTCATCTGCGCGTCGGGCACTTTGGGTCAGATCATCCCGCCATCGACGGTGCTGATCTTCATGGGCGACATGCTGTCGGGCATCAACGCGCAGGTGCAGATGGCCAAGGGCAACTTCGCCCCGGTGCCCGTCTCCGTCGGCGACCTGTTCGCCGGCGCCATCCTGCCCGGCGTGCTGCTGGTCGGCCTCTATCTCGGCTGGACCATTTTGAAGGCGATCTTCGATCCAGCGTCCTGTCCCGCCACCCCCGTGGCGCCGGAGGACAAGAAGGCCCTGCTCCGCGAGGTCGCCGTGGCGCTCCTGCCACCACTGATGCTGATCACCGCAGTGCTCGGCTCGATTCTCGGCGGCATCGCCACGCCGACCGAGGCTGCATCGGTTGGCGCGGTCGGTGCGATGGTGCTGGCCGGGCTGCGCTGGCGCCTGTCGTTTCGGGTGCTGCGCGAGACGGCCATTGCCACCGCCTCCATCACCTGCATGGTGTTCATCATCCTGTTCGGCGCGTCGGTGTTTTCCATCGTCTTCCGCCTGATGGGCGGCGACAATCTGGTGCACGAGTTCCTCGCCAACCTGCCCGGTGGCACGCTTGCCGCCGTGGCTGTGGTGATGTTCATCATGTTCCTGCTGGGCTTCATCCTCGACACGTTCGAGATCATCTTCATCGTCATCCCGATCACCGCACCGGTCCTGCTGGCACTCGGTGTCGATCCGATCTGGCTCGGCGTTCTGGTCGGCGTGAACCTGCAGACTTCGTTCCTGACGCCGCCCTTCGGCTTCGCGCTGTTCTACCTGCGCGGCGTCGCACCGAACAATGTCTCCACAGCGATGATCTACAAGGGCGTGTTGCCCTTCGTCGCCCTGCAGGTGCTGGCGATCGCCATCATGTTCATCTTCCCCGAGATCGCCACCTGGCTGCCCCGGACGATCTACAACTGAGGCTTGCAGCGCCACAAAGAAAAAGCCCGGGCGAAACCCGGGCTTTTCCGTTTCAAGCGGGCATGGCGCCTAGACCGGTTCGGCGTTTCTATGAAGCACCGAACCGGTCTAGCTCATTGTTTTCCCGCATTTATGCGGACGTCAGGTGAAACCACCTGGCAGCTCAAATGCTCTAGATCTTGAAGTACTTCTCGCGTGCCGCGACGAAAGCGCCGTCCGTGCCTTCCGTGCGCGTGCGCACGATGTTCAGCGCCTCGATGAAGCTCTCTGTCGTCTTCTTCGTCAGCGCATCGCTGGAATCGCGCAGTTCGGCGAGAATTTCCATCGCCGCATTGGCGCCGGCCTCGATGATGTCATCGGGGAACTGGCGAACGATCACGCCGTGGTCGTCGACCAGCGTCTTCAGCGCGCGCGGGTCGTTGGCATAGAAGTCGGAGGCCACCTGATCGTACTCGGCCTGGCAGACATCCTTGACGATGGCCTGCAGGTCGGACGGCAATTCCTGATACTTCGACTTGTTGACCACCAGCTCGGTCGCCAGGCCCGGCTCGACGAAGCTCGGGAAGTAATAGTTCTTGGCGACCTGGTAGAAACCGAGCGCCAGGTCGTTGTAGGGACCGACGAACTCGGCCGCGTCCAGCGTGCCCGACTGCAGCGCCTGGAAGATTTCGCCGGCCGCCATGTTGGTGACGGTGGCGCCGAGCTTTTCCCACACACGGCCGCCGAGGCCCGGCGTGCGGAAGCGCAGGCCCTTGACCGAATCGAGGCCCGTCAGCTCGTTGCGGAACCAGCCGCCGGCCTGTGTGCCCGTATCACCGGACAGGAAGCCCTGCACGCCGAACTGGTCGTAGATCTCGTCCCAGATTTCCTGGCCGCCCAGATAGCGCACCCACGCGGTCAACTCGCGCGACGTCATGCCGAAGGGCACACCGGTGAAGAACGAAAGACCGGCGCTCTTGTTCTGCCAGTAATAGGCCGCTCCGTGGCTCATCTCGGCGGAACCGTCGATCACCGCGTCGAGCGACTGCAGCGGCGGCACCAGCTCACCGGCGGCATAGACCTGGATGGTCAGGCGCCCGCCGGAAGCCGCCGTGATGCGGTCGGCCAGGCGCTGCGCGCCGACGCCAAGACCTGGAAAATTCTTCGGCCAGGTGGTGACCATGCGCCACGTCTGGTTGCCCTGCGCGATGGCTGGCGTGGCAAGCGCGGCAGCGCCCACGCCAGCCAAGCCGGCTTTCTTGATAAATGAACGGCGATCCATGAAGTACCTCCCGAGACTATCGCAATCGAAAAAAAAGGCCGAAGAACGGCCGGGGCGATGACCGGTGGCGCAAGCGCAAACGCCCTGCCCCCGATCGAAGCATGTATCAATACACGCGGTCGCGCATGTGTCTAGGCCATGGGCGCTCTGGCCCCGCTATTCACCCGCTGTGCGTCTATTCAAACCAGGCAGGAAATCAAGCGCCTGAATTGAAAAGGCATTTCACGGAAGGATCGCCCTTATCGTTCCATTCAAAACGAAGCTTCGTTTGTTTGCACACGTTGTTTCAACAGAAAATCTGCCGGCCACGCCCGGGCGGAAAGCTGTCACTGTCGACTTTTGGCGCGCTTGCGGGCAGGCTGCGGATAGACCACAAAAACAAAACCCGGGAAAAAACATCGGGGGGAACACATCGTTGGGAGGAGCGTATGGCGGGGCTGCTTGGCCTTTCGCGCCTGATAGATCGTATTAACCGATTTATCGGCAAACAGGTTTCCTGGCTGATCCTGGTGGCGGTCCTCGTTTCCGCCTATAACGCAACGGTGCGGTTCCTGGGCAACGGACTGCCGGCCTACCTCCCCATACCCCGGGCTTCCAACAGTCTTCTCGAGCTGCAATGGTATCTTTACGGGACGGTCTTCATGCTCGCCTCGGCCTATACGCTGCAGCGTAACGAACACATCCGCATCGACATCGTTTCCGGCTTCTTCTCCAAGCGCACGCGCGACTGGGTCGATCTGTTCTGCCATGTCTTTTTCCTTCTCCCCTTCGTCACCCTGCTCACCTGGCTGAGTTGGCCCTGGTTCCGGCGTTCCTTCCTTTCCGGTGAAATCTCGGCCAATGCGAGCGGGCTCATCATCTGGCCGGCCAAGTTCATGGTGCTGGCCGGCTTCGTTCTCTTGGCCGCCCAGGCGCTGTCCGAGATCGTCAAGCGCATCGCCGTGCTGCGCGGCCTGATCGACGAGCCCAATCCACAGCACGCGCTGCCTCCAACGGTAGAAGCAGCCATCAAGATGGAGGAGAAGGGGCCGTGATTGACCTGATCGCCCACAACCTCGCGCCGATCATGTTCGTCAGCGTCATGGCGATGCTGCTGATCGGCTATCCGGTGGCTTTCACGCTCGCAGCAGGCGGGCTGCTGTTTTTCGTCATCGGTGTCGAGGTCTCGCACGTCTCCAGCGAGATCCGTCTTTTCTGGCCGCTGCTCCAGTCGCATCCCGAGCGCATTTACGGGATCATGTACAACGACACATTGCTGGCCATCCCGTTCTTCACCTTCATGGGACTGATCCTCGAGCGCTCGCGCATGGCCGAGGACCTGCTCGACACGATCGGCCAGCTGTTTGGACCCGTGCGCGGCGGCCTCGCCTATGCGGCGGTGCTGGTCGGCGCGCTGCTGGCCGCCACCACGGGCGTCGTCGCCGCCTCGGTGATCGCCATGGGGCTGATCTCGCTGCCCATCATGATGCGCTACAATTACAATCGCGGCTTTGCCGCCGGCACCATCGCAGCCTCCGGCACGCTGGCGCAGATCGTGCCTCCGTCTCTGGTGCTGATCGTCATGGCCGACCAGCTTGGCCGCTCGGTCGGCGACATGTATGTCGGCGCCCTTTTCCCGGCACTCATCATCATCGCCCTCTACTGCCTGCTGGTCTTCGCCATCACGCTGGTCAAGCCGCATTGGGCGCCGGCCCTGCCACCGGAAACGCGCACGCTGGGCGGCGGCGTCCCGTCGCTGATCGTCCTGCTCGCAGCGGCGGTGGCAATCTATCTCGTCACCTATCACACGATTTTCGCCGAGATGCGCGGCGAGGTCCGGCTCGTCTGGGCGGCAACCTCCGCCACGGCGGTGGCCCTCGCCTTCAGCCTCGCCAACCGCTATTTCAAGCTCGGCATCCTGTCCCGCCTAGCCGAGCAGGTGGTGATCGTCCTGTTCCCGCCGCTGGCGCTGATCTTCCTGGTGCTCGGCACCATCTTTCTCGGCATCGCCACCCCGACCGAAGGCGGTGCGATGGGCGCGACCGGCGCCCTGGTCCTGGCATTCGTCAAGGGACGCCTGTCGTTCACCATCCTCAAACAGGCGCTCGACGCGACGACCAAGCTTTCCGCATTCGTCATGTTCATCCTGATCGGTGCGCGCGTCTTCGGCCTGACCTTCTACGGCATCAACGGCAATGTGTGGATCGAGGAATTGCTGCTGCGGCTGCCGGGCGGCGAGACAGGCTTCCTGATCGCCGTGACGGTCCTCATCTTCATCCTCGGCTGCTTCCTCGACTTCTTCGAGATCGCCTTCATCATGGTGCCGTTGCTGGTGCCGGCCGCCGAAACGCTCGGCATCGACCTGATCTGGTTCGGCGTCATCCTCGGCATCAATCTCCAGACATCGTTTCTCACACCGCCCTTCGGCTTCTCGCTGTTCTATCTGCGTTCGGTCGCGCCGATGAGCGAATGGAAGGACGAGGTTTCCGGGCGCATCCTGCCGGCTGTCAAGACCCTGGAGATCTACAAGGGCGCCGTGCCGTTCATCATCATTCAGTTCCTCATGATCATGCTCGTCATCGCCTTTCCCTCGCTGGTGACGCACTATAAGTCGAGCAACACCGTCGACCCCGATACGATCGAGATCATCGTGCCGCCTTTCGGGCAGGAAGACGGAAAGCCCGGCTTCGGCCTGCCGGGCGGACTTGGCGGTTCTCCATTCGGGCAAGCACCCGCCGAAGACGCGGAAAAGGCCGGTCAGCCGGAAAGGCCGCAGACCGATCTGAGCCAGCCACCCAGTTTCAACTGAGCGGTTCAACTAGATCACGATGATTTTGGATTGAATCAATCCAAAATCATAAACGTGATCGCTCTCAATAGGTTAGAGCGGGGTGCGGGCGGAAAACCGCTTCACACTTTTCCTCATCCCGCTCTAAGCGCCATCGTGATCCGGAACGAAAATCCCCGGGGCGTCGCACCCCGGGGATCGTCTTCGTCGAAACCGGTTCAGCGTTTCATGGAAGCGCTGAACCGCTCAATTTTTTTGTTTTCCCGCATTTATGCGGACGTCAGGTGAAACCACCTGACGGCAAAATGCCGAGCCTGGCGCGGCGTCAGAGTTTGCCGGCGCGCTGCTGGATCATCATGAAGGTGTCGAATGTGTATTCGGAGATCTGCGCCCACAGATAGGCGTCCTTCTTGAAGGCCTGCTGATTGTCGTAGATCTTCTTGAACATCGCATTCGAAGCATTGATCTCGTCATAGGTCTCGATCGATGCGTTGTAGCAGGCTTCGAGAATTTCCTGGCTGAACGGCCTGAGTTGAGCCCCGTCGGCCGCCAGTTGCCGCAGCGCAGTCGGGTTCTTGTAGTCGTAGCTCGCCATCATGTCGGCATTGGCCGCCCGGCAGGCCGCGTCGAGAATCATCTGGTAAGGCTTGGGCAGTTCTTCCCATTTCGCCTTGTTGAACAGGGCATGCAGGACCGGACCGCCTTCCCACCAGCCGGGATAATAGTAGTATTGGGCGACCTTGTTGAACCCGAGCTTCTGATCGTCATAAGGACCGACCCATTCGGCCGCGTCGATCGTGCCTTTTTCCAGCGCCGGATAGATGTCGCCACCGGCGATCTGCTGCGGCACCACGCCGAGCTTCTCGATGATCTTGCCGCCCATGCCGCCAATGCGCATCTTCAGGCCCTTGAGATCGTCGAGCGTGTTGATCTCCTTGCGGAACCAGCCGCCCATCTGGGCGCCCGTATTGCCGCAGGGAAGACCGTACAGGCCCTGGGCGCCATAAAACTCGTTCATCAGCGTGTTGCCTTCGCCGTAATAGAACCAGGCATTCTGCTGACGATAGTTGAGCCCGAACGGGATGGCCGTGCCGAGCGCATAGGTGGGGTCCTTGCCCCAGTAATAATAAGACGCCGTATGGGCGATCTCGACGGTGCCGGCCGCCGCGGCGTCGGCTGCCTGCAGGCCGGGCACGATCTCGCCGGCGGCAAAGACCTGGATTTCGAAATTGCCGTCCGTCGCTCCCTTGACGAAATCCGCCATGGTCTCGGCCGCGCCGTAAATCGTGTCGAGCGCTTTCGGAAACGACGAAGTGCAACGCCAGGTGATTTTCGGCATCGACTGGGCAATGGCCGGCGTGGCGAGTACCGATGCGGCGGCAACGCCCGAGCCAGCCAGCCCCGCCTTCTTGATGAAGGTTCTGCGGTCCATGGATTCTCCTCCCATTTTGGAACCGATTGTCGCGACACGACATTGTGCCCGACATATATATGGCGCCCGGCGTGGCCTTGCTGTTTGCATTGTTCCGCGCTTGCCGCCATCGGCATCAATGCATGCATGCGAGCTCAAGTCCAGCGTGCACAGGATGCTTGCGACCAATGTAGGAGACCCGCCAAAACCCCTCGCGAGGCCGTTGGAAAGCGGCTAGGAGTGATTACATTCTAGTTGGTCTGACCGAAACGGATGGTGCCCATCTGTTTCGAGAAGCCAGCCCGCACTTTTGGTGAAAAAGCCTGATCACGGATAATCGGAACCGCCATGCACCAGCCCCTCGTCGCCGTCTCGACCGACGCCAAGGATTTCGAGAATTACACCTGGCATGCGGCACCCCAGCAGTATCTGGAGGCCGCGCTTTCCGGCGCCGGCGTCCTGCCTGTCCTGGTGCCGGCCCTTGGCGACCGGCTCGATCTCGACAGCCTGCTTGCCGCGGTTGACGGCGTGATGCTTACCGGTTCGAAATCGAACGTCGATCCCGCACTTTACGGCGGTGATCCCGGCGAGGAGAACGGTCCCTACGACAGGGCCCGCGACGCGACCACCCTGCCGCTGATCAGGAAAGCCATCGAGCGGGGTGTTCCCCTGCTTGCCATATGCCGCGGCATCCAGGAGCTCAATGTCGCCCTTGGCGGCACGCTGGCGACCGAGATCCAGGAACGCCCCGGTGCGCTCGATCATCGCGCGCCGCAAAGCGACAGCCAGGACGAGCGCTTCGCCATCCGCCACCCCGTCACGGTTTCGCCGGACGGCTGCTTCGCCGCCATCTACGGACCGGGCGACATCCAGGTGAACTCGGTTCACCGCCAGGGCGTGGGCGCCATCGCCCCGCGCCTGCAGGTGGAGGCCGTGGCAAGGGACGGGACCGTCGAGGCCGTATCCGTCAAGGATGCGCCGTCATTCGCCGTTGGCGTGCAATGGCACCCCGAATACTGGGCCGCCAGCGACGAAACCTCCGGACGCATCTTCCGCGCCTTCGGCGATGCGGTGCGCGCCCATGCGGCCGCGCGCCGTACCGACGTCCAGGCGGCTACCGCCGCGGAATAATGCGATACGTGCAAAAGCGCCGCGCTACTGGCTGGCGCTGAGGCTGAGCAAAGCCGTTTCCGGCCGAAACGATTCATAGGCAATGCCGTCGGCGGCGAAGAATTCCACCACCGCCTGGCCCTCACCGCTGACGAAGGCGACCGTGCCATCGCTGTTGTCCTGCCAGTAGCGGGCCTTGGCCAAAGCCGGCATCATCGCCGCGCACGCCTCGGTCAACGTCAGCTCCGCCCGCTGCATGGGCCGGGTCGCGCCCATTGTCACGGCGCATCCCTGGTCGACCCCGGCCTTTGCAAGGGCAAAGACGGGATGGGCGCGCACGCCCAAATCCGCATCCGCGCCCGCTGGACCCGCAGCAGGCTTCGAACCGTTTGCCGGATGGAGCGAAAGATAGCCGGTCGAACCCAGCAATCCCAAAGCCAATGCCCCGGAGACCAGAACCTTCATCGCAACCCCTCGGCGATCACTCAAAGGGGCACTGTGCGGTCAAGGCGTTAACCGTTGGCTAACACATCGCCTGAAAGCGGGAATCGGTTGTCCAGTCGACGTAAAAATCAACGCGTGGTTTCATCGCCGGAAACGCTTACCCACCCACATGGGCGGTTTCGGGAACCGGCGTAAGCGGCTTCCCGTCAACGAACCAGGCAACGAGATTGTCGGCAAGAAGATCGGCCATCGCCTCGCGGGTGATCACCGAAGCGGAGCCGACATGCGGCAGAAGGGAGGTGTTTTCCAGCGCGAGAAGCGCCTCGGGCACATGTGGCTCATGGGCAAAGACGTCGAGCCCCGCGGCAAGGATGGTTTCATCGGCGAGCGCCGCGATCAGCGCTTCCTCGTCCACCGTGCTGCCGCGACCGATATTGATCAGGACGCCGTCGGCGCCCAGCGCGCGCAACACCTCCGCATTGATCGCCTTGTCGGTGGATGGGCTGCTTGGCGCCACGCAGATCAGCGTATCGACCGCGCCGGCAAGGCCGAGCAGGCTGTCATGATAGGCGTAGGGTACGCCCGCCACCGGGCGGCGGTTGTGATAGGCGATCGGCAGGCCGAAAGCCGCAAGCCGCGTGGCGATCGCCTGGCCGATGCGCCCCATGCCGAAAATGCCGGCGCTGCGGCCTCTGAGCGAACCGCGCGAGAAGCGATAGCCGCCCTCGCGCTCCCAGCGTCCTTCGCGCAGCCAGCGCTCGGCGCGCGGCAATTCGCGCAGCGTGTTGATGAGAAGACCAACCGCCGTGTCGGCCACCTCGTCGGTCAGGACATCCGGAGTGTTGGTCACCATGACGCCCTTGCGACCCGCATGCGCCGCATCCACCGCGTCGTAGCCGACGCCGAAATTGGCGATGATCTCGAGGTTCGGCAATGCGTCGATGAAGGCCGCGTCGATGCGGGTCATGCCGGCGATGCCCTTCACGTCGCGCGCCATGTCGGGGCTGACGAGCGATGGATCCGCCTTGTCCAGCATGACCAGCCTGAAGCGCTCGTCGATCCGCCTTGCTGCATGCGGGTGCAGTTTTCCTGGCACCAGAATGGTGATCCCGTTCGTCTCGGCCAAGGTCAGTCCTCCATGGAAATTGAGTGCGTGGCGTTCGCAGGCGCCGCCGAATTCAGCGCTCGACCGGCTTGCCGGCCGACTGCCGCACATGCAGTTCGGGCTTGATCAGTTCCTGCGCCGGATTGACGGCCGCTCCGTTCAGCCGGTCGAGCAGGACACGGGCTGCCCGCCGCCCCACATCGCGCTGGCCGTTCCAGACGGTGGTCAGCGCCGGCGTCGCGATGGCCGCCTCCTCCAAATCGTCATAGCCGGTCACGGAAATATCGACGCCCGGCACGAGGCCGGCACGCGCGATGCCGTTCATCAAGCCGATGGCGACCAGATCGTTCCAGCAGACCGCCGCCGTCGGCTTGTCCTTCAGCGCGAGGAATGCGCCGGTGATCTCGAAACCCGCCTGCTTGGTGCGCGGTCCGGCAAAGCGCCATTGCGGCTTTATCTCGAGCCCGGCCTTTTGCATGGCATCGACATAGCCCTGGTAGCGGTCGCGGCCGGTCGAAGTCTGGTCGGTGCCGCCGATCATGGCGATCCGTTTGTGGCCGAGCGAAATCAGATGATTGGTGGCGAGCGCCGTCCCGTAGGCGTCGTCGCCGCGAAACACCGGCACCTGCGCGCCCTCCACGGAACGGGCGATCAGCACCACCGGCAGGCCGTTTTCCTCCACCAGGCGGATGTCCTGAGCCGGCGTACCGATTGCCGGCGACATGATCAGGCCGTCGGCGCCGAGCTGCAGCAGCGTGTCGATGAACGTCCGCTGTTTTTCCAGCTGGTCATAATGGTTGGACAACAGGAAGGTCTGGCGCGAACGGTCGAGTTCGCTTTCGATGGAGCGCAGGATCTCGGCGAAGAACGGATTCATGATGTCGTGCACCACGACCCCGACAATGCCCGAGCGCGAGGTGCGCAGGCTGGCCGCTCGCCGGTTGTAGATATAGCCGATCTCGCGCGCATGCTCCTTGATGCGTTGCCTTGTGGCATCGGCCACCAGCGGACTGTCGCGCAGCGCCAGCGACACGGTTGCCGTGGAAACGCCGAGAGCCTCGGCAATCGTCGAAAGCTTGATTTTCTGCGCCAGCTTACCTCTCCCCCAGGGCAACATGCCCGCGTGCTGCGTGGCGGTCGATACCCGGCAAAATCGCGTTGAACATCAACCCGTTCGCTTTTCCGGCAAACATCCGTTCGCCATTTTAAACTGTTTAAGGATTGCTTATGCCACGCTTGGCGGAAAGGTCAATGAATATGCTTTGTCGGCATTGAAGCCGGCGGCCCATCGGGAAGCATTCCGACCGGAAGCAGCGCCGCATCGACAGCGGCGCCGCAGCAAGCCTGGGCGATCAAGGTCGGGATACGAAGCACCGGCGCGAAACCCGGATTTGGTCTTCGCTAGAGCGCCATGCGTTCGTTCGAACGCATAGAGGACGCTCTATCTCATTGTTTTTCGCATTTACGCGGACGTCAGGTGATTCCACCTGACTGCAAAATGCTATGTGGCGCGTGACCTGCTCCCCTGAGATGTTCCCGAT
>NZ_LFVY01000011.1 GCF_001050155.1 Nitratireductor soli
TAGGATTTCACATAGGAGCGGAAGATGTCGGTCACCATCTCCTCGTTGGTGGGACCGTACAGCATCTTGCGCTCGTGCCGGTCGACGATGCGCAGCATCTCCTTGCCGTAATCGTCATAGCGGCCGCTCTCCATCCAGAGATCGGCGGACTGGATGGTCGGCATGAGGATCTCCTGCGCGCCGGCGCGGTCCTGCTCCTGGCGAACGATGGTGTTGACCTTCTCAAGCACGCGCTTGCCGAGCGGCAGCCAGGAAAAGCTGCCGGCGCCCTGCTGGCGGATCATGCCGGCGCGCAGCATCAGGCGGTGCGAGACGATTTCGGCCTCGCGCGGCGTTTCTTTCAGGATCGGCAGGAAGTAGCGCGACAGTCGCATAGACGCATCCATTAAGGCGGCTCGTGGAGCCTGTTCGGAATCACAAGATCATGCTGCTATAGCATTTTGCAGTCAGGTGGACTCACCTGACGTCCGCATAAATGCGGAAAAACAAGAAGGTGGAACCGGCTTCTTTAACCATTTCGCAGGGGAGTTGGAAACCCACGCCCGCAACCGGGCACACGCCTGGGTCGCCAGCATCGATTTTCAAGAGGCAAAGCCATGCAAGCCGAGATAACAATACGTTTCAAATGCATTTTTCCTCGTGACATTTCGTCTCAACTTGATTTAGAGTGCGCTCCCATAACAAGAGGGTGAAGCTAAATTCATCCTCACCACGCGGTCAAAGTCTTGGGAGGATGCGGTCCAGGCGCGGTCGTACGCAGCCGCCGGCAGTGATACGGTTAAGGATCGGACGCGTTGAGTTAGCAAGGCCTCGGCCTTGCATTTTTTTTGGCATTTCTTGCCTGTTTCCCCGACGCTTCTCGCGCTGACAATCAGCAGCTATCGGCACATTCCGGCAACGCTGCTGCCGGGTCAGTCGTAGGTCGGCACGATGCGCGGAATGTCGTCGAAAGACCATCCAAGGCCGCGCGTCAGGAAATACAGGACACCGAAAATGATCAGCGAAATCACCGTCGTGCGGATCAGCGCGCGCAGCATGTGCGGGCCGCGCGGGGCGCTCTCAATGGTACCGAGCGTCACATTCCCATCCTCATCCTGCGTGCGCAGGCCGAAGGGGATCGCGGCGAACAGGACCGTCCACCAGATGATGAAGAATACGGCGAATAGCGAAAGCCAGCCCATCGGGAAACCTCAAACCTGTTCGAGTTCGACCAGCGTGCCGGTGAAATCCTTCGGATGAAGGAACAGCACCGGCTTGCCATGGGCACCGGTCTTCGGCTCGCCATCGCCCAGAATGCGGGCGCCCGACGCCGTCAGGCGGTCGCGGGCGGCGAGGATGTCATTCACCTCGTAGCAAATGTGGTGCATGCCGCCACCGGGGTTCTTGATGAGGAAGCCGGCGATGGGAGACCCCTCGCCCAGCGGCTCCAGGAACTCGACCTTGGTGTTGCCGAGTTCGACGAAGACCACCGTCACCCCATGCTCGGGCAGCGCCTGCGGCGCGGAAACGCGCGCGCCCAGCGTGTCGCGGTAGAGCGCGGCGGCCTTCTCCAGGTCGGGCACGGCAATCGCCACGTGGTTCAATCGTCCGAGCATCGGTTTTCTTCTTCCGCAAGCATTCAAAGCGGGGATGCAGCAGATCCCCGCCCCATGCTTATTGCGTGACGAAGACCGTCACAATGGGCTTTTTGCCCCAGGTGGCATTGGCCGCGTTGCGCACGGCGCGGCGAACCGCTTCCAACACCAGGTCCAGATCCTTGCGGCGGGCGCGCGGAATGCTCCGCACGGCGCTGATTGCCGCCTCGAGCATGATGTCCTCGAGCAGTTTGCCGCTTGCATCCGCCTCGGCAACGCCAATGGCGACGATATCGGGATCGCCATCAAGATCGTGCCGCTCGTCGAGCACGATGTTGACGGCAACGTGGCCGGCAAACGACAGTTTACGCCGGTCGCGAATGCCCATTTCCTCGTCGGAACCGAGCAGCCTTCCATCCTTGAAGAAGCGGCCATGCGGCACGTCGCCGATGATCTCGGCGGGACCCGGCGCCAGGCGCAGCATGTCGCCATTGCGCACCTGAACGACTTCGGGAATGCCTTCCATGGCGCCGAGCGATCCCTGCGCCACCAGATGCGCCGCCTCGCCATGGACCGGCACCAGGATGCGCGGCCGCGTCCAGGCATACATGCGCTTCAATTCGCTGCGGCGCGGATGGCCCGACACATGCACCAGGGCATCGTCATCCTCGATGATCCTGATGCCCTGCTCGATCAGCAGGTTCTTGGTCTCGAGGATGGCTTTTTCATTGCCGGGGATGACCCGCGAGGAATAGACCACCGTATCGCCGGGCGAGAGCGCCACATTGCGCATCTCATCGCGCGCCAGCTTGGCAAGCGCCGCCCTGCCCTCGCCCTGGCTGCCTGTGCACAGGATCACCACCTTGTCGCGCGGCACGTTCTGGAAATTCTCCTCCTCGAGGACGCCCGGCAGGCCGTCTAAATAGCCCAGCTCGCCGGCCACATCCATCACCCGCTTCAGGGAGCGACCGAGCACGAGAAGCTGGCGACCGGCATCGCGCGTCGCCTCGGCAATCGAGCGGATGCGACCGACATTGGACGAGAAAGTGGTGACGGCGACACGGCCGCTGGCGGCGGCGATCACTTCCTTCAGCCCTTCGCCGACGGCTTGCTCGGTGGGCGATTCGCCCTCGCGCATGGCGTTGGTGGAATCGCAGACGAGTGCCAGAACACCCGCCTCGCCGATGGCGCGGAACCGGGCCTCGTCGGTCTTCGGACCGATGGACGGCGCCTGGTCGATCTTCCAGTCACCGGTGTGGACCACCGTTCCCGCAGCCGTGGTGATGGCCAGCGAGACGGGCTCGGGAATCGAGTGGGCGACGGCCACAGCCTCGATGCGGAAGGGACCGACATCGAAGGTCTCGCCCGAACGGAATATCTTGACCGGGACTTTCGGCGCATTCGATTCCGACTGGCGCTTGGCCTCCAGCAGGCCGGCCGAGAACGGTGTCATCCAGACATCGACCTTCAGGCGCGGCCACAGATCGAGCACCGCGCCGTAATGGTCTTCATGGGCGTGGGTGATGATCATGCCGCGCAGATTGTCGATCTGGCCTTCGATGAAGCGGATGTCAGGCAGAACCAGGTCGACGCCCGGCAAATCGGGCCCGGGAAAGGTCACGCCGCAATCGACGATGATCCATTCGCGCTTCTGCTTCGGGCCAAAGCCGTAAAGGCCGAAATTCATGCCGATCTCACCAACGCCGCCCAGGGGGCAGAAGACGAGTTCGGCGTTATCGGTCGGTTGGTTCATGTTCTTCTTGCTGGAACGCGCCATGGGTTCCCTTTCCTTCAATCTGCTTGCGCCGAGGCAACGGCACTTAAATGAGCGTCGCCCATAGGCGACCTTGAGCAATGAGCCGCTTGCCCAGCGGATGACAAAACGCTGCAGACCCGACTTTCCGCCGCGAAGCCGCAGGATAAGGCAGACACTCGGGAAACCGGACCACATTCGCAACGGAGCCTGAGGCAACGGCGAAACGATCATTCATCTGCCGCGGAGCGACGGTCGCCGCCAGTCCGACACTCTTCTGCCTTTGCGGCGGGTACCCGGCGTCAGTGGCGGAAGGCGCCGGGCGGAATCCCATCCGATCAGAAGAATGTCTTGGCGGCTGCTTCGGCGAACCGCCCGACCGGGCCGCCGATCAGGACATAAAACAGCACGAAGGCGGAAGACAGCAGCATCACCAGGCGCAATTCGCCGGCCATCGGCTGGAAGCTGCCGACCGATTCATCGAACCACATGATCTTGATGATGCGCAGATAATAGTAGGCGCCGACGACCGAGGCCAGAACGCCGATCACGGCCAGCGCGTAAAGCTCGGCATTGATGGCGGCCAGAAAGACGTACCACTTCCCCCAGAAGCCGGCAAGCGGCGGAATACCGGCCAGCGAGAACATCAGGATGGTCATCACCGTCGCCATCATCGGATTGGTCGATGAGAGACCCGCCAGATCGTCGATCTGCTCGACATTGCCCTCGTTGCGGCGCATGGCGAGGATGACGGCAAAGGTGCCGAGCGTCATCACCAGGTAGATCAGCATGTAGATCGCCACGCCGCGCACGCCGGCCTCGGAATTGGCCGCGAGGCCCACCAGAGCGTAGCCCATATGGCTGATCGACGAATAGGCCATCAGGCGCTTGATGTTGCGCTGGCCGATGGCGGCGAAAGCGCCAAGCAGCATCGAGGCGATGGAGATGAAGACGACGATCTGCTGCCAGTCGAGCGCGATCGGCTCGAAGGCGCCCATGGTAACGCGCACGAGGAGCGCCATGGCGGCCATCTTCGGCGCCGCAGCGAAGAAGGCGGTCACCGGCGTCGGCGCGCCCTCGTAGACGTCGGGCGTCCACATGTGGAACGGCACGGCGGAGATCTTGAAGGCCAAGCCGGCCAGCACGAAGACCAGGCCGAAGACGAGACCGAGCTGACGCTCGGCGCCGGTCAGTGTGGCGGCGATGACGTCGAAGCCGGTGTTGCCCGTATAGCCGTAGATCAGCGAGATGCCGTACAGCATCATGCCCGAGGACAGCGCGCCGAGGACGAAATATTTCAATCCGGCTTCGGTTGAGCGGGCGCTGTCGCGGTTGATCGCTGCCACGACGTAGAGCGCCAGCGACTGCAATTCGAGGCCGAGATAGAGCGCGATCATGTCGTTGGCCGACACCATCAGCATCATGCCGAGCGTCGCCAGCATGATCAGCACCGGGTATTCGAACTTGTCGAACTTCTCCGCCTTGGCGAAGCCGACGGACATGATCAGCGTGACCACCGAGCCGACGACGGTCAGAACCTTCATGAAGCGCGAGAACGGATCGCTGACGAAAGCCCCGCCGAAGGCGCGCCCGTCGGACGGGAAGATGACCATAAGGGCGATCACCGCCACCATCAGCGCGACGGCCAGGCCGGTCACCGTGCTGTTGGCGCGCGCACCGGAAAAGACGCCGACCATCAGGAGCGCCATGGCGCCCACCGCCAAGAGCAGCTCCGGCGTGGCAAGGATCAGGCTTATCGTCAGATCAGGCGTCATTCGTTTTCGTTCCGTCTACTGGTGGCCGGTTCATTGGGCGGCGGCCGCGGCCGTGGCCGCCTGCCGCGCCATGTCGGCCGACAAGGAAACATTGTTGACAAGCGCCTCGACGGACACCGCCGTGGCGTCGAGGATGGGCGCCGGATAGATGCCGAAGAAGATGACCAGAACCACGAGCGGATAAAGGATCAGCTTCTCGCGCGCAGAAAGATCGAGCAGGCCCTTCAGGCTTTCCTTGGTCAGGGCGCCGAAAATCACCCGGCGATAGAGCCACAGTGCATAAGCCGCCGACAGGATCACGCCGGTGGTGGCGAAGAAGGCGACCCAGGTGTTGACCTTGAAGGCGCCGAGCAACGTCAGGAATTCGCCGACGAAACCGCTTGTGCCCGGCAGGCCGACATTGGCCATGGTGAAGATCATGAACACCGTGGCGTATTTCGGCATGTTGTTGACGAGCCCGCCATAGGCGGCGATCTCGCGGGTGTGCATGCGGTCGTAGATGACGCCGACGCACAGGAACAGCGCGCCCGAGACGAGGCCGTGCGACAGCATCTGGAAGATGGCGCCCTGCACGCCCTGCTGGTTGAGCGCGAAGATGCCCATGGTGACGAAGCCCATATGGGCAACCGAGGAATAGGCGATCAGCTTCTTGATGTCCTCCTGCATCAGCGCCACCAGCGACGTGTAGATGATGGCGATGACGGACAGCGTGAAGACCAGCGGCGCAAGGTCCATCGAGGCGACTGGGAACATCGGCAGCGAGAAACGCAGGAAGCCGTAGCCGCCCATCTTCAACAGGATGCCGGCCAGGATGACGGAACCCGCCGTCGGCGCCTCCACATGCGCGTCGGGAAGCCAGGTGTGGACCGGCCACATGGGCATCTTGACGGCGAAGGAGGCGAAGAAGGCGACCCATAGCCAGTACTGCATGCCTGTCGGGAAGACATGGGTCAGAAGCGTCGGGATGTCCGTCGTGCCGGCCTGCCAGAACATGGCCATCATGGCCAGCAGCATCAGGACCGAGCCGAGCAGCGTGTAGAGGAAGAACTTGAAGCTGGCATAGACGCGCCGCTTGCCGCCCCAGACACCGATGATGATGAACATCGGGATCAGGCCCGCCTCGAAGAAGACGTAGAAAAGCACGATGTCGAGCGCGCAGAACACGCCGATCATCAAGGTTTCCAGGATCAGGAAGGCGATCATGTAGTCCTTGACGCGCTTGTCGATCGCCTCCCAGCTGGCCAGGATGCAGAACGGCATCAGGAACGTCGTCAGGATGACGAACAGCATGGAAATGCCGTCGACGCCCATGTGGTAGGAAATGCCCGAATCCAGCCAGTCGCGCTTCTCGACCATCTGGAAGCTGGGGGTCGAGGCATCGAAGCCGAGCCAGATGAACAGCGACAGGACGAAGGTGAACACCGTCGTCAACAGCGCGACATTGCGGATGTTGCGGCGCGCGCCCGGTCCGTCCTCGCGGATCAGCAGGATCAGGAACGCACCGACCAGCGGCAGAAACGTAACCGTGGAGAGAATGGGCCAGTCGGTCATTTTAGAATGCGCCTCCGAGCATCATCCAGGTAACGAGTGCCGCGACGCCGATGAGCATGGCGAAGGCGTAATGATAGAGATAGCCGCTCTGCAGCTTGACGATCCGGTTGGTCACGTCGACCACCCGGGACGACACGCCGTCGGGGCCCAGGCCGTCGATGAACCAGCCATCGCCCTTCTTCCAGAGGAAGTGGCCGAGCCGCTTGGCCGGGCGGACGAACAGGAAGTCATTGGCTTCGTCGAAGTACCATTTGTTGAGCAGGAAGGCGTAGAGGCCGCTGAACTGGCGTGCCAGCGCCTTCGGCCGCTCGGGCGAGCGAATGTAGAACACCCAGGCGACGTAGAAGCCGATCAGCATGGCGACGAACGGCGCCAGCTTCACCCAGAGCGGCACATGGTGGAACTCTTCGAGGATATGGTTGTCCGGCAGGGTGAACAGCGCGCCCTTCCAGAAGTGCTCATACTCATGGCCGACGAAGAAGCCCTGGAAGATGACGCCGGCAAACAGCGCGCCGGCCGCCAGGATGAACAAGGGCACCAGCATGACCAGCGGCGATTCATGCACATGGTGCATGACGTCGGCCGAGGCCCGTGCCTTGCCGTGGAAGGTCATGAAGATCAGCCGCCAGGAATAGAAGCTGGTGAAGACCGCAGCGATCGTCAGCAGCACGAAGGCGATGCCGGCCATGGCGTTCTCGCCGGCGAAAGCCCCCTCGATGATGGCGTCCTTGGAGAAGAAGCCGGCGGTGCCGATCATCGTCAGAGGGATGCCGACACCGGTCAGCGCGACCGTGCCGATGATCATCATCCAGTAGGTTTTCGGGATCAGCGTGCGCAGACCACCCATCTTGCGCATGTCCTGCTCGTCGGAGACGGCATGGATGACCGAGCCGGAACCAAGGAACAGCAGCGCCTTGAAGAAGGCGTGCGTGAACAGATGGAAGATGGCCGCGCCATAGAAGCCGGTGCCGAGCGCGACGAACATGTAGCCGAGCTGCGAGCATGTCGAATAGGCAATGACGCGCTTGATGTCGTTCTGCACCAGGCCGACCGTGGCGGCGAAGAAGGCGGTGAACGCACCGACGAAGGTGACGACCGTCAGCGCGGTCGCCGACAATTCGAAGATCGGCGACAGGCGCGCCACCATGAAGACGCCGGCCGTGACCATGGTCGCGGCATGGATCAGCGCCGACACGGGGGTCGGGCCTTCCATGGCGTCCGGCAGCCAGGTGTGCAGCGGCACCTGCGCCGACTTGCCCATGGCGCCCATGAACAGAAGCAGGGCGACCACGGTGACGGCCGTCGATTTGTCGAGCGTGTAGCCGAGGAAGGTCAGCACCGCCTCGCCGGCCGGCGCGCCTTCAGCCGGCAGGTAGGTCGCCGCATTGGCGAAGACCGTGTCGAAATTGATCGAGCCGAACAGGACGAAGATGCCGAAAATGCCGAGCGAGAAGCCGAAATCGCCAATGCGGTTGACGACGAAGGCCTTGATGGCGGCGGCGTTGGCCGACGGCTTCTTGTACCAGAAACCGATCAGCAGATAGGAGGCGAGACCGACGCCTTCCCAGCCGAAGAACATCTGCACCAGATTGTCCGACGTCACCAGCATCAGCATGGCGAAGGTGAACAGCGACAGATAGGCGAAGAAGCGCGGCCGGTGCGGGTCGTGGTGCATGTAGCCGATGGAATAGATGTGCACCAGCGCCGACACGGTGTTGACCACCACCAGCATGACCGCCGTCAGCGTGTCGATCCTCAGCGCCCAATAGACGTCGAGGCTGCCCGACGTGATGAAGCGCAGCACCGGCACGGTGAAGGCCTCGCCCTCGCCCAGCGCCACCGAGAAGAAGGCGACCCACGACAACAGCGCTGAAATCACCAACAGGCCTGAGGTGATCAGCTCGGATCCCTTGGCGCCGATGGAGCGGCCGAAGAGCCCGGCAATCAAAAATCCGACAAGCGGAAGGAAAACGATCGCGTGATACATGGCGCGAACCTCAGCCCTTCATCATGTTGACGTCTTCGACGGCGATGGTGCCGCGATTGCGGAAGAAGACGACGAGAATGGCAAGGCCGATCGCGGCTTCCGCCGCCGCGACGGTGAGAACGAAAAGAGCGAAGACCTGGCCGACGAGATCGCCCAGAACAGCCGAGAAGGCGACGAAGTTCAAGTTCACCGCAAGCAGGATCAGCTCGACCGACATCAGGATGATGATGACGTTCTTGCGGTTCAGGAAGATGCCGAACACGCCGAGCGTGAAGAGGATCGCCGAGACGGTCAGATAGTGTGCGATGCCGATTTCCAGCATGGTCAGATTCCCTCGCCCGTTTCGACTTTCTTGATCTCGATCGCCGTCTCGGGCGTGCGTGCGACCTGAACCGAGATGTTCTGCCGCTTGACGCCTTCCTTGTGCCGCAGCGTCAGGACGATGGCGCCGATCATGGCGACCAGAAGCACCATGCCGGCGATCTGGAAGTAGTGGATGTAGTCCGTGTAGAGAATGTCGCCCAGCGCCGCCGTGTTGTGGCGCACCGACGGCAGCGGCGTCGGCTTGGCGATGTCGCCGGCAAGATCCGGCGAGAACGCATAACCGCCCAGCACCACCACCAGCTCGGCAGCGAGAATGATGCCGACCAGCGCACCGACCGGCGCATATTGCAGCGCGCCGCGCTTCAGTTCGGCAAAATCGACATCGAGCATCATGACGACGAACAGGAACAGCACGGCGACGGCGCCGACATAGACGACCAGCATGATGAAGGCCAGGAACTCGGCGCCGGTCAACAGAAACAGACCGGCCGAATTGAAGAAGGCGACGATCAGGTAGAGCACCGAATGCACGGGATTGCGCGCGGAAACGACCATGAAGGCCGCCGCCACGGTGAGAAAGGCGAACAGATAAAAGAAAATCGCCTCGAGTCCTGTCAGCATGGTTCCCTCGGTACCTAGCCCTGGCCGGAACGTCCCGTCCCGCCTTGATTCCGCGTCCTGGCAGGCCGCGGATTTGCCGTGTGTTTAGACGAGCGCCCCGCCCCCGTCCACTCTTGTGACCGTCACCTGTATGGCGCGTCCAACGCGATGTTGCGCGCCAGTTCCCGCTCCCAGCGATCGCCGTTCGCAAGCAGCTTGTCCTTGTCGTAGTAGAGTTCCTCGCGGGTCTCCGTCGCGAACTCGAAATTCGGCCCCTCGACAATGGCGTCGACCGGACAGGCCTCCTGGCAGAAGCCGCAATAGATGCACTTCACCATGTCGATGTCGTAGCGCACCGTGCGGCGCGTGCCGTCGTTGCGGCGCGGTCCGGCCTCGATGGTGATGGCCTGCGCCGGGCAGATCGCCTCGCACAGTTTGCAGGCGATGCAGCGCTCCTCGCCGTTGGGATAACGGCGCAGCGCATGTTCGCCGCGAAAGCGTGGCGAGATCGGCCCCTTCTCATGCGGGTAGTTCAGCGTCGCCTTGGGGGCGAAGAACTGACGCATGGAGAGGAAGACAGCTCCGACGAATTCCTTCAGGAGCAGCGATTTGGCGGCTTGTGCGAGCGCTGACATCGTCATTCTCCGGCGAGATTGAGCGGGTTCGGCATGAGGGTCCTCATGCCATGCCCGTGAGTTTCAGGAAGGCCGCGGTGGCGACGACCATGAACAGCGACAGCGGCAGGAACACCTTCCAGCCGAGGCGCATGAGCTGGTCGTAGCGATAGCGCGGCACGAAGGACTTCACCAAGGCGAACATGAAGAAGACCATGCACACTTTCAGCACGAACCAGACGACGCCCGGCAACCAGGTGAAGGGTGCGAAATCGAATGGCGGCAGCCAGCCCCCCAGGAACAGGATGGTGGTCAGCGCGCACATCAGCACGATGGCGACATACTCGCCCAGGAAGAACAGCAGGAACGGCGTCGAGGAATACTCGATCATGTGGCCGGCAACGAGTTCCGATTCGGCTTCCACCAGGTCGAAGGGCGGGCGGTTCGTCTCGGCCAGCGCCGAGATGAAGAAGACGATGAACATCGGGAACAGCGCCAGCCAGTTCCAGTCGAGGAAGGTGTTCGGCAGGCCCATCATGGTGCCAAGCCCATCGCCCTGCGCCAGCACGATGTCGGTCAGGTTGAGCGAGCCGACCGTCAAGAGCACCGTGACGATGACGAAACCGATGGAGACCTCATAGGAGACCATCTGCGCCGCCGAGCGCAGCGCGCCGAGGAACGGGTATTTCGAGTTGGAGGCCCAGCCGCCCATGATGACGCCGTAGACCTCCAGCGAGGCAATGGCGAAGACGTAGAGAATGCCGATGTTGACGTTGGCGATGGCCCAGCCTTCATCGATCGGGATCACCGCCCAGGCGGCAAGCGCCAGGACGGCGGCCACCACGGGCGCCAGCAGGAACACGCCCTTGTTGGCGCCAGACGGGATGACCGGTTCCTTGAAGACGAATTTGAACAGATCGGCGAAGGCCTGGAACAGGCCCCACGGGCCGACGACGTTGGGACCGCGGCGCAACTGCACCGCCGCCCAGATCTTGCGGTCGGCATAAAGGATATAGGCGACGAAGATCAGCAGGACGACGATCATCACCACCGATTTCAGCAGGATGATCAGCCCGGGAAGGACGTAGGTTGCGAAGAAGGGTTCCATGCGTCTCTACTCGGCCGCCTGTTTCAGTTCGCCCCGCGCCAGCGCCGAGCACTCGGCCATGACGGCCGAGGCGCGCGCAATCGGGTTGGTGAGGTAGAAATCCTTCACCGCCGAGGTGAAGGGCGCCTTGGTCAGGCGGCCACCGAGCTTGGCGAGGCCAGCCACCGCGGAGGCATCCGCCGACGCGACCGCATCGATCGCGGCGAAATGCCTATGTTCGGCGTAAAGCGCTGCGCGCAGCGCGGCAAGCGAATCGAACGGCAGCTTGTGGCCGAGCACATCCGACAGGGCGCGCAGGATGGCCCAGTCTTCCTTCGCCTCGCCCGGCGCGAAGCCGGCGCGGTTGGTCATCTGCACCCGGCCCTCGGTGTTGACATAGGTGGCGGATTTTTCCGTGTAGGTGGCAGAAGGCAGGATGACATCGGCGCGGTGCGCGCCGGCATCACCATGGGTGCCGATGTAGACGGTGAAGGCGTCGCCGATGGCACTCATGTCGATCTCGTCGGCGCCGAGCAGGAACAGCACGTCCATGGCGCCCATCATGCCCTTCACGTCCTTGCCGCCCTTTTCCGGCACGAAGCCGAGATCGAGACCGCCGACGCGGGCAGCCGCCGTATGCAGCACGGCAAAGCCGTTCCAGTCGCCGCTGACAGCCTTGACGCCATCGGCCAGCCTGGCGGCAAGGCCGAGAATGGCCGCGCCGTCCGAACGGGTCAGAGCGCCCTGCCCGACGATGATCATCGGCCGCTTGGCCTTTTTCAGCACGGAGGCGAATTTGTGTGTGCCGTCGACCAGGTCCTTCAGCGTCTCCGGCCCGGCGCCGAGCATCTCGCTATCGTAGCGCAGGTCGCCCATCTCGCCGATGACGCCGATGGGGAAATCGCCCATGCGCCAGCGCTTGCGGATGCGCGCGTTAAGCACCGACGCCTCGAAACGCGGATTGGCGCCGATGATCAGCAGTGCGTCGGCATTCTCTATGCCCTCGATGGTCGGGTTGAAGACATAGGATGCGCGGCCGGCGGCCGGATCGAGAACCGTGCCGTCCTGGCGGCAATCGTAGTTTGGCGAACCAAGCGACTGCATCAGCTTCTTGAGCGCATACATCTCCTCGACGCCCGCCAGATCGCCGGCGATGGCGCCGATCCTTTCCGGCTTGGCCTTGCCGACGGCCTTGGCGATGGCGTCGAACGCCTCGGGCCAGCTTGCCGGCTGCAGGCGCTTGCCCTTGCGCACATAGGGACGGTCGAGGCGCTGCGTCCTGAGGCCGTCCCAGATGAAGCGGGTCTTGTCGGAAATCCACTCCTCGTTCACCGCCTCGTTGACGCGCGGCATGATGCGCATCACCTCGCGGCCGCGCGTGTCGACGCGGATGGCCGAACCGACGGCGTCCATCACGTCGATGGACTGGGTCTTGTTCAATTCCCACGGACGCGCCTGGAAGGCGTAGGGTTTCGAGGTCAGCGCGCCGACCGGGCACAAATCGATGACGTTGCCCTGCAGCTCCGAGGTCATCGCCTGTTCGAGATAGGTGGTGATCTCGGCATCCTCGCCGCGGCCAATCAGGCCGAGCTCGGAAATGCCAGCGATTTCAGTGGTGAAGCGGACGCAGCGCGTGCAGTGGATGCAGCGTGTCATGATCGTCTTGACGAGCGGCCCGATGTATTTGTCTTCCACCGCGCGCTTGTTCTCGTGGTAGCGCGAGGAATCGACGCCGAAGGCCATCGCCTGGTCCTGCAGGTCGCATTCGCCGCCCTGGTCGCAGATCGGGCAATCGAGCGGGTGGTTGATGAGCAGGAACTCCATCACGCCTTCGCGGGCCTTCTTGACCATCGGCGTGTTGGTGAAGATTTCCGGCGCCTCGCCGTTCGGGCCGGGGCGCAGGTCGCGCACGCCCATGGCGCAGGAGGCGGCAGGCTTCGGCGGCCCGCCCTTCACCTCGACCAGGCACATGCGGCAATTGCCGGCGATCGACAGGCGCTCATGGAAACAGAAGCGCGGCACCTCCGCGCCCGCCTCCTCGGCGGCCTGCAGCAGCGTATAGTGATCGGGAACCTCGATCTCCGTGCCGTCGACTTTCAATCTTGCCATGGTCGCTGTCCGCTTGCCTCTCGCCCCTTCGGGAGCAAAACTTTCACTCTTATTCCGCCGCCACCAGCACCGGCCGGGCCTGGTGGGCGTTGCGGCTGAATTCGTCGATGCGGCGCTCGATCTCCGGGCGGAAATGGCGCACCAGGCCCTGGATCGGCCAGGCGGCCGCATCGCCCAGGGCGCAGATCGTGTGGCCTTCCACCTGCTTCGTCACGTCGAGCAGCATGTCGATCTCGTGCTTCTGCGCCTGGCCCACCACCAGACGCTCCATCACGCGCCACATCCAGCCCGTGCCCTCGCGGCACGGCGTGCACTGGCCGCAGCTCTCATGCTTGTAGAAATAGGAGAGCCGGGCGATCGCCTTCACGATGTCGGTGGACTTGTCCATGACGATGACGGCGGCGGTGCCGAGACCCGATTTCAGCTCGCGCAGCGCGTCGAAATCCATCGGCGTGTCGATGATCTCCGAGGCCGGCACCAGCGGCACCGAGGAACCGCCGGGGATGACCGCCAGAAGATTGTCCCAGCCGCCCCTGATGCCGCCGCAATGGCGCTCGATCAGCTCGCGGAAGGGGATCGACATCTCCTCCTCCACCGTGCACGGGTTTTCCACGTGGCCGGAGATGCAGAACAGCTTCGTGCCCTTGTTGTTCTCGCGCCCGAAGGAGGAGAACCACGAAGCGCCACGGCGCAGGATGGTCGGCGCCACGGCAATCGATTCGACGTTGTTGACCGTGGTCGGGCAGCCATACAGGCCGACATTGGCCGGGAATGGCGGCTTCAGGCGCGGCTGGCCCTTCTTGCCTTCCAGGCTTTCGAGCAGCGCCGTTTCCTCGCCGCAGATATAGGCGCCGGCGCCGTGATGGACGAAAACGTCCATGTCCCAGCCGTTCTTGTTGTTCTTGCCGATGAGGCCCGCATCGTAGCATTCGTCGATGGCGCGCTGCAGGGCCTCGCGCTCACGAATGAACTCGCCGCGCACGTAGATGTAGGCCGCGTGCGCGCCCATGGCGAAACCGGCGATCAGGCAGCCCTCGACCAGCGTGTGCGGGTCGTGGCGCATGATGTCGCGGTCCTTGCAGGTGCCGGGCTCCGATTCGTCGGCATTGACGACGAGATAATGCGGCCGGTCGCCCGGCTCCTTCGGCATGAAGGACCATTTCAGGCCGGTCGGGAAGCCGGCGCCGCCACGACCGCGCAGACCCGACGCCTTCATCTCGTTGATGATCCAGTCGCGGCCCTTGTCGATCAGGCCCCTTGTGCCATCCCAATGGCCGCGCGACATGGCGCCCTTCAGCGACCGGTCGAACTGACCGTAGAGATTGTTAAAGATGCGGTCCTTGTCAGCTAGCATGCTCTAGTCCCTCACCGCGGCTTCTTGCCAAAAACTTTGATGTATTCGGCCTCGCCGCCCTTGGCGAGCGCCTTGGCCTGCTTGACCCAGTCCTCGCGCTCGATGCGGCCGTGAAAACTCAGATAACCGTCGACCCATTCGCGCTCGGTCTTTTTCCACTTCGAGACCTGGGCGAAGGTGAAAATGCCGAGATCGTGCAGGATGCCCTCGATCTTCGGACCGACGCCGGAAATCATCTTCAGATCGTCGACGGCGGCCGGCCGGGCGATGCCCTGCGGACGGTCCTTGTCCTCGAGGCCCGGCTTGGCGGCGGCCTTCTTCGCCGGCGCCTTTTTCCTCGCGCCATCGTCGACCTTGACAGACGATGGCGAGGCGATGGCCTTGGCCGTCTCGATGGCATCCGTCTTCGGCTTGGCGGCGTTGGAGGGCGGTAGTTTTGCTGCCGAAGCACCGGAGGCGGCAGCCGACGGCTTTGCCCGATTCTTGACGGTGACGGCCTTCTCGTCGGTCAGCGTGGTCGGCCCGCCCATCGGCGCGGAATAGACGCGGTCCACCTGCGGCCCCGTCCTGACGCTGTCGCCCCTGCCCGCCTCGAACGCGTCGATGATCTCGTCGAGGCGCGCGGGCGTCAGATCCTCATAGGTGTCCTTGAAGATCATCACCATCGGCGCGTTGACGCAGGTGCCCTGGCACTCGACTTCTTCCCATGAGAGCGTACCGCCCTCATTGGTGTGGAAAGGTTCGGGATGGATCTTTGCCTTGCACAGATCGATCAGTTCGCCCGCGCCGCGCAGCATGCACGGCGTGGTGCCGCAGACCTGGATATGGGCGCGCGTGCCGACCGGGGCCAGTTGGAACTGGGTGTAGAAGGTCGCCACTTCCAGAACGCGGATCAGCGGCATGTCGAGCATTTTGGACACATGCTCGATGGCGGCGCGCGTGACCCAGCCATCCTGTTCCTGCGCCAGCATCAGAAGCGGAATGACCGCCGACTGCTCACGCCCCTTGGGGTATTTCTTGATCCAGCGCTTCACCTCCGTGCCCATGGCACGGGAGAAGGCGAAGGAAGCGGGCTGGACGGCTTCGTCTGCGAGACGGCGGACTGACATTTATCTGTCTACCTCACCAAACACGATGTCGAGGGAACCAAGCACGGCGGAGACGTCGGCCAGGAGATGGCCGCGGCACAGGAAGTCCATGGCCTGGAGGTGAGCGAAGCCCGGCGCGCGCAACTTGCAGCGATAGGGCTTGTTGGACCCGTCGGAGACGAGATAGACGCCGAACTCGCCCTTCGGCGCTTCGACGGCGGCGTACACTTCGCCCTCGGGAACGCGGTAGCCTTCCGTATAGAGCTTGAAGTGATGGATCAGCGCTTCCATCGAGCGCTTCATCTGGCCACGCTTGGGCGGAACGACCTTGCCGTCCGTATTGGAGACCGGGCCGACGCGCTCGGCGCCCAGGAGGCGATCGACGCATTGCCGCATGATCTTGGCCGACTGGCGCATTTCTTCCATGCGGATCAGGTAACGGTCGTAGCAATCGCCGTTCTTGCCGATCGGAATGTCGAAATCCATCTGCGGGTAGCATTCATAGGGTTGGCTCTTGCGCAGGTCCCAGGCGGCGCCCGAGCCGCGCACCATGACACCGGAAAAGCCCCAGGCCCAGGCGTCTTCGAGGCTGACGACGCCGATATCGACATTGCGCTGCTTGAAGATGCGGTTGCCGGTGAGCAGATCGTCGAGGTTCTTCACCGTCACCAGGAACGGATCGATCCACTTGCCGATGTCCTCGACCAGCTGGTCGGGGAGGTCCTGATGGACGCCGCCGGGGCGGAAATAGGCCGCGTGCATGCGCGCGCCGCAGGCGCGCTCATAAAACACCATCAGCTTCTCGCGTTCTTCGAAGCCCCACAGCGGCGGGGTCAGCGCGCCAACGTCCATCGCCTGCGTCGTCACGTTGAGCAGGTGCGACAGGATGCGGCCGATCTCGGAAAACAGGACGCGGATCAACTGGCCGCGGATCGGCACGTCGATCTCCAGAAGCCGCTCGACGGCGATGGCGAAGGCATGCTCCTGGTTCATCGGCGCGACGTAATCGAGCCGGTCGAAATAGGGGATGGCCTGCAGATAGGTCTTCGCCTCGATCAGCTTTTCGGTGCCGCGATGCAGGAGACCGATATGCGGATCGACGCGCTCGACGACTTCGCCGTCAAGCTCCAGCACCAGGCGCAGAACGCCGTGCGCGGCCGGATGCTGCGGGCCGAAATTGATGTTGAAATTGCGGACGGATGTTTCAGGCATGATGCGCGGCCCCTTCGCGGCCAGAGCGAATAGCGAATAGCGAATAGCGAATAGAAAGCCACCGCGTCACGTCGTTTTCTCCTGCAACCGCCTGATCATCGATCTGATCATCTTTCCAATCTCATCAGCCGCGCTAAGCAAGCCTTGCGACCTTGTCTCTTCCATAAACTCGAGACGCGACGCCAAAATCACATGCGTCTCGAGTTCCTTGAGTGAGCCCTGCGCGATTCGCAGGAACTGAATAAAGGACCCCGTCTGCTCCCGGCCATGTCCCTCGGCAATGTTAGCGGCGATGGATGCCGCAGCTCGCCGAATTTGACTTGTCAATCCGTACAACTCGCTGGTCGGGAAGCCTTTCGTAACGCGATAACAATCCAGAGCCAGATCCATCGCCGCCTGCCACACCAGAAGATCGCGGTACGAATTGATAGACAAAGGACATCCTCTATTCGCTATTCACTACTCCCTATTCGCTCACTTCACTCTTTCGCCTTCTCATCGCCCGGCAGGACGTAATCCGTCCCTTCCCACGGCGAGAGGAAATCGAAATTGCGGAACTCCTGGCGCAGTTCGACCGGCTCATAGACGACGCGCTTGGCATCGTCGTCGTAGCGCACCTCGACAAAACCCGTCAGCGGGAAATCCTTGCGCAGCGGATGCCCTTCGAAGCCGTAATCGGTCAGAATGCGGCGCAAGTCCGGGTGCCCGGTGAAGAGCACGCCGTAGAGATCGTAGATCTCGCGCTCGAACCAGTCGGCGGCCGGGAAAACCTCCACCGTCGAGGGGACCGGCGTGTCCTCATCCGTCGACACCTTGACGCGCACGCGCTGGTTCTGGCGCGGGGACAACAGGTGGTAGACCACCTCGAAACGCTTGTCGCGCGCCGGATAGTCGACGCCGGAAATGTCGATGAAGGCGTAGAACTGGCACTGCACGTCGTTCTTCAGGAACGTCAGCACGTCGACGATGTCGCCCGGCTCGACCAGGAAGGTCAGCTCGCCATGAGCGACGACCGCATCCTGAATCTGCGCATCGAGCTTTTCCGTGACGTAGGCCGCCAGATCCTTCAGCGCTTCGCTCATCATCCGCCTCTAACGTTCGATCGTGCCGGTGCGCCGGATCTTCTTCTGCAACAGAAGAATGCCATACAGCAGCGCCTCGGCCGTGGGCGGGCAGCCCGGCACATAAATATCGACGGGCACGACGCGGTCGCAGCCGCGCACCACCGAATAGGAATAGTGATAATAGCCGCCACCATTGGCGCAGGAACCCATGGAGATGACGTAGCGCGGCTCCGGCATCTGGTCGTAGACCTTGCGCAGCGCCGGCGCCATCTTGTTGGTCAGCGTGCCGGCGACGATCATCACGTCCGACTGGCGCGGAGAGGCGCGCGGGGCGATGCCGAAGCGCTCGGCATCGTAGCGCGGCATGGAGACATGCATCATCTCTACCGCGCAGCAGGCCAGGCCGAAGGTCATCCACATCAGCGAGCCGGTGCGCGCCCAGGTGATCAGCGCCTCCGACGAGGTGACGAGGAAGCCCTTGTCGGAGAGCTCGCTGTTGATGCCGGAGTAAAACGGATCGTCGCTGCCCAGCGGGTTGCCGGTGCGGGGGTCGATCAGCCCTTTCGGCTGGGGGGCAACGAGGGTGCCGTCGTTCAATCCCATTCCAGCGCTCCCTTCTTCCATTCATAGATGAAGCCGATGGTCAGAATGCCGAGGAAGACCATCATCGACCAGAAGCCGAGCCAGCCGATCTCGCCGAAGGAAACGGCCCAGGGAAACAGAAACGCCACTTCCAGGTCGAAGATGATGAACAGGATGGCCACCAGATAGAAGCGCACGTCGAATTTCATGCGGGCATCGTCGAAGGCGTTGAAACCGCACTCATAGGCCGACAGCTTTTCCGGATCGGGGTCGCGGTAGGCGATGACGAACGGGGCGACGATCAGCGCGAGGCAGACCACCAGCGCCACGCCGATGAAAATGACAATGGGTAGGTATGAACTCAGAAGCTCATTCATGGTCCGACTTTCCGTTGCCCGCCGCGGGCGAGGCTGCGTATTGAGGCCCGATGCGGGGCCTAAGCGCCCGTCAGCCGTGGCGGCAAGGCAAGGCTCATGTTGCAACGCGGCGAGGGTTAGCGCAGGGCGCTTGGCGACGCAAGTCAAACCTTGGCCGGATTGCGGCATTGTGCAAGGCCAGATGGGCGGCGGGCATGGAAAGGCCGGGGGAAGCCAAGGGGAATCGCCGACTTGTTCACAACCGCGCCAAGGCCGGTCGACCGGCAAACGAAGCACATGCCGTTCTCCCGCCGCCTATGTCAGGAGAGCCGCCCGCCGGTCGGCAAACGGGTGGCGGCACTTCGTTGAAGCGGTTAGGAGTTGAATGGAACATAACGGGAATAGCGGCGAGATTCGGGAGAACTCATGCGCAGGGAACGGCTTACTCCTGGCGAGGTGCGGCGAATAGCCCTTGCCGCACAAGGCTTTGCCGACCGCGCGCCGGCCGGCGACGTGACGCGGCGGCATGTGCGACGCGTCCTCGACCGGACGGGATTGCTGCAGATCGATTCCGTCAACGTGGTGGCACGGGCGCATCTGATGCCGCTGTTCTCGCGACTCGGCCCCTATGCCACCGACCTCCTCGACCGTGCCGCATCGCGCCGGCCGCGCATGCTGTTTGAGTATTGGGCGCACGAAGCCTCCCTCCTGCCCGTCGAGACACAGCCCTTGCTGCGCTGGCGCATGGCGCGCGCCGAGCGCGGCGAAGGCATCTACAAGCAGCTCGCCCGGTTTGGCCGGGAAAAACATGCCTTCATCGCGCGAATCCATGATGAGGTCGTGGCGCGCGGGCCGATTGCCGCCTCCGATTTCGACGGCGAGAAGGGCAGCGGCGGCTGGTGGGGCTGGAGCAACACCAAGCATGCGCTCGAATGGCTGTTCTGGGCCGGACGCATCACCACCCATTCGCGCCGGCCGAGCTTCGAGCGGCTGTACGACCTGCCCGAGCGCGTCCTGCCGGAGGCCATCACCAGCATCCCGACGCCATCCGAGGACGATGCACAACGACAATTGATCGCCATTGCAGCGCGGGCGCTCGGCGTGGCAACCGAAACGGATCTGCGCGACTATTTCAGATTGTCGCCGGCCGATTCACAGGCACGCGTGGCCGAGCTCGTCGAAAGCGGATTGCTGCTGCCGGTCGAGATCAAGGGTTGGCGGCAGCCGGCCTATCTGCACCGCGACGCGCAGATGCCACGCAAGCTGCACAGGGCCGCCCTGCTCGCCCCGTTCGATCCTGTCGTCTGGGAGCGGCAGCGCGCCGAGCGCATTTTCGGCTTTCGCTACCGCATCGAGATCTACACGCCGGCGCACAAGCGCGTGTATGGCTATTATGTCCTGCCCTTCCTGCTGGGCGACCGGATCGTCGCCCGCGTTGATCTGAAGGCCGATCGCGGGGCAAAATGCCTCAAAGTACAGGCCGCCCACCTGGAGCCCGGAGCGCCGGGCCACGCGGCCGAGGCGCTGATGACGAAACTGATCGAAATGGCCGGGTGGCTGGGTCTCGAGCGGATCGAGATTGTCGAGCGCGGCAATCTTGCGCGAGAATTGCGCGGCCTGACCGCTCAGCCCGCCTGATCCTCAATGCGACACGGGGCTGTGATCCGCCAACGCGTCGGCGCGAAAATCCGGCCCATTTTCGAAAATCACAATGCGCCGAGTCAAGTGGATCGGCAGTTGGCGCGCGGATTTCGTAGATCCACTCAAAGTTGACGGATATTTCTTCTCCCCTTTTGATTGTTTTTCCGCAATCGAAAGTCACAAAACAATCGCGCTCCATTCGAAATTACTTAAAGCCTAAAATTACCGAACCTGCAATCTTCGGCTGCATCGCTCCGACGAAAACTTGCCTGCGAACGTCATGCAAACCATGACATCTAGGCTGCAGTGAAAATTCACACCCATCACTTGCTTAACTCAGAGTTGTCATATAGGGTGAGTACTTATATTGATCTATAGTTGCAAAATATACACATATGTAACCTTTGATTGCATAGAGTAACGTTACAAGTTTACGCTCTTATTTATACTTTATTTATTTCTCGGGCCGAATCCTTCACCAGGGCTCGGGAGTAAGTGTTGTGAAGAAAACAACTTTCAGGAATTTTCTGCATCGAACAAATGGCACGGCCGCCTTGGAGTTTGCGATCATCGCACCCGTCTTCTTCATGACGGTCTTCTCCATGATCGGCTATGGAATCTTTCTGGGCGCGGCGCATTCGGTGCAGCAGGTCAGCGCGGATGCAGCCCGCGCGGCGGTGGCCGGACTGTCCCAGGCGGAGCGACAGACCCTCGCCCGCGATTACATCGAGCGCTCGATGATGCGGCATCCGTTCATCGATGCGCAAAAGATCCAGGTCGTCGTGGCCGACGACAGTGCCAATCCCAACCAGTTCACCGTGACGATCAAGTACGACGCCGCCGAACTGCCGATCTGGTCGCTCTATTCCTACGCCATGCCGGGCAAGCAGATCACCGGCTTTTCGACCATCCGCCTGGGAGGGATCTGACATGGGAGGCCTGGCAAGACGCATTCGCACGTTGAGGCGCGACAAAAGAGGCAATGTGGCGACACTGTTCGCCCTGATCCTGCCGGTGATGATCGGCTGCCTGGCACTCGGCGTCGACTACGGCAATCTGACGCTGCAGCAGCGAAAGCTGCAGAAGACGGCGGATCTCGCCTCCATCGTCGCCGTCGCCGATATCAGGAACGCAGAGGAAGCGGTGGCGGAATTCTTTGCCCTGAACAACGAGCAGATCGCCGTCGAAACGCCGGACGGACTGCTCGTGGATGGCCGCTATCTGCCGCAGGACGACTATATCGAGCAGGCAAAGCGCGGCATCGCCCGCCTGGTGCGCGGCCGCTATTTCCCCGATCCGTCGGTGGCGACCAATCTGCGCTTCGTCGAAATGACGACGGCACCGGACGCTGCCAAAGTAACGATAAGAAAACATGGCGTTCTGTACTTCGGCTCGATGTTCAGTGACCCGCCGCCGCTTGGCGTTGTTGGAACCGCATCGGCAGAAAAGCTTGCCGGTTTCTCCGTCGGGTCACGCCTGGCGAGCCTTGATGGCGGTATCTTGAACAGCCTGCTCGGCCAGATGCTCGGCACCACCCTTTCGCTCAAGGCGATGGATTACGAAGCCCTGCTCGACGCCGACGTCAATGTCCTGTCGTTCATGAACACGCTGGCGACACGGCTCAGCCTGACCGGCCTCACCTATGAGGAGATCCTGCAAACCGACCTCACCATGCCGCAGCTCCTGTCCGCGATGCGCCTGACGAGCGGCGTGTCCAGCGCGGTGCAGGCGGTGCTGCGGACGCTGGAGACGGCAACGTCGAAAAGCAGCAGCACCTTCAAGCTCGAACGGCTTCTCAATCTCGACCCGAAGGGACCGTTGACGGTTGCCACCGGCGCGCCATGGGACATGAAGATCGGCGCATTGGAGATGGTCACGGCAGCAGCAGCCCTGTCCAATGGCGGCCGCCAGATCGAGGTCAGCAGCGGCATCAACCTGCTCGGACTGGGGGCGATCAAGGTCAGCCTGGCGATCGGCGAACCGCCCGTCGGCACGCCTCCCCATGCGCTGGCGCCGATCGGCACCGCCGTTAGGACCGCGCAGACCCGCCTGAAGGTGGATGTTGAGATCAACGGCCTGCAACTCCTGGTCGGCACCAAGATCCACCTGCCGCTCTACGTCGAGGTGGCACATGCGGAGGCGCGCATCGCCGATATCCAGTGCTCCGCCTCGTCGACCACCAGCGGCAGCGTGGCCATCGACGCGGTGCCCGGCGTGGTCGAAATCGCCATTGGCAACGTCGATCCGTCAATCCTATCGAACTTCTCCGACGAGGCGCGCGTGACGAAGGCCGAGCTGGTCAATGCCGCCGGGCTGGTCAAGATATCCGGCATGGCGCATGTGGAGACCAAGAACATGCAGATGACGCGCCTGAACTTTTCCAGCTCGGACATCACCGAGCGCCGCGTCAAGAGCGTCTCGACCAAGGATATCCTCGGCTCGACGACGGCGACGCTGCTGCAGAACCTTGACCTCGACGTGCGTGTCCTGGCCCTGTCGCTTGGCCTGGAGCCGCTTTTGAAAGCAGCCCTGGCCGCAACGCTTTCCAGCGTCGCCCAGCCGGTCGACACACTGCTCTACAACGTGCTGGCGCTGGTCGGCGTGAAGGTCGGCGAGGCCGATGTCCGCGTCACCGGGGTGAATTGCGAACGGCCGGTCCTGGTTCAGTAACGGCCCGGCGTTTACCGTGGCGGCAGGCCGCCCCATCCCTGCCCCGCGGCTGCCGCCGCGGGGCTTCTTCTTGCCCTTGCGCGGGGATGGGTGAAAGTGCCACTGACGGAGGCGGCCGGTTTTTCGCCGCGCCTGAAACCCGTTGCCAGGAACCCCGACATGACGAGCGCCGGCATCCACCACGTCACACTGATCACGCGCAAGGTGCAGGCCAATGTGGATTTTTACGTCGGGTTTCTCGGATTGCGGCTGGTCAAGCGCACGGCAGGCTTCGAGGACGCCAACCAATTGCATCTGTTCTATGGCGACGCCGCCGGCACGCCGGGGTCGCTGATCACCTTCCTCGTCTGGGAGGACGGCGCGGCCGGGCGCGCCGGTGTCGGGCAGATCGGCGAAATCGCCCTGGCGATCGATCCGGCGAGCATCGGCTTCTGGCTGACGCGCGCCCTCTCCAACGGGCTCAGCGCCGAGGGGCCGCGCGATGAGCTGGGCGAACCCGTGCTGCGCCTGAAGGACCCCGACGGCGTGATCGTCAAGCTCGTCGGCGCCGGCGGGTTGCGGCATCTGGCGCCGTGGACGGCGCCCGGCATTCCCGGCGAGCATGCGGTCGGCCGGATTCGCGGCGTGACCATCCTCACCGAGACGGCGGAGCTGACGCAGTCTTTCCTGGAGACGCATTTCGCCTTCGCGCCGGCGCGCACCGAGGGCGCGACGCGCCGCCTCGTCTCGCAATCGGGCGATGCGGTCGATCTGCGCGACGTCAGCGGTTTCTGGCCGGGGGCGCCGGGAACCGGCACGGTCGACCATGTGGCCTTTCGCGCCAGCGACACCCGCCAGGTGGAGGATGTCCAGGCGGCGCTGCGGCAGGTCAATTCCAGCGCGACGACCATGCATGACCGCAAGTATTTCACCTCGCTCTATGTACGCGAGCCGGGCGGCGTCCTGTTCGAACTGGCGACCGACGCGCCGGGCATGGGCATCGACGAGTCCGCCGACAAGCTGGGTTCGACGCTGTTCATTCCGCAGGCACCGGCCGGCGGCGCGGCCGATTTCCGCATCGTCCTGCCGCAATTCGCCCTGCCCGGCGAACCGCGCATCGTCTATCGGGACCTGCCATTCATACACCGGTTCCATGTGCCCACCCAGCCGGACGGGACACACTGGGCACTGTTGCACGGCTCGGGCGGCAACGAGACCAGCCTGATGCCGCTCGCCGCGGCCACGGCGCCGGCGGCCACCCTGCTCGGCATTCGCGGGCGCAGCACCGAGGAAGGCATGCCGCGCTGGTTCCGGCGCCTGACGCCGCTTTCCTTCGACCAGGCAGACATCCGCGCCGAAGCGGAAGCTTTTGCCGCGTTCTGCACAGGCAGCGCCACCGCCTATGGCATGAGGCCGGACGCGACCCTGCATCTGGGCCATTCGAACGGCGCGAACTTCCTGGCGGCCTTCCTGCGGCTCCATCTGCATCGCGTCCGCAAGGCGATCCTGCTGCGGCCGATCGAGGTGCTGGACCTGCCGCCGCAGGCCGATCTCGCCGGAATGGAGATCCTGGTTGTCGCCGGCGCGGACGATCCGCTGGCACAGCGCTCGCTGGCTCTTGCCGACAACCTGCGAAAGAGCGCAGCCCGGGTCGATGTGATGACGGTGCCTGCCGGGCATGACTTCGGCGAAGCCGACCAGGCGGCGATGCGCGGCTGGCTCGCCGATCATCCGGTCGGCTGAAGCAACCGACCGCCCGCCGAAGCGCCGGCGGCGCGGCTTGCCGGCGGGCGCCATAGGTGTATCTTTCCGCTGGTCGGATTCCACAAACAGCCAGCAGAGGTTCTCGGACGCGCATGAGGACAATAGCCCCTCCCATCATCGCCCTCACCCTTGCCCTGGCCTTCCCGGCGCCGGCAAGCGCCTTCAACTCCGACATGAAGGCTTCCCTGCTCAGGCTCGATCCGGTCACCAGGCTCGAGCAACGATGCGACGTGGCCGTCATGGAACGCATCAGGCAGGATCATGGCGCGTACAATCCGGATCGCGTCGTCGCCTATACGTTCGCCGAGCCGAAAATCGACGGGGACGAGATCAAGACGCGCGGCGCGGCGTTCCGCAGCAAGGGCGACTGGTATCATCTGACGTTCAGATGCAAGACGACGCCGGACCACATCGGCGTCCTGGCCCTGCGCTACAAGGTTGGCGAGCGGATCCCTCCTGAAGATTGGAAGCGCTACAATCTGTGGCGCTGAAGCGGCAAGACCTGCCGGCTGGCCGCCGATGATCTGGCCGAAACGGTTATGCCAGAGGCGCTAAATTGGCTGACCGTTTCTTGTATACAATCCGACGAAGTGTCGTAATCGCCCTGCCCTGACGCGGGTTCGGTGCAGGAGGCATGTCAACGAACCCACGATCAGGGTCGTCACTGGTCCGATTCGTGGAGGGAATCATGCTTGCACACAGATTATTGGAGATCGGCACGGCCTGCGGCCTCGTCGTTGCGTTGACGGCGGGAACCGCGTTTGCCGAGGAGAAGCCGCGCGCCCGCGACCTGGGAATCCCGTTCATCGGGGATACCGGCCCCGGCAATTCCATCACCGATGTCGAGGGCGTGAGCGTCGGCTACGCGACCATCATCGAGGGTGAAGGGCCGATCGAGGTCGGCAAGGGGCCGGTCCGCACCGGCGTGACGGCGATCCTGCCCCGAGGGCGGACATTCGACCCGGTCTTCGCCGGCTGGTATTCACTGAACGGCAATGGCGAGATGACCGGCACCACCTGGGTCGAGGAAAGCGGCTTTCTCGAAGGCCCGGTGATGATCACCAACACCCACAGCGTCGGCGTGGTGCGCGATGCTGTGATCTCCTGGCAGGCCGAGAACGATCTCGTCGGGCCGCACTTCCGCGATTTATACTGGCTCTTGCCGGTCGTCGCCGAAACCTAGGACGGCGTCCTCAACGACATCAACGGCATGCATGTGAAGAAGGAACATGTCTATGCCGCCCTCGACAGCGCGGCGCCCGGCCCCATCGCCGAAGGCAATGTCGGCGGCGGCACGGCGATGAACCTGTTCAACTTCAAGGGCGGCACCGGAACGGCGTCGCGAAAGCTTTCCGAGGAAGACGGCGGCTATACCGTCGGCGTGCTGGTCCAGGGAAATTTCGGCTCACGCAAGGACCTGACGATCGCCGGCGTGCCCGTGGGAACCGAGATCACCGACCGCATGCCCGACACATCCTGGAAACGCGAAGAAGCCGGATCGATCATCGCTGTCGTCGCCACCGACGCGCCTCTGCTGCCGCATCAATTGAAAAGGTTGGCGCGGCGCGTTCCGCTCGGCATCGCGCGGATGGGCGGCTATGGCGGAAACGGAAGCGGCGACATCTTCATCGCCTTCTCGACCGGCAATCCCGGCGCCTTCAGCCGCGAGGCCAACACCTCAATCGAGATGGTGTCGAACGACAAGATGAACCCGATCATCCACGCGACGGCGAACGCCACGGAGGAAGCCATCGTCAATGCGCTGGTCGCCGCCGAAACGATGAAGGGACGGGACGACAATGTCTCGTTCGCGATCCCGCATGACCGGCTGCAGGCGGTGTTGAAGAAATACAACCGCCTGGTGGACTAGCAGGTCTCGTAGCGCGCACCGGACACTGGTTCGGCGCGCGTGCCGACCTTCCCCGAAAATCAAGCTTTCATGGTGCGCGACATCGTCCTATCGGTGTGGGGCAATCCGATTCCGCGAGAGGCGCCTCCATGAACCGAACCGCATCCGCTTTCCTGCTCGTCACGGCGTTCACCGGCCTGCTCGCAGCGCTCAGCTTCGCCTTGCAGATCAAGGGCTACGGCTTCGGCAGCCTGGGCGTTGCGCGCCTCGACGCGCTTGCCAGTTCCGCCACCTTCGTCCCGCTGGCGGCGCTCTACGCGCTGGCCGGGGCGTTGATCACGATCCTGCCGCTGCGCGCCGCCGGCCTCGTCCATGCCAATGGCGCCACGCCGGTCTATTCGACGGCGCTGGTTCTGCTGGCGACCATCGTCGGCCTGCAGGCGGCGCGCTTCGCTTTCGGCGACCGCGGCGCTCTGTGGGTCCTCGCCGACTGGCAGTTCGTGTTCGCCGGGGCGATCGTAGCAGCGCATTTGTGCCTCGACACGCTGCGTCGCAACGCGCTGCTGCGCACGCTCGCCTTCATCGGCTTCTGCGTGGCGATGCTGGCCTGCCTGTACTGGACCTTCCGCCTTTAGAATGTTTTGCCGGCGGTGCGTCCGACATGCGATTGTCACTGCCAATATAGACGAAACCCGGCCAAGCCAGAGGACTGCGAAAATGCCTCGGATCATTGTCTTGGCAATACAGCGGGCGGAAAATCCACGCTTGCCCGGCGCCTCTCGGAAAAAAGGGGGTTGCCCCATTACGAAATCGATCGCCTCTACTGGCAGCCGGACTGGTCCACGACGCCGGGACATATCTACGAGAAGCAGCACGCGGAGATCATCGGGAAAGACGACTGGATAATCGATGGCGGCGGCAACTTGGCCACGATACGCGCCCGCATTGAACGAGCCACCGAACTGATCCTGATCGACATGCCGCTCTGGGTTCATTTCTGGCTGGCTGCGGAACGCCAGATTTCATGGGCGGCGGGAGCCCTTGAACACCCGCCGGCAGGGAACACCAATGTGCCTGAAACGGGCAGGCTCTTTGAGATCATTTGGCAGGTCGATCGTGACTGGATGCCGACCCTGCGAACATTGTGCGATGATCAGGAGGCGAAGGGCAAAGTCGTGACCCGGCTGAACTCGCTCGATGAGCTTGACGCGTTCGCTCGGTGCGAGTAGCGACCGGAGCCAAATTACCGAGCCAACGCGATGATGTCGACGGCGGGTTCAACAGCGGTTGAGCGGAACAAAAAACCGCTACCGAATTGATGCAAAGCGAACCGGCGCGCTACATCAATCTCGCGCGTGCGCCACTTTTCCAAGTCGTTGAAAAGTGGCGCGAGTGACGGGGCTCGAACCCGCGACCTCCGGCGTGACAGGCCGGCACTCTAACCAACTGAGCTACACCCGCGCTTGAGGCGCTCCGCCGAAGCGAAAACGCGTCGTGGGCGGTGAATTAGGCGGTTATGGAGGAGGTGTCAAGCAGGGTCGACACGCTTTGTCATAGTTTGTTGCGATTGGCGCAAATGCCGCGGCCGGTTGGCATTTTTGCTTGCGATGCGGCGGCGAACCGCCTAAACGAACCGCGTGGAATGGGCGATTAGCTCAGTTGGTAGAGCGCTTCGTTTACACCGAAGATGTCGGCAGTTCGAGCCTGTCATCGCCCACCATCCCATTCCCATGGAATCATCTGGACCGAAACCGCGCCGACGTTGCCAGGCATTGCCGTGACCGACGTTGCGGATTGGCCGTTCGCGCCACGCGTGGTGATAGACGATCTCGTTCTTGCCGGCTCTCGCCGCCGCGCGGCATGCCCGCCCTGAGATGGCCGTGGCCATTTCCAGGCAAAAGAAAAGCCGGGCTTGAACCCGGCTTTTCTTGCACTCTATGAGGGGTGCGATCAGTTGACCGCATCCTTCAGACCCTTGCCGGCCGAGAACTTCGGCACGTTGCGGGCAGGAATCTGAACGGCGGCACCCGTTTGCGGGTTGCGGCCGGTCGAGGCTTCACGCCGCGAAACGGAGAAATTGCCGAAGCCGACGAGGCGCACGTCCCCACCCTTCTTGAGTTCGCCTTCGATGACGGCAAACACCGCATCGACCGCGGACTGGGCGTCGCCCTTGGAGATATTGGCTTCTTCGGCGACTGCGGATACGAGCTCGTTTTTGTTCATGTAAATTACCCCTTCCTGATAAGGGCCGAATGATGCGACTCACCCGGCTCGGCGTACTCTAGGGATTACTGGGGTTACGACCAAGTGAGAAATGCCTGAAAAGAGGCTGAAAACCCATGTTTTCCGGGGTTTTCGACAGAAAAGCCGGGCCCGAGGGCCCGGCTTTTGCCGTTTCACGTCCTGCCGTCGCGTCAGGCGGGCTCGCGGACCTTTGCAGCCGCGCGGCCCCGACTGGCCCCGCTCAGGCGGTCAATGAGCCACAGCCTGGCCGGTCGCGCCGGCCACGTCGACCTTTGCCGGCTCGACCGGCTCGACCCATTCGATCGGCTCAGGCATGCGGACCAGCGCGTGCTGCAGAACCTCGCCGACACGGCTGACCGGCACGATCTCCAGGCCGTTCTTCACATTCTCCGGGATGTCAGCCAGATCCTTGGCGTTTTCTTCCGGGATCAGCACCTTCTTGATGCCACCGCGCAGCGCCGCCAGCAGCTTTTCCTTCAAGCCGCCGATCGGCAGGACACGGCCACGCAGCGTGATCTCGCCGGTCATGGCAATGTCCTTGCGGATGGGAATGCCGGTCATGATGGAGACGATCGCCGTCGCCATGGCCACGCCCGCCGACGGGCCATCCTTCGGTGTCGCGCCTTCCGGCACGTGCACATGGATGTCCTTCTTGTCGAACAGCGGCGGCTCGATGCCGAAATCGACGGCCCGCGAGCGGACGTAGGACGCCGCCGCCGAAATCGATTCCTTCATCACGTCACGCAGGTTTCCGGTGACGGTCATCTTGCCCTTGCCGGGCATCATCACGCCTTCGACGGTGAGCAGTTCGCCGCCGACTTCCGTCCATGCAAGGCCGGTCACGACACCAATCTGGTCCTCGCCCTCGACCTGGCCGAAGCGGAAGCGCGGCACGCCGAGATAATCGGCGAGATTGTCTTCCGTCACCTTGACCGATGTCTTGGCGGTGTCCTTCTTGGCCGTCCGCAGGATTTCCGTCACCGCCTTGCGCGCCAGCTTCATCAGCTCGCGCTCGAGGTTACGAACGCCGGCTTCCCGCGTGTAGGTGCGGATGATCGCCTGCAGTGCGCCGTCGGTGACCGAGAATTCCTTCGCTTCCAGCGCGTGTTCGCGGATCGCCTTGGGCAGGAGATGCCGCTTGGCGATCTCCACCTTCTCGTCCTCGGTGTAGCCGGCGATGCGGATGATCTCCATACGGTCCATCAGCGCCGGGGGGATGTTCAGCGTGTTGGCCGTGGTGACGAACATCACGCTCGACAGGTCGTACTCCACCTCGAGATAGTGATCCATGAAGGTCGCGTTCTGCTCCGGATCGAGCACTTCGAGAAGCGCCGAGGACGGATCGCCACGGAAATCCATGCCCATCTTGTCGATCTCGTCGAGCAGGAAGAGCGGGTTGGACTTCTTCGCCTTCTTCATCGACTGGATGACCTTGCCGGGCATCGAGCCGATATAGGTGCGCCGGTGGCCACGGATTTCGGCCTCGTCGCGCACGCCGCCGAGCGCCATGCGCACGAATTCGCGGCCGGTCGCCTTGGCGATCGACTTGCCGAGCGAGGTCTTGCCCACGCCGGGAGGACCGACGAGGCACAGGATCGGCCCCTTCAGCTTCTTCTGCCGGCTCTGCACGGCCAGGTATTCGACGATGCGCTCCTTGACCTTGTCGAGGCCGAAATGATCGGTGTCGAGCACTTCCTCGGCGAATTCCAGATCCTGCTTGACCTTGCTCGGCTTCTTCCACGGAATGGACAGAATCCAATCGAGATAGTTGCGCACGACGGTCGCCTCGGCCGACATGGGCGACATGGTCTTGAGCTTCTTCAGCTCGGCATCGGCCTTTTCGCGCGCTTCCTTGGTGAGGCGCGTCTTCTTGATGCGCTCTTCCAGTTCCGCGGCCTCGTTGCGGCCGTCCTCGCCCTCGCCGAGCTCCTTCTGGATCGCCTTCATCTGCTCGTTGAGATAGTACTCGCGCTGGGTCTTCTCCATCTGGCGCTTGACTCTGCTGCGGATGCGCTTTTCCACCTGCAACACGGAGATTTCGGCTTCCATGAAGCCCATGGCCTTCTCAAGCCGCTCGCGCACCGAGAGCGTCGCCAGCATTTCCTGCTTTTCGGGAATCTTGATCGCCAGATGCGAGGCAACGGTATCGGCCAGCTTCGAGTAATCCTCGATCTGGTTGGCCGCCCCCACCACTTCGGGCGAAATCTTCTTGTTGAGCTTCACATAATTCTCGAAGTCCGTGACGACGGAGCGCGACAGCGCCTCGATCTCGATCTCGTCTTCCTTCGGTTCGGGAAGAAGCTCGGCATAGGCCTCGTGATACTCCTCGCGCTCCGTATAGCGCTTGACGCGCGCGCGGCCCGTGCCCTCGACCAGCACCTTGACGGTGCCGTCGGGCAGCTTGAGCAGTTGCAGGACATTGGCCAACGTGCCGAGATCGTAGATGCCGCTCGGCTCCGGATCGTCGTCGGCAGCGTTCATCTGGGTGGCAAGCAGGATCTGCCGTTCGGCCCCCATCACCTCTTCCAATGCCTTGATCGACTTGTCGCGGCCGACGAAGAGCGGAACGATCATATGCGGGAACACCACGATGTCGCGCAGCGGCAACACCGGATACAGGGTTTCACCGGCAGTTTTGGGGGATTGCGTCATTTTTCAGCCTTTCAAACCACGGCCGCCCAAGAGCCGACCGTGGACCAGAGTCTAACCGGCCAGAGTGTTATCCGCCAGAAGCATCCGCATCTTTGCGCAACGCGTGTTCGGAAAACCACCCCGCCATCGTTAACTCCTTAGTTGGAGGTACGGACCGAGAAGATCAAGGGCTTACGCAATACGCATGGTCCTGACACAGGACAAACCGTCCGAACGCGGTGCGCGCCGGCCCGCAACAACGGGTCGGCGCGACAGGCTTACGCGCTGGCGTTGCCTTTTTCCTTCTCGCGCTCGGCGTAGATGTAGAGCGGGCGCGCATTGCCGGCGACCACCTCGTCGGAGATGACGACCTCCTGGACACCTTCCAGGGCCGGCAGCTCGAACATGGTGTCGAGCAGGATCGATTCCATGATCGACCGCAGGCCGCGCGCGCCGGTCTTGCGTTCGATCGCCTTGCGGGCGATCGCCGCAAGCGCGTTCTCGTGGAAGGTCAGTTCGACATTCTCCATGTCGAACAGGCGCTGATACTGTTTGACTAGCGCGTTCTTCGGTTCCGTGAGAATCTGCACCAGAGCCGGCTCGTCCAGATCCTCCAGCGTCGCCAGAATGGGCAGACGACCGACGAATTCGGGAATGAGGCCGAACTTCAACAGATCCTCGGGCTCGACATGGCGGAACAATTCACCGGTCTGCCGGTCCTCGGGCGAGGCGACATTGGCGGCAAAGCCGATCGAGGTCTTGCGGCCACGGTCGGAAATGATCCGGTCGAGGCCGGCGAACGCGCCGCCGCAGATGAACAGGATGTTCGCCGTATCCACCTGCAGGAATTCCTGCTGCGGATGCTTGCGGCCGCCCTGCGGCGGCACGGAGGCGACCGTGCCTTCCATGATCTTCAAGAGCGCCTGCTGGACGCCCTCGCCCGAAACGTCGCGGGTGATCGAGGGATTGTCCGACTTGCGCGAAATCTTGTCGATCTCGTCGATATAGACGATGCCGCGCTGGGCGCGCTCGACATTGTAGTCGGCCGACTGCAGCAGTTTCAGAATGATGTTCTCGACATCCTCGCCGACATAGCCGGCTTCGGTCAGCGTCGTCGCATCGGCCATGGTGAACGGCACGTCGATGATGCGCGCCAGCGTCTGCGCCAAAAGCGTCTTGCCACAACCGGTCGGGCCGATCAGCAGGATGTTCGACTTGGCCAATTCGACATCGGCGCTCTTGGAGGCGTGGGCGAGCCGCTTGTAATGATTGTGCACGGCCACCGACAGCACGCGCTTGGCATAGGGCTGGCCGATCACATAGTCGTCCAACACCGCCAGGATCTCCTGCGGGGTGGGCACGCCTTCGCGCGACTTCACCATCGAGGATTTGTTCTCCTCGCGGATGATGTCCATGCACAGCTCGACGCACTCGTCGCAAATGAAGACGGTCGGTCCGGCAATCAGTTTGCGGACCTCGTGCTGGCTCTTGCCACAGAAGGAACAGTACAGCGTATTCTTGGAATCTCCGCCGCCGCTGCTGACCTTGCTCATGTCTTACGTCCTTTCACTACCACCGGCATGCCGACCCGCTTCAGCTGGGCGGTTGAACCGTAGCGGGCGCCGTTTGCAGGCCTCCCGTGGCGATCCATCTTCCATTTCGGAGCGAACCACAGATCCGAAATCGCGGCAACAATACCGAGCCCCCATACAAAACTTGGCGGTGGAAACTCAATATAGGCTTAACGTAGGCGTTCGCACCCCGGCTGCAAACATAAAATTGTGACCGAATTGACGCAATCGACCACGAATGGACGCCTGGCGGCGCCATCCCCGGCCGGTCCAGGGTTGATGCGGGCGTGTGTCGAGTTTTGGCGAATCAGGAGCCGGTCACCTTTTCCGACACCTCGCGCGAGCTCATCACCTTGTCGATCAGGCCGAATTCCAGCGCCTCGTCCGACGTCATGAAATGATCGCGATCGAGCGTCTTCTCGATGGTCTCGTAGTCCTGCCCGGTGTGCTCGACATAGACCTCGTTCAGGCGGCGCTTGAGCTTGATGATGTCCTGGGCGTGGCGCTCGATGTCGGAGGCCTGGCCCTGGAAGCCGCCCGAAGGCTGGTGCACCATGATGCGCGCGTTCGGCGTGGCGAAGCGCATGTCCTTGTGGCCGGCGCACAGAAGCAACGACCCCATCGAGGCCGCCTGGCCGATGCACAGCGTGGAGACGGCCGGCCGGATGAACTGCATCGTGTCGTAGATGGCCATGCCCGACGTCACCACCCCGCCCGGAGAGTTGATGTAGAGCGAGATTTCCTTCTTCGGGTTCTCCGCTTCGAGAAACAGAAGCTGCGCGCAGACCAGCGACGCCATGCCGTCCTCGATGGGGCCGGTGATGAAGATGATGCGCTCCTTCAGGAGGCGTGAGAAAATGTCGTAAGCCCGCTCGCCCCGGTTCGTCTGCTCGACGACCATGGGCACCAGATTCATGGCGGTATCGACGGGATGCGGCATGAAAACACCTTTCGGTTTGAAACCGCGCCACAAGCTGCACGGCGCGCAAAAGCGGCAGAATCGTTTCGTTCAGCTCGATAGATAGGATGCCCCCTTCCCCTCGCGCAAGAGCGGGAAGCGCTGAACGCCCCGATGCCGCGGCATTTGCGCCAGTTTGAGGCCGCGCGGCGAAGATGCTCTGGCCTGCCCGCGCTGCGCCGCCTAGTCTTGCCGCATGACAGCCCGGCTCCCCCTTCCACCGTATCTGAGCTTCGCCCCGGCAGCGCGCCGCCTGCGGCTCGACCCGCATGAGGCGGCGTTCGTCCAGAACCCATACGAGACCTATGCGTTGCTGCAGGCGCAATCGCCGGCTTTCTTCTGGGAGGACTACGGCTTCTGGTGCCTTTCGGGCTATGACGCGGTCAACCGCGCTTTGCGCGACCGGCGTCTCGGACGGCAGAAGCCGGCGGCGGCCGACGCGCGCGACCGCAGCCACGTCCGCGATTTCGATGCGGTGGACGCCAATTCCATGCTCGAGCTGGAACCGCCTGTCCACACACGCCTCAGGACCCTGGTCAACCGCGCCTTCGTCTCGCGTCAGGTCGAGCGGCTGCGGCCGCGTGTCGAGACGCTCTGCCACGCGCTGATCGACGGGTTCGAGGCGGATGGCCAGGCCGAGCTGATCACCGCCTATGCGACGCCCATCCCGCTCGTCATCATCACCGAAATGCTCGGCGTGCCCGTCGAGATGGGCCCGCAGCTCGTCGACTGGTCGCACCGAATGGTGGCGATGTACATGCATGGCAGCGACCGGGAAACGCAGGAGCGGGCAAACGAGGCGGCCCGCGACTTTGCCGATTTCATTCGCGCTTACGCGCGCAAGCGGCGAGCCACGCCCGGCGACGACCTGCTCAGCCTGCTGATCGTGGCGCGGGAAGAGGGCGAACGGCTGTCCGAGGATGAACTCGTTTCCTCCGTCATCCTGCTTCTCAATGCCGGACACGAAGCGACGGTGCATCAGCTCGGCAATGCCGTGGCCACCGTGCTCGATCAGGGCGGCGATCCACGCCGCTTCTTCGGCTCGGCGCACGATGCGGCGGCGACTGTCGAGGAGTGCCTGCGCTACGATCCGCCGCTGCACATGTTCACGCGCTACGCCTATGAGGCGGTCGACATCGCGCCCGGCGTGACAATCGACCCCGGTGAACAGGTCGGCTTGCTGCTCGGCGCCGCCAACAACGACCCGACCGCCTTCGCCGACCCGCGCCTTTTCACGCCCGGACGCGGCGACCAGAAGAATGTCTCCTTCGGCGCCGGCATCCATTTCTGCATCGGCGCGCCGCTGGCGCGGCTGGAATTGCAGGTCGGCCTCAAAGTGCTGTTCGAGCGCCTGCCGAAGCTTGTCGCCCTCCAGGCGCCGCGCTATGGCGATACCTACCATTTCCATGGGCTGCAGCGGCTCGATTGCGCCTATGGCATTTTGCAGTCAGGTGGTTCCACCTGACGTCCGCATAAATGCGGAAAGACAAGAAGATAGAGCGTCCTTGTGTAGCGTCCGAATGGACGCACGGCGCTCCAGCGGCGGCTCTGAACTCAGGAGGCTGCCAGGAGCAACCCGAAGCCGATCATCACCGCGCCCAGGCCGCGGGCGACCCAGGCGAGCAGCCCCGACCCGCCGGCCAGGCCCGCCACCTTGGCGCCGAACAGGCAGAAACAGCCGGCAGCAATCCATTCCAGCGTCAGCGAAACCGCGACCATCTGCGCGAACAGGCGGGCGAACCCGTCCTGGCCGGGCGTAATGAACTGCGCATAGAAGGCGGTGGCGAAGATGACGGCCTTCGGATTCATGATGGCGACGAGGAATTCCCCACGCATGAAACGGCCGAGTTGAAATGCTTCCCTTGGCGCCCCGGCACCATCGACCGCCAGGGCCTTCGCAGAGCGCAGCAGGCGATAGCCGATCCAGCCGAGATAGAGGGCGCCGATCCATTTCAGCGCGGCAAAGGCCGCCGGCGAGGTGGCAAGCAGCGCCCCCAGACCAAAGCCGGCCGCCAGGAAGATCAGCAGATAGGCGGGATAGCGGCCAAGCGAGCCCAGATGCGCCGGCCAATAGCCGTGGGTCATGGCGCGCGACAGAGCCAGGACGTTGTTCGGCCCCGGTGCGAAATGAACCGGCAGCGAAGCGATGATGAAGGTCAACCACAGATGCTGCGACATGGTGTTTCCAGGGGATTTCCCGAACGGGAGGACGAGAAGACAGATTGCCCTGGAAGGCCGGCGCATGTCCTTGCTTATTGCATCTCATAATGCTTCATTATTGGCATGTTATGCCAATAATAATGATACAGAAGGCGCAATATGCCAATTTCGCTCGATGCGATCGACCGCAAGATCCTGCAGGCGCTGCAGGATGACGGACGGCTGACCAATGTGGAGCTTGCCGACCGTGTCGGCCTGTCGCCCTCGCCCTGCCTGCGCCGCGTCAAGCGGCTGGAACAGGAAGGCGTCATCCGCGGCTATCGCGCCGTGATCGACCGCAACGCGGTGTCGCTTGGATTGACGATCTTCACCGAGATCAAGGTCGACCGGCACACGAGGGCGCGCGCCGATGCGCTGCAGGCGGCCTTGATGGCCATACCGCAGGTGGTCTCCTGCCACATGGTTTCGGGCGCGCCGGACTTCATCGCCGAAGTCGTCGTGCCGGACCTGGCAGCCTATGAGGCGCTGCTGAGCAACGTTCTTCTGGAATTGCCGATGGTCGAGGACATCCGCTCGAACTTCTCGATGCGGGCGGTCAAGACGGACAGCGCCCTGCCCCTGCCGCAGGAATGACGGCGGCGCGCGCGGTTCGCCCGCGCCGCCGTGTCGATCAAAGCCGCGACAAAGCCTGCTGGAGATCGGCGATGATGTCTTCCACATCCTCGATGCCGACCGACAGGCGAACGACGTCGACGCCGGCGCCGGCCGCCGCCTTCTGCTCATCGGAAAGCTGGCGGTGGGTGGTCGAGGCCGGGTGGATGATCAGCGACTTGGTGTCGCCGATATTGGCCAGGTGCGAGAACAGCTCGACGCCTTCCACCACCTTGACGCCCGCCTCGAAGCCGCCCTTCAGGCCGAAGGTGAAGACGGCGCCGGCACCCTTCGGCGAGTACTTCTGCATCAGCGCGTGGTTGGGGTCGTCCGGCAGGCCCGGATAGGAAACCCACGACACCGCATCGTGCCCACGCAGCCAGTCGGCCACTTTCAGCGCATTGTCGCAATGGCGCTGCATGCGCAGCGGCAGCGTTTCGATGCCGGTCAGGATCATGAATGCGTTGAAGGGCGAGATCGCCGGGCCGAAATCGCGCAGGCCGAGGACGCGCGCGGCGATGGCGAAGGCGAAATTGCCAAAAGTCTCGTGCAGCACCATGCCGCCATATTCGGGGCGCGGCTCCGACAGCATCGGGTACTTGCCCGACTTCGACCAGTCGAACGTGCCGCCGTCGACCAGCACGCCGCCGACCGAATTGCCATGGCCGCCCATGAACTTGGTCAGCGAATGCAGCACCAGGTCGGCGCCATGCTCGATCGGCCGGAGCAGATAGGGCGAAGCCATGGTGTTGTCGACGACGAACGGCAGGCCATGCTTGCGGGCGATGTCGCCGATCTTCTCCAGATCGACGAAGGTGCCGCCCGGATTGGCGAGGCTTTCGACGAAAATGGCCTGGGTGTCGTCGTCGATCTGGTTCTCGAAGGTCGACAGATCCTCCGGATCGGCCCAGCGCACATGCCAGTCGAAGTTCTTGAAGGCGTGGCCGAACTGGTTGATCGAGCCGCCGTAAAGCTTTCTGGCGGCAATGAAATTCTTGCCCGGCTGCATCAGCGAATGGAAGGTCAGGAGCTGGGCGGCATGGCCCGACGCGGTGGCGACGGCGGCGGTGCCGCCCTCAAGCGCCGCGACGCGCTCCTCGAGCACCGCCTGGGTCGGGTTCATGATGCGCGTGTAGATATTGCCGAAGGCTTTCAGGCCGAACAGGGAGGCCGCGTGATCGGCGTCGTCGAACACATAGGAGGTCGTCTGGTAGATCGGCGTGGCGCGGGCGCCGGTGGCCGGATCCGGCTGGGCTCCGGCGTGGACGGCCAGCGTGTTGAAACCAGGCGTGCGCTCGCTCATGTCATTTCCTCCATGTCATCTGGACCTGCATGCGTTTCGGCATGCCTCATTCGGTAAGCCGGCATCAATACAGAGGCTGGCTGACCGAGGCAAAGGAGATTTCACCCGACCGCCACGGCCGGCGCGGAAAAATCAGCGCTGGCGAATGCCGAAACTTTGAAAACCCTTGCGCATCAGCGGTTTCCTGGACGAAATGACGCGGCTGTTGATGCCGTTCCAGCCGATTTCGCCCGACAGGCGCGCATATTCGATCTTCGGGCACCGGTTCATCACCACCTGTATGCCGTGTTCCTCAAGCCGCCTGGCCGAGGCGTCGTCGCGCACGGTGAGCTGCATCCACACCACTTTCGGCAGGGTCGCCATCGCCAGCACCTCGTCGGTGACGCCGGCAATGGCCGAGGACGGCCGGAACACATCGACCATGTCGACCGGCTCGGACAGATCGGCCAGCCGCGCCACGACCGGCTGGCCGAGGATCGCCTTGCCGGCCTGGCCGGGATTGACCGGGTGCACCGCATAGCCCTTGTCGAGCAGGTATTTCATGACGAAGAAGCTGGGACGGACATCGTTGGCCGAAGCGCCGACGATGGCGATCGTCTTCACCGCGTTCAAGATTGCCGAAATATACGCATCGTCATAGGAATCGTGGTTCATCGTCCGTCCCGAGAAGCCGCGCCCGTGAGGCCCGATCGTATCGGCGGGCGCGCGTTTGTGATACGCTTTCCAACCGTTTCAAGCAGAAAGCCAAGTGGTCGATCATGTTGAGATATGCCATCCTTGCCTTGGGAATGCTCGCCTTCGCCGGTCAGGCGGAGGCCATCTCACGCTATAATTCAACTGCCATGAGCTGTGCCTCCGTGCAAGCCAGGATCGCCAACGAGGGCGCGGCCATCATGCGTTACCGCTCGCAACGCAATCCCAGCCTCACGCTGTATGACCGCTATGTGGCGAACGAATTTCTGTGCCCGGCCGGCCACCGGGCCGTACGCAGCTATATTCCCACCGCAGACCAGGCCTCGTGCCCGGTGCTGCACTGCAAGCCGGACATGCGAGACCGGTCGCGCCGCCGCCCGTGGATATTCGATTGAGTGCGCCGCGCGACGTTCTTCGCGAAGCGCGCCGCAGCGTCAGCATCTCTTGAAGACATTCGGGCTGAAACAGCGGTTGATCGGTTCGTTCCTCGACGAACGCCAAGCGTCTCGCGGCTTCACTCGCCCTTCCACTCGGGCGCGCGTTTCTCGATGAACGCGCCGATGCCTTCCTTCGCATCGCGCGCGAGCATGTTCTCGACCATCACCCGCGCGGCATAGTCATAGGCCTGCGACAGGCCCATTTCGGCCTGGGCGTAGAAGGCTTCCTTGCCGATCTTCAACGTCAAAGGCGATTTGGAAGCAATGGTTTGCGCCAGATCCATGACAGTCTGATTCAACGCGTCGCGCGCCACGACACGGTTGACGAGGCCGATGCCGCGCGCCGTCTCCGCGTCGATCATCTCGCCGGTCAAAAGCATCTCCATGGCGTGTTTGCGCGCGACGTTGCGCGACAGCGCCACCATGGGCGTCGAACAGAACAGGCCGATGTTGACGCCGGGCGTGGCGAAACGGGCAGCCTCGCTCGCCACCGCCAGGTCGCAGGAGGCGACAAGCTGGCAGCCGGCCGCCGTCGCCACGCCATCGACCTCGGCGATCACCGGCCTGGGATGACGCACCACCGTCTGCATCAGCTCGGCGCACAATTGCATCGTCCTGTCGAAGAACGCCCGGCCCCGATCGGAATCGCCGCGGTGGGCGGTCATTTCCTTCAGGTCATGGCCGGCCGAAAAGACCTTTTCCGACGAACGCAGGACGATGACGCGTACGCTGGCATCGTCGCGCGCCCGGTCGAGCGCGCCCTTCAGCGCCTCCATCGCGGCGATGGAAAGCGCGTTGGCGGGCGGGTTGGAGAGTGTCAGCGTGAGGATTCCTGCCGCACTCGCCGCCGTCACCGGAGCCCGCACCGCTTCTTCGATTGCTGCGACCGCTTCGGCCATGACCTTCTCCTGTCCCGGTTGATGCAAGATGTTGGCGCCAGCATAGTGCGGCTTGTCTTCGCGCGGCAATCCGGCAATTGTTTCGATCGTCGGTGCATCGCGCCGCAGGCGCGATCAGCGGGTATATGGGAGGATTGCCGGGCATGGACGCCAGACGGGTGGGAGAGAACTATCAGCCGGTGATGCGGGCCGAGGAGGTGAACACCTTCCTGCGCGACGTTTTCCCGCAGGCTTGCGGCGGCGAACCGCCCGACTACCGCGCGCTGGAGGTATGGCCCGGCGGCTGCCTGGTACGGCTGGAAGCAGGTTTCAGGCATTTGCGGCCGGGCGACACGGTTTCGGGCCCTTCCCTGTTCGCCCTGGCCGACATCGGCGGCTATGTCTGCGCCCTGTCGCATATCGGCCCCGAGGCGCTGGCCGTCACCACCAACCTCAACATCAATTTCATGCGCAAGGCGCCAGCCGGCACCGTCGACGCGCATTGCCGCATCCTGAAACTCGGCAAGCGGCTGATGATTTTCGAGGCGGAACTGACGGCCGGCGAGGCGAGCGGCATCGTCGCGCATGCCACCGGCACCTATTCGATCCCGCCTGTCTCAGGGAGCGGAAAACCCTGAAACACCCTATGGGGGTCATGAATCTTTACGGTATTTAAATACCGCCATCATAAGCCATTGTTTTAATTTATCTATTTTTCGGAGACTGCTGATTTGCTGGCTTGACTGCCGGTCACCCTCACTGTAGGAAACGCTCGCCGTGCTGAAAATCGGGCACGGAGCCTGTTTGCGCCCATACGGCGCAAAACCAAGCAACAAGAAACGCCCTGCCCTTTGGCCGGGTCCAGTAAGTGGAAAAGACCATGAAGACATTTTCGCAGAAGCCTGCGGAGGTGACGAAGAAGTGGATTTTGATCGACGCCGAAGGTCTCGTCGTCGGCCGTCTCGCCACCATCGTCGCCAACCGCTTGCGCGGCAAGCACAAGCCCACCTTCACCCCGCATGTGGACGATGGCGACAACGTCATCATCATCAATGCCGAGAAGGTCGTGCTGACCGGCAAGAAGTACACGGACAAGAAATATTACTGGCACACGGGCCATCCCGGCGGCATCAAGGAGCGCACCGCGCGCCAGCTGATCGAGGGCCGGTTCCCCGAGCGTCTGCTCGAGAAGGCTGTCGAGCGCATGATCCCGCGCGGACCGCTTGGCCGTCGCCAGATGAAGAATCTGCGCGTCTATGCCGGTGCCGAGCATCCGCATACGGCGCAAACCCCGGAGGCGCTCGACATCGCTTCCATGAACAAGAAGAATGTGAGGGCCCAGTAACATGGCCGAAATCAATTCCCTCGAAGAGCTGGGTGCGGCGACCGCCGCGCAGACGAGCGAGCCGCAGGCGCCCGTCCATGTGCAGAAGCTCGACGCCCAGGGCCGCGCCTATGCGACCGGCAAGCGCAAGAACGCCATTGCCCGCGTCTGGGTCAAGCCGGGCTCCGGCAAGATCGTGGTCAACGACAAGGAGTTCAACGCCTATTTCGCCCGTCCGGTCCTGCAGATGATCCTGCAGCAGCCGATCATCGCGGCCAGCCGCAACGGCCAGTACGACATCGTCGCGACGGTCGTCGGCGGCGGCCTTTCGGGCCAGGCGGGCGCCGTGCGCCATGGCATCTCGAAGGCACTGACCTACTACGAGCCGACCCTGCGCGCCGTGCTCAAGAAGGGTGGCTTCCTGACCCGCGACAGCCGCGTCGTCGAACGCAAGAAGTACGGCAAGGCCAAGGCCCGCCGCTCGTTCCAGTTCTCGAAGCGCTAAGCTTCGCAGCAGATCGAACGAAGAAGCGGGCCCTCGGGTCCGCTTTTTTGTTGCGCGGACGCCGCCATTCACCCTACCCATAAGCATCCCGCAAACGCATCGTCAGGAAGAGCGCCATGCCGTCGAACGCCATCGACAACGCCTTCACCGCCCGCAGCCTGACAGGGGCTGCGAGCGACCCGACCTATGCGGGGGCGCTCTCCTTCATGCGGCGGAAATACACGAAGAACCTGAAGGGCGCCGACGCCGTCGTCTGGGGCATCCCCTTCGATGCCGCCGTGTCGAACCGGCCGGGCGCCCGCTTCGGCCCGCAGGCGATAAGGCGTGCCTCGGCGATCTTCGACAACGACCCGCAATACCCGTTCGACCGCGACCTGTTCGAAGCGCTGGCGGTGATCGACCATGGCGATTGCCTGCTCGACTATGGCAACCACCAGAAGACCCCGGCAACGATCGAGCGCGAGGCGGCGAAAATCCTCAGATCCGGCGCCTTCCTCCTGTCGCTCGGCGGCGATCACTTCGTCACCTGGCCGCTGCTCAAGGCGCATGCCGCGCTGCACGGCCCGCTGGCCCTCGTCCAGTTCGACGCGCATCAGGACACCTGGTTCGACGACGGCAGGCGCATCGACCACGGTTCGTTCGTCGGCCGCGCCGTGCGTGACGGCGTGATCGATCCCGCCCACTCGATCCAGATCGGCATCCGCACCCACGCGCCGGAGGATTGCGGCATCGAGATCGTCCACGGCCACGCGGTGGAGGACATGCGCGCGGCGGAGATCGCCCAGGCCATCATCGCGCGCGCCGGCGACCGTCCGGCCTACATCACCTTCGACATCGATTGCCTCGACCCGGCGTTTGCGCCCGGCACCGGCACGCCGGTGGCCGGCGGTCCGTCGAGCGCGAAGATCCTGTCGGTGCTGCGCCAGCTCGGCGCGCTGAATCTCGTCGGCGCCGACGTGGTGGAGGTGGCGCCCGCCTATGACCACGCCGACATCACGGCGATTGCCGGCGCGTCGGTCGCCATGCACTATCTGGGGCTTCTCGCCGGCAAAGAGCGACGATAGGTCTCGTGCAATGATTCGACACGCTCGCGGGGCGCTCACGGATTGATTCCGACGATGCGCGTAACCAATTGAAATGCGATTCTTTTTCCAGGACAGCACCATGACGGCGAAAATCTTCATCGATGGCGAGCACGGCACCACCGGCCTGCAAATCAGGACGCGGCTGGCAAAGCGGCGCGACATCGAAGTCATCTCGATCCCCACGGAGAAGCGCAAGGATCCGGCCGCCCGCGCCGCGTTCCTCAACGCCGCCGACATCGCCATCCTGTGCCTGCCCGACGATGCGGCGCGCGAAAGCGTTGCGCTGATCGACAACAACACGACCCGCGTCATCGACGCCTCGACGGCACACCGGGTCGCCGAGGGCTGGACCTACGGCTTCGCCGAGATGGACAAGGCGCAGGCCGAGGCCATCCGCAATGCGGGGCGCGTCGCCAATCCCGGCTGCTGGCCGCAGGGGCCGATCGCCTTCCTGCGCCCGCTGATCGCCGCCGGCCTCCTGCCGGCCGAACTGCCCGTCACGGTGAACGGCATTTCGGGCTATTCCGGCGGCGGACGGACGATGATCGAGGACTACGAGGCCGAAGGCGAGGACGCGGCCGAATTCATGCCCTACGCGCTGACCCTCAAGCACAAGCACGTGCCGGAACTGCAAGCCTATTCGGGCCTCACCGGCACGCCGCTGATGCAGCCGGCCGTCGGCAATTTCGCCCAGGGCATGCTGACCGCCCTGCCCTTGCAGCTTGGCAATCTGCCGCGCGTGCCGACGGGCGCCGAGCTGCATGCGGCGCTGGCCGACCATTATGGCGCGATCAAGGGCGGCGTCGTCGATGTCGCCCCGCTCGGCCATGCCGAGCGCAGCGGCGCGCTCGATCCGGAACGGCACAATGACAGCAACAACATGACGCTGCATGTCTTCGCCAACGATGCGCGGGCGCAAGCCCTCTTGATCGCCGTCTACGACAATCTCGGCAAGGGCGCCTCGGGGGCGGCCGTGCAGAACATGGACCTGATGATCGAGGGCCATGGCTGACAGCGCAGAGCGGCACGTCGTGTCACCGGTCTTTCCGGCAGCATGGGACATCGCCACCGCACGATTGATGGCCGACACGCCCGCCAGCCATGTCTGGGACGTGACGCGCGGCGACGGCAGCAGGGCGGTGGTCAAGGACCACAAGCCGGCCGGGCTGGAGAATGAGGAAACGGGAGCGCGCTTCCTGCAATGGCGTGACGGACGCGACGCCGTGCGCCTGCTCGGCCGGCAGGACCAGGCTCATCTGATCGAGCATGCGGGCCACCGCACGCTGCTCGATGTTCTCAACGAGGTCGGCGACGAGGATGCCAATGCCCTGGCATCCGAGATGCTGGCACGGCTGGCCAAGGGCGAAAACCTGACGATGCCAACCGGGCTGACGCCACTGCGCGATCATTTCCGCAGCCTGTTCGCCAAGGCTGGTGACGATCGGCATCAAGGCAGGGAAACGCTGTTCACGGAAGCTGCGGCCATTGCCGACGATCTCCTGTCGAACCAGCGCGACATTCGCCCGCTGCATGGCGACTTCCACCACGAGAACATGATGTTCGGCCCGCGCGGCTGGCTGCTGATCGACCCGGCGGGCGTTTTCGGCGATGCCTGCTACGACGCGGCCAATCTGTTCTACAATCCGCTCGACCGCGTCGATCTGCGCAACGATCCGGACCGTGCCGCGCGGCTGGGTGCACTGCTCTCACGTCACCTCGGCCGCGACGAGGGCGATTTTCTGCGTTACGGTTTCGCCCATGCCTGCCTGTCGGCCTCGTGGCACCACGAAGACGGCAATGCGGAGGAAGCCGAGCGCAGCCTGAGCGTGGCGCGCGCCGTGCGGGCGGCGCTTCAGTAGATTTCGTCTTGCGCCGCGCGTGGTACGGGCAGCGGGTAACCGCCTTTCGTCGCCCGCCAATGGGCGCAGGCGAAGGCGAGAGCGACCAGCGCCATGCCCTGGTGCAGGAGGGCCCAGCCGATCGGCACGACCATCAACAGCGTGGCGATGCCCACCGCCGCCTGCAGCACGACAAGAATGACGAACAGAATGGCGCGGCGCGCATGCGGCGATCCCGGTTCGGCGCGCAGCACGCGGGCGGCGTGCCAGATGGTCAGCGCCAGAACCAGGTAGGCGCCGAGACGATGCATGAACTGCACCGTCTTCGGGTTCTCGAAGAAATTGATCAGTGCCGGGTGCTGGGTGAACAGGCCGCCGGGCACCAACGCGCCATCCATCAATGGCCAGGTGTTGAAGGTCATGCCGGCGCGCAGGCCGGCAACGAGGCCGCCCAGATAGATCTGGAACAACACCGCGATCACCAGCCAGCCGGCGAAGCGGCGCGTGCCCTCGCCCGCCCGCCCCGTGCTGTGCGGCGCCAGGCCGCGCGCCACCAGCGCCGTGGCGGCAAAGATCAGGCAGGCGATGGTGAGATGCGTGGCCAGCCGGTACTGGCTGACATCGACCCGCTCGACCAGGCCCGAGGCGACCATCCACCAGCCGACGGCGCCCTGCAGGCCACCCAGCGCCAGAATGCCCAGAAGCTTGGGCTTCAAATGGTTTTCAAGCCGTCCCGAAAGCCAGAAGAAGGCGAGCGGCAGGGCGAAGACGAAGCCGACGCTGCGCGCCAGGAGCCGGTGCGCCCATTCCCACCAGAAGATGGTCTTGAACTCGGCCAGGCTCATGCCCTTGTTGATTTGCTGATATTCGGGGATCTGCCGGTACTTGGCGAACTCTTCCTGCCATTCGGCTTCGCCGAGCGGCGGAATGACGCCGTGGATCGGTTTCCATTCGGTGATCGACAGGCCCGATTCGGTGAGCCGCGTCGCCCCGCCGACCAGCACCAGGGCGAACAGGACCAAAAGCACGCCATACAACCAGAAACGCACGAACCTGCGGTTGCGCAGCAGGGTTTCCTGCGTGGTTTGCCCGAACGCGGCGCTGGAAGCGGAAATATCCAAGGTGGCAGCCATCATTGTTGAGGGATCGCATGTTTCCTGAACCAAAGGCAGGCCTGTTGCAAGCCGAAGTGCCGCGCGCGCGACAAGCCGTCGCGCCGCTGGGCGGCAAGCAGGACGGCCGCCGACATTGCGTCATCGCGCTGGGGCTTCTATGAAACGGGGGAAAGGTCCATCCTATGCCCGTACGCCTTAGAAAATTCATCGGCATGCTCGCCCTGCTGGCGCTGGTCATCGTCTACGCGATCCTGTCGACGGCGATCGCCGTGGCGCAGCTCGCCGAATCCGGCCCGCTTGTGCATCTGGCCTATTTCTTTTTCACCGGCCTTCTGTGGGTTCTGCCGGCGATGGCCGTCATTCGCTGGATGATCGGCCGGCCCGACAGCCACGCCTAAAGCATTTTGCAGTCAGGTGGAATCACCTGACATCCGCATAAAGGCGGGAAACAATAAGTTTGAACAGATCAGCGTTTCCGGGAAACGCTGATCTGTTCAAGAACCCGGCCCCGCTTGGCAGCGCATCGCCCGGTCAATCTCAGACAACGTGCTTCCGGTCAGCCTGCGGCTTTCTCGGACCAGATGCGCCTGATCGGCATAGCCGGCCTCGATGGCCAGCATCGCCGTCGATCCGCTGCCGGCCGCCTTTGCAAGACGGCGGAACCGCTGATAGCGCAAGATTCGGTCGAGCGTTTTCGGCCCGTAGCCGAAATTTTCTTCAAAGCGGCGGCGCAGCGTTCTCTCGCTCATGGCAAGCGCCCGCCCAAGGAAGGGCACGAGCGGCACGCCAGGCGGAAGTCCTTGATCGATGATGGCGAAGGCGCGCCGCATCGCATGGTCCATGGGCACCGGTGGCGGATCGCGGCGTGCGAGGAGGCCTTCCAGCGCATCGGCGAGGCTTGCCGTCCCCTGCCGGCCGGCAAGGTCGCCGGCCAGCCGCTTCGCCCCGGCGCCCCACAGTTCGTCCAGCATCAGGCGCTGTCCCGCGATCTCGCAGGCCGGTACGCCAAGCCAGTTGGCGGCGGCGGCCGGATGAAAACGGAAGCCGATCACCATGGTTCCAGCCGGCAGCATCTCCGTCTGCGGCTCGCGGTCGGGGCCCGCTATGCGAAAGGCGCCGTCGATCCATTGCAGGTCGATGGTCCCGTCCGGCGCGATGACAATCGGCGGCGCCTGCTCCTGCGGCAGGCGGTGAACCCAGAGGCTGGAGAAGCTGTGCCGCAAGGCGAACGCCACCGGCCTTTCGAAAAACTGACCCGCCGCCTGGACCGGCACCGCCTTCATTGAACGACGTCCTTCTCGCACCGATGCTGATTGCCGCGCCCGACAGAATGACGATATTGGCCGTTTTGTTCAATGCAGCGGGCTCTATTGCAGGCAAAGCTTTTCCGTCGCCTGCCCCCCGCAGCGACGCCCGCAGTTGAAGGAGAAATGTCGCATGAAACCCAGAATCACCGTTCTCACCCTCGGCGTCGACGACCTGGAAACGTCGCTCAAGTTCTACCGCGATGGCCTGGGACTGCCGACGGAGGGCATTGTCGGCCAAGAATTCGACCATGGCGCCGTGGCGTTCTTCGATCTTCAGAACGGCGTGAAACTCGCCCTGTTCGCCCGCAGCAACCTGGCTCACGACGCGGGGATCGCGCAGACGGCGAGCAGCCCGACGGAGTTTTCCATCGGCCACAATGTCGGCAGCGAGGACGCGGTCGACGCGGTGATGCGCCAGGCGGAAAATGCCGGCGCTCATATCGTCAAAGCGGCCCAGAAAACCTTCTGGGGCGGATATTCAGGCTATTTCCAGGATCCCGACCAGCATTTGTGGGAGGTCGTGTTCAATCCGGCCCTTGTCCCGCAGGACTGAGCGGCTCTGGTGATCGGTACCTGCGTGGGTCATTCTTTCATCTTTTGTCGCTAGTCTGACCGAAACAGATGGTGCCCATCTGTTTCGAGAAGTCAGCCCACAAGCTATTGGTCTGGTGGGGCGATTTTTCCTGACGGATGGGCACCATCTGTCAGGATCGCACCACGAGAGTATGGCCCTTGGGGGCAACAACGAAGCTGCGTCATTTGCGATGATTTCCGCCAGTTCCCCCGACGAGAACGATCAACCGGCCGCCTTCGCGGCCGGCACGCTGGCGCTGACCGTCAGCGCCGCCGACGCGGCGGCACTGGCGCAGTACCGCCAGGATTGCCGCGCGGCGCGCTTCATGCCGGCGCAAAGCCCCGGCTGGATCGAAGCCTGGGTGCGGCATTCGCCGGCCGAATGCGTCGTCGCTCGCCTGTCGGATGGCGGGCAACATGTGCTGAGCCTGGCGCTGGAAATCGCCGCGCACGGGCCATTGCGCATTGCCCGCTTCATCGGCGACCGGCATGCCAATGGCAATTTCCCGGCGACGGCGCTGACTTTCGACCACACGCTGGCCCCGCGCGCGCTGGCAGCCCTTGTCGAGGGCCTTCGCCAGCAGCGCCCCGACATCGACCTTCTCGCACTGGAGCGGCAGGTGCATGAAGCAGGCGGCCTGCGCAATCCGCTCGCCGCGTGGCCGAACAGGCCAAGTCCCAATGTGGCGCTGGCGGTCGATCTCGATGGCGGGTTCGACGCCGTACTCGAGCGCGCCAGCGGCAAGCGCAAACGCAAGCAATACCGCGCCCAGGCGCGCAAGCTGGAGGCGGCCGGCGGATACCGGCGCCGCCGGGCGGCCTCGCGCGCCGAGACCGACGCCATGCTCGACGCCTTCTTCGCCATGAAGCGGCAGCGTTTCGCCAAGATGGGCATTCACGACGTGTTCGGCCCCGAGGCCGTGCAGCAGGCGTTTCGCACGCTGTTCGGCGATGCCGCGCAGGATGCGCGGCCGGCCTTCGTCATGCACGGCCTCGAGGTCGCCGGCCGGCTGCGCGCCGTCACCGGATCGAGCCGCACCGGCGATCGGCTGATCTGCGAGTTCAGCTCGATCACCGAGGACGAGCTGAGCGATATCAGCCCGGGGTCCTTCCTGTTCTTCGAAAACATCGAGGAGGCTTGCGGCGAGGGCCTGGCCGTCTACGATTTCAGCGTCGGCGACGAATATTACAAGCGGCTGTGGTGTGATCTGGAGACCATCCAGTTCGACACATTCGTGCCGCTGACGGCCAAGGGCCACCTGCTGGCCGTGGCCCGCGCCGGCATCGCCGGCGCCAAGCGGCACATCAACAACAGCCCGCGCCTGTGGAACGCCGCCAAGTGGCTGCGCCGGAAGCTGGCGTTCCTGCGCTCCTGATCGCAGCATTTGAGCTGCCGGATGGAATCACCTGCGCCCGCATGAACGCGGAAAAACAAGGAGATAGAGCGCCTCAGGCGGCGTCGCGACCGGGGGGTGCGGGCGGAAACGATTTGCCGGCCGGCGTCACGAGGATCGGCGCTTGAATGCCGGCATCGCGCAATTGCTCGGCGGTTTCGGCAGCGAATTCCCCTTCCTGCGGGTCGATCATGCTGACCATGACCTCCGTATCGGCCGCCAGAAGGCGGCGGATGGCGGCCGCATCGGCCGGGCCGCATTCGACCACCAGAACGTCATAGGCGGCCGTCAGCGATTCCATGATGATCGGCAGCCGGTCGGCGGCGCGCATGGCCAGTGCCGGATCGGCGGTGCCGACCGGGATGATGTGGCAATCGGAAAACAGGTCCGCATGGATGATGTCGGCGAACTGCGCTTCCGACGCCAGGAGATTGGTGATGCCCGTATAGGCGACGCTCTCCAGCATCGGCAGCGATGCCGCACCCGACGCCGTCAGGTCGAGAAGCAGGACGCGCAGGCCCGAATCGGCGACATCGCGCGCCACCAGAACGGAAGCGGCGGCAGCCTCATCGCCTTCAGGCGAGATGAACAGGGCACGCGTCGCGCCTCCTGAAACCAGCTTTTCGGACGCCTCCTCGATGTCCATTTCGCCAAACCGCGCTTCCCGTGTCATTTCGGGCTCGGAGGGCTGGTAAGCCGGGACCGCCTGATATGACGGCGCGGCGGCGGCCGGCGGTTCGTTGCCCGTCTCGTCGGCAAAGGCCGGCTCGGGTCTCGGCATGGCGACCGATTGCACCGGCGCCATCGCGCCGGCAACCGGGCGCATGGCGCGGCCGCTGAACAGCTCCTGCAACAGGGTGACGATGGCCATGATCAGCAGGGATGCGACAAAGGCGGCAGCCGTGATCGGGACGATTTTGGGAAAGTAGGGCTCGCTCGGCGTGAGGGCGCGCGAGAAAATCCGCACATCGGCCGGCAGATAACTGCGGTCGCTGCGCGAGGCGGCCTCGCGATAGCGGGTCAGATAGGATTCCAGCAATTCGCGCTGGGCCGTCGCCTCGCGCTCGAGCGCGCGCAACTCCACCTGCTCTTCCTCGGCGCGACCCGAGGCGACCTTCAACTGGTTCAGTTCGCCGGTCAGCTCGGCCTCGCGCCGGCGCGCCGTGTCGGCCTCCGCGTCGAGACCGGACAGCACCTTGCCGGCCTCGGAGCGCATCTGGCCGTTGAGATCGGTCAGTTGCGATTGCAGCGCGCGAATGCGCGGATGATTGCCGAGCAGCGTCGTCGACAAGTCGGCGATCTGCGACTGCAGTTCCACCTGCCGCTCGCGCAGGCGCTGGATCAGCGGCGACGCCAGCACTTCCGGCTGGTCTTCGATGGCCGCGCCATTGCGCAGGGCGGCGCGCAGCGCCTCCGCCTTGGCCTCGGCGGCCGAGCGGTTGGCGCGCATGCGCGACAGTTCGCTGGAGATCTCGGACAATTGCTGTGTTGCCAGCACCGTGTTGTTCTGGCCAAGCAGGAGGTCGGATTTCGACCGGTACTCGGCAACCCGCGCCTCGGCTTCCTTGACCCGCGTGCGCAGGTCCTCGATTTCCGGCTCCAGCCAGTCGGTCGCGCTGGTGTTGGACAGGAGCTTGGCGTTGCTCTGCACCGCCACATAGGCGTCGGCCACGGCATTCGCCACCTGGGCGGCAAGCCCTGGGTCCTCGGAAGAGAATTCAATGACGATGACGCGCGAATTCTCGACCCGGTAGACGCTCAGATGCTCGCGGAAGGCGGTCAGGACGCGCTCTTCGACCGGCGCCTCCGGCGGGGCGCTTTTCAGCCCGGCCAGCACCATCAGCCGGTCGACGATCGAGCCGCGCCCGCCGGAAAACTCGGCGCGCCGACCAAGATCGAGCTGCGTGGCCACCTGGCTCAGGATTTCGGTCGAGCCGATCAGTTCGACCTGGCTCGTCACCCCCTCCCCGTCGAGGATCGGCCGGTCGCCGTCATTCATGCCTTGCGGGCGGGTGTAGATGGATTCGCGCGTCTCGATCAAAAGCCGCGTCTCGGCCCGGTATTGCGGCGTTGCCATGAAGGCAACGGCGAAAACCAGGCCGGTTATGATCAGGGCCGCCAGGAGTATCCGCGGCCATTTGCGCCGGAACCCGGCGAAAAGCCGCGCCAGATCGACATCGACGTCGCCGGCTGCAATTTGACCGCTGTTCATGCACTCCACTCCAACATCTCTCGGCGGCAAGGTAAATATCTATGGTAACCATGGCGTTAATTCCAAGGGAGACAAAGGCGCATGCACGGGACACCCGTTATGAGCGCATAATCATCGGCTTTACCCGACATTAACCCTAACGGATGGATAAGGGAGGGGTGGCGCCTCGATCGCAGGCGCGAGTGACGTCAGAGGTTCACAGTCGGTCATGAAGAAAATCGCCTCCCTGTTGCCGGCGCTGATCGCCGTCGCGGCCATGGCCGGTTGCTCCGGTTACCGTCCCGCACCAGCGGCCTTTCATGAGGCGCTCTACCAGCCCTATGTGCTGGATGCGGGCGACAATCTGCGCGTCACGGTCTTCGACCAGGAAAACCTGACCAACACCTACAGCGTCGACCAGGCCGGCTACATCGCCTTTCCGCTGATCGGCTCGGTTCCTGCGCGCGGCAAGACGTCGAGACAGGTCGAACAGGGGATCGCCGAGGCGCTGCGCCAGGGTTATCTGCGCGATCCGGACGTGACGGTGGAAATCGACCGCTACCGGCCGATCTTCATCATGGGCGAAGTCGGCGCGCCCGGACAATACACCTATGTTCCAGGCATGACCGTCCAAAAGGCCGTCGCGGCGGCCGGCGGGTTCAGCGCGCGGGCCAATCAGGGCACGGTCGACATCACCCGCAGCATCAACGGCAAGGTGCTGACCGGACGCGTGGTGACCTCCGATCCGTTGCTTCCCGGCGACACGGTCTATGTGCGTGAACGTCTGTTCTGAGGTGCTCCTCCAGCGCGGGCTTTTCGCATGCAGGTGAAGCGGAAGCTGCGCATCGTTCATTGCTTTCGCTCGCCGGTGGGCGGCATTTTTCGCCATGTGCGCGATCTGTGCGACGCGCAGGTGGCGGATGGGCATTCGGTCGGGATCGTCTGCGATTCGACCACCGGCGGCGCCTTCGAGGCGCGCCTGTTCGCCGAGGTCGAACGGAAGCTGGCGCTCGGCGTCAAGCGCACGCCAATGCAGCGCCATGTGGGGCCGGGCGACCTGGTCGCGGCATGGCGCACCTTCAACATCGTCAAGGACATGCAGCCTGACGTGCTGCACGGGCATGGGGCCAAGGGCGGCGTCTATGCGCGGCTGTTCGGCACGATGATGCGCCTGTTCGGCCAGAAGCCGGCGCGCATCTATTCGCCGCATGGCGGCAGCCTGCATTACGACGCGGCGACGATGACGGGCCGCGTCTTCTTCACGCTCGAACGGATCATGGACCGGTTCACCGACCACATCCTGTTCGTCTCGGACTATGAGCGGCGCACCTATGAGCAGAAGGTCGGCCGGCCGCGCGCACCGAACACGCTGGTCCATAACGGGCTCAACGCCGACGAGTTCATTCCCGTCGCCACAGCGCCGGACGCGGCGGATTTCCTCTATGTGGGCATGATGCGCGACCTGAAGGGGCCGGACCTGTTCATCGACGCGCTGGCGCAAGCGGAGCAGGCCACCGAACGCCGGCTGAGCGCCGTGATGGTCGGCGATGGCGATGACCGCGACGCCTATGTCGCCCAGGCAAAAGCGCGGGGTTTCGGCGAACGCATCACCTTCCTGCCGGCCATGCCGGCGCGCGCGGCGTTCGGACGCGGACGCATCATGGTGGTGCCGTCGCGCGCCGAGGCCATGCCCTACATCGTGCTTGAGGCGCTGGCAGCCGGGCGACCGCTGATCGCCAGCGCCGTCGGCGGCATTCCCGAGGTGTTCGGCGCCGGTTCCCCGGCGCTGACATTGCCCAGTCAAAACGCGATCGCCGCAAAAATGGGCTTCGCCCTGGCCGATGAGGCGGCCTTCGAGGCGCTGATGCCGGCGCAGGCGGAGCTTCGCGCCCGTTTCGGCGCCGATGTCATGGCGCGGGCCATCGAGACCGCCTACCAGGCGAGCCTGAACCGACCGGCCTGACAGGCGCATCATCGCGCCACAGATCGAATAATCGTTATCGAAAGGGAATGTTATTCCCTGCCTGATATCCTGGCTTCACAACGTCAGGGGCAGTATCAGGACCATGAACCAGTTCGACCCGAAGCGATACTACGCGTCGAAGGCCAGGGAAAAGGCGGCGAGCGAACACGCGGAAGAAGGCCGTCCCGCCCTCGGTCCCGTCGCCCGCCAGGTGGCGCAGCAATACAGCCGCGAAACCATGTCGCCGGTGATGGTCAGCGGCGTGATGCGGCTGGTGGAATTCGCCGTCATGTTCGTCATGGGCGTGCTGCTCTATCTGATCTATGTCGGCATTTCGGCGCATCTCTTCTGGCACTACATGATCGTCGTCCTCGCGGGTTCCGTGCTGACGGTGTTCCTGTGCGAGTTCACCGATTGCTACCAGATGCCGGCGCTGCGCAATCCGACCGGCTATCTCGGGCGTATCCTGTTTGCCTGGTCGGCGACCTTCGCCGCCCTGTCGCTGACCGGTTTCTTCCTGAAAATCTCCGAAGATTTCTCGCGTTTCTGGTTCGGCGCCTGGTATGCGGCGGGCTTCTGCGCCCTGCTCGTCCTGCGCATCGTCGCCGCGCAATTGATGCGCCGCTGGGCACGCAACGGGACGATCGAGCGCCGTGCCGTCATCGTCGGCGGCGGATCCAACGCGGAACAGCTGATCCGCTCGATCGAACAGCAGCCCTATAACGACATCCGCATCTGCGGCATTTTCGATGACCGTGACAACCGGCGTTCACCGCCGGTGGTGGCCGGCTATCCGAAGCTCGGCAACATCGCCGAACTGGTCGAGTTCGCCCGCATCGCCCGCATCGACATGCTGATCGTTTCGCTGCCCATGTCGGCCGAGGCGCGCGTCCTGTCGCTCCTGTCGAAACTCTGGGTCCTGCCGGTCGATATCCGCCTGTCGGCCCATTCCAACCATCTGCGCTTCCGGCCGCGCGCCTATTCCTATATCGGCTCGGTGCCGATGCTCGACATTTTCGACCGGCCGATCAACGATTGGGATTCGGTCGCCAAGCGCCTGTTCGACATCGTCTTCAGCCTGATCGGCATTGCCCTGTTCTCACCGGTCATGCTGGCCGCAGCGATTGCCATCAAGCTCGACAGCAAGGGGCCGGTGCTGTTCAGGCAAAAGCGGCACGGGTTCAACAATGAAGCCATCGAGGTCCTGAAGTTCCGCTCGATGTATGCCGAGCAATGCGACCCGACCGCCAGGAACGCCGTAACGAAGAACGATCCGCGCGTGACGAGGGTCGGCCGCTTCATCCGCAAGACATCCGTCGACGAGTTGCCGCAATTCTTCAACGCGCTGTTTGGCAGCCTGTCATTGGTCGGGCCACGGCCGCATGCGGTCGCCGCCCAGGCGCACAACATGCTCTACGAGGAAGTCGTCGACGGCTATTTCGCCCGCCACAGGGTCAAGCCCGGCGTCACCGGCTGGGCGCAGATCAATGGCTGGCGCGGCGAAGTCGACACGGATGAAAAGATCCGCAAGCGCACCGAGTACGATCTGTACTATATCGAAAACTGGTCGCTGTGGTTCGACCTGAAGATACTGCTGCTGACGCCGATACGGCTGATGAACACGGAAAACGCCTATTGAGCGCCCTTTCCACCCATTCCACGGCCGCGACGCTGCCGCGCGCAGCGATCGATGCCAAGCTGATCAGCCTGGTGAAAACGGGAGCGATCGGCATCGGCGTGTTCCTGTCGGGCTTCGTCATCCGCGAACCGGCGCCTTATGAACTGTATATGGTCGGCCTGATCGCCGTGTGGGCGCTGGCCGGTCTGAAGATTTCGCGCCGCATCGCTCCGCTTCTGGCCCTGCTCGTCCTGTTTAACGTCGGCGGTGCGATCTCCATGTCGCAGCTCGCCGAGCTCGGGACGATCCCGCTCTACATCGCCGTCTCGCTCTTCCTGGCCCTGACGGCAGTGTTTTTCGCCGCGGCGGTGGAAGCCGAACCCCGGCTCTTGAAGGTGGTCTTCACCGCCTGGGTCATGGCGGCGGTGGCCACCGCCTTGTTAGGCATTCTGGGCTATTTCAACGCATTTCCCGGCGCCGAATTGTTCACCCGCTTCGAGCGGGCGGCCGGCGTGTTCGAGGATCCGAACGTATTCGGCCCATTCCTCACCCTGCCGGCGATCGGACTTCTCTACCTGATCCTCACCGCACGACCGCTCATCGCCAGCCTCGCCGTGCCGCTGTTCCTGATCGTTGCCGGCGGCGTCTTCTTCTCGTTTTCGCGCGGCGCCTGGGGGCTCTTGGCCGTCACCGCGATGCTTCTGGTCCTGGCTGTGTTCCTCAACAGCCGCAGCGGCCTGCTGCGGTTGCGCATCGGCGTGACGGCGATGCTGGCGCTGGCCGGCCTTGCGCTGGCGCTGGTCCTTGCCCTGCAGATCCCGGCGGTGGCCGATCTCTTCTTCGAGCGGGCGAAGCTCACCCAGGATTACGACAGCGCTCGGCTTGGCCGTTTCGCCCGCTTCGGCATCGGCTTTCTGTGGGCAACAGAGAATCCGCTCGGCATCGGCCCGCTGCGCTTCGGCAAGCTGCTTGGCGAGGATACCCACAATATCTGGCTGAAGGCGCTGCTCGACTATTCCTGGCTAGGCTTTGCCGCCTATCTGACGCTGATCCTGTGGACCCTGACGGCCGGTTTCCGCATCCTGTTCCGCCAGCGTCCCTGGCAGCCCTATCTCTTGTGCGTCTACATCGTGTTCGTCGGACACGTGGCGCTGGGCACGGTGATCGATACGGATCACTGGCGCCATTTCTATCTGCTCTTGGGATTGCTCTGGGGGATGATCGCGCTGGAGCAGAAACACATGAGAGCAGTGCTGCTGAACCAGGACCCCGGCGCCGGAAGGAAAATGGTCGGAGCGGCGGGATTCGAACCCACGACCCCTTGACCCCCAGTCAAGTGCGCTACCGGGCTGCGCTACGCTCCGAACCGCGAGAAGCCTTATATTTTCGCTGGTTGCCGTGCAAGGCCAAAAACGGTCGAGGGAACAAAAAGCAGCTTTCCGCTACAATGATGAGGCCTGTCGCGACGCCGGACAATCGCACGCGAGCCGCCGGAACGGGAGGGAGCAACCGGCATTCGACATCTTAATGCCGTTGTCTGCCACCAAACCTGATCTACATAATGCGTAATGTGCTCAGGAGGCGCGGGAATGATGATCAAGGCAATCACGGGAGCGGTTCTCATCGGCGTCGTGGGCCTGTTGTCGGGCTGTGTCTACGATGAAAACTACGCCTCCGATCCGTATTATGGCGCCGTCTATACGGGTGGAGCGTATTATGATCGCGATTATCACTATCGCGATTACCGCCGCTACAGGCATGCCCGCAGGCTGGGCCGGGCCGATCGTCCACCCTATCGTCCGCCACATCGGGATCGAGACCGTCATTCGAGCCATATCAGCCCCGGAGAAGCGGTGCTCAAGAGAGCGGCTCCGCATGCCGGACGCGGCATCAGGATTATTCCGGTGCCTCAAGACGATCGGCACTGAGCCGGGGCGCCCGCCTCTGTCGCAGCACCGTAGAGCCTATCAATGATTGCAGATGATCATCTCCAGGTTCAGGCGCTCAACGCACCTGGTCGAGCAGCCGCTTGCATTCGAGCAGATCGAACAGCGTTTCCTGCAGCAGCGCACGGTTGTCGCGCGACAGGCTGGAACTGTCGGCAGCCACCGGACCATCCCCGTCACCGCGCGCCAGACCGAAGAATCGCTTGTTGGGCTTGACCTTGGGAATGCCGACAAGGCCTTCCTCCTCGGAGCCGCGCTGCCGCTCGGCCTCGGCCTGTCGGCTCTGGGTAATCGCCTCGACGGCGGCCACATCGCCGCGCCCGACCGCAACGATGAATTGATTGCCATTGTCGCGCAGCAGTTTCTGAACACCCTTGATGGTGTAGCCCTGCTCGTAGAGCATGTGGCGGATGCCCTTGATCAGGTCGATATCCTGCGGGCGGTAATAGCGCCGGCCGCCGCCGCGCTTCAGAGGCTTGATCTGCGCGAAGCGTGTTTCCCAGAAACGCAGCACATGCTGCGGCAGGTCGAGCTCTTCTGCCGCTTCACTGATGGTGCGGAAGGCGTCGGGGCTTTTGTCCATCGGTCGGCGCATCTCCTGTAAGGAGCCGCAGCCGCGCTGGTTGGCGAAACAGCTCCCGTCATGCCTGCCGCCTTGGCCGGGCGAAATGCGCGCACGACCGTCGCGAAAGCGGCGATTCGCTAGTCTAACCCAGTTTTCCAGTCAGCAAAATTCGCCATCCCAGTCCAGGGGCGGCGATGCACAGGCGCTGTTCAGGCGCTCTTGCGGATGCGCCTTGCCTGATGCGCCTTGAGAATGCGGTCCTTGAGCACGTTCGACGCCTTGAAGGTCATCACCCGGCGCGGCAGGATCGGCACTTCCTCACCAGTCTTCGGATTGCGTCCGACGCGCTCGTTCTTGCTGCGAACCTGGAAAGTGGCAAAGGAGGAGAGTTTGACGGTCTCGCCGCGAACGACGGCGTCGCAGACTTCCTGCAGGACCATTTCCACAAGCTGAGCCGATTCGGTGCGCGACAGACCGACTTTCCGATAAACGGCTTCCGCCAATTCGGCGCGCGTCAGTGTCTTTCCCCCCATCGGGCCTACCCATCCATTTGCTGAAAAAAATTTATACTTCCAATACGCGGCGCTGACGTTACATAAATTGCTTCCCAACGGTCAAGAACGGATGCGGATGATTCGCTGCGCCTACCAGCGCAGCAGAACCGCGCCCCAGGTAAAACCGCCGCCCATCGCCTCGAGAAGCACCAGATCGCCCTTCTTGATCTGACCGCGCTCGACACCAGCCGTCAGCGCCAGCGGCACCGAAGCGGCCGAAGTGTTGCCGTGCAGGTCGACGGTGACGATCACCTTCTCGTCGGCAATGCCTAGCTTCTTGGCCGAGGCGTCGATGATGCGCTTGTTGGCCTGGTGCGGAACGAACCAGTCGATGTCGTCGGCGCTCACCCCGGCCTTGGCGAAAACATCCTCGACGACGTCGGTGATCATGCCGACGGCGTGCTTGAACACTTCGCGGCCCTGCATGCGCAGATGACCGACCGTGCAGGTGGTGGACGGCCCGCCATCGACATAGAGCTTGTCGCGCTGGGTGCCGTCGGAGCGTAAGCTGGCCGCCAGGATGCCGCGATCGGCAATGCTCCCCTCGCCTTCCGCCGCCTCGACCACCACTGCGCCGGCGCCGTCACCGAACAGGACGCAGGTCGTGCGGTCGTTCCAGTCGAGAATGCGCGAGAAGGTCTCCGAGCCGATCACCAGGATGCGCCTGGCAAGTCCGCCACGAATGTAGAGATCGGCAGTGGTGACCGCATAGACGAAACCCGAACAGACCGCCTGCATGTCGAATGCGTAGCCGTGCCGCATGCCGAGCCGTTCCTGGATCTCGACGGCAGAAGCCGGAAACGTGTTGTTCGGCGTCGAGGTCGCCAGGATGATCAGATCGATGTCGTCAGGCGTCAGCCCGGCATCGTCAAGTGCCTTGCGGGCGGCGGCTTCGCCGAGCGAAGCCGTCGTCTCGTCTTCCGAGGCGATATGGCGCTGGCGGATGCCGGTACGCTGGACGATCCACTCGTCGGACGTGTCGACGAGTTTCTCGAATTCCGCGTTCTTCATGATGCGGCGGGGCAAGGCGGAGCCGATGCCACGCACGACGGATCTAATCATTATAACGTCCTATTCATTCATGGCGGCCATGCCGGCCGGCGATTGCGGCTGGCGGGCATGGTAGAGGTCGAGGGTGACGCGCGTCTTTTCCAGAAGGTGGCTGCGCACCATCTCATAACCCAGCTCGACGGCGGCAGCGAACCCTTCGGCGTCGGCGCCGCCATGGCTCTTGACGACGATGCCGTTCAGGCCGAGGAAGACGCCGCCATTGATCTTGCGCACATCCATCTTCTCGCCAAGTCGCTGAAATGCCGCACGGGCGAAAACGTAACCGATGCGCGCCATCAGCGTGCGGCTCATCGCCTCGCGCAGGTAGGTGGCAATCTGACGCGCCGTGCCCTCAGCGGATTTCAACGCGATGTTGCCGGCAAAGCCCTCCGTCACCACCACGTCGACGCTGCCCTTGCCGATATCGTCGCCCTCGACGAACCCTTCATAGCGCATCGAACCGAGTGCCGCCTCACGCAGCATACGGCCGGCTTCCTTGACTTCCTCCTGGCCCTTGATCTCCTCGACCCCGATGTTCAAAAGGCCGACGGTCGGCTTTTCGAGATCGAACAGGGCGCTGGCCATGGCCGCGCCGAGTATAGAGAAATCGACCAGTTGCTGCGCATCGGCGCCGATCGTCGCCCCCACATCGAGGACGATGCTCTCGCCGCGAATGGTCGGCCAGATGGCGGCGATGGCCGGCCGCTCGATGTCGGCCATGGTGCGCAGGCAGAATTTCGACATGGCCATCAGCGCGCCGGTGTTGCCGGCCGAGATGCAGGCGTCCGCCTCGCCGTTCTTGACCGCTTCTATGGCCCGCCACATGGAGGATTTCCAACGCCCCTGGCGCAGGGCCTGGCTGGGCTTGTCGTCCATGCGCACGGCAACGTCGCAATGCGTGAACTCGCTGACATCCCTCAACGGTTCGATGCGATTGAGGACCGGCAGGACCGCATCCTCGCGGCCGTAGATCATGAAGCGGGCATCGGGCCGCCGCTCGATCACCTTGGCCAGGCCACGCAGCGTGACCTCGGGACCATGATCCCCGCCCATAGCGTCAATCGAAATGCGTACCACGCGTTGTGTGCCTCAATCGTTGATCGGATGCCGGCGTCGGCTGGAAATGTGCGGCGAAAATAGCGGTTTTACCCGACTGTACAACCTCGATTCGCCAGTCCGGGCGGCAATTCAGGATTTTTGTCCAAGCTTGCGCAACCCCTCGTAGAGCGGGCCCTTGTGAAGCGGGCCGGCCCGTTCGGCCGGGTCTTCCGGCGCCGGCTCCGTTTCGACTGCCGAACCGGGCTTGCGCGGATAAGGATCGATAGCCAGGGCGAAAAATTCCTCGGCCAGGGCGCCGATGTCGATCGTGTCGCCGGCAAAGGTATCGGGCAGATCCGGCCCCTCCGCATCGAGGATGAACTCGCCGCCCTCCAGCTCGTTGCGCGCCAGCCGTGAGGTCTCCGGGACCAGCGTCGCGGCCATCTCCGCGTCGATGCGCGCGGTGAGCGGCTCGAGCGTCACCACGCAGGCTTGCGTGATGTCGGCGCGAACCCTGCCGATCACCCTTACGCCATCGCTTTTCCAGGGTCTTACCATGAGTTCAGCACGAAACCGCTCGACCGACAGAAGAGCGTGCGCTTCAGCCAGCGCCGTACGCGCGACCGCGTCGGCCTCGATGTCGACCGGCATTCCCTTGCGCGGCAGACGGAGAACGTTGACCCGGAACGAGACCGGGCTGGTTTCTTGCCTGTTGGACATCACATGGACCCTCCCGCTTCAGCATCGGGGAAGGATATATCGCCGGCCAGCAGATGCTCAAGCTCCTGGCCCGCAAGCCCGGCGGCGGCGATCGTTGCGTAAGCCGCAAGCGGCCGCGCGCCGGCCCAACCCTCCGCCTCCGGATTCACATTGCGCGCAAGCGCCGCTTCGAGGGCGGCGACGTCCCCGGCATCGAGCGCATCGCCATAGGCCGCGGCGCGCCCGTAAAACATGCGCGCCAGCTTCTTGATGCGCTTCGGCACGCCCAGATCGCCGATACCGAGTTCACGAATCGCATGCTCGACATCGCGGAAAAACAAATCGGTCAGCTCCTGGGCGACATCGCGTGCGGAGCCTTTTTCCGCGCGAACGCGGCGCAGGAACAGGATCATGTGCAGGGCGATCATCTCGAAACGACCGAGCGGCGTATCGGGAACCTGCATGTCGGAATAGAAGATGGGCTGCCGCGACGCCGCCACGATTCGTTCATACAAGGCGTCGATGACCGCGCGGCGCGAACGCTGCCCAAAGCCGAACAGCCTCTGGAACATGGGAAACGCCCTCCCTCGGGGCTGGTTTGGAACAGGATCAGGTTGCATCGGCGCGTCAGCTGGTTTACCCGTTTTGCCGGCGGGAACAAGGACTTTCAACAGAAGGGCCTGGCGCCGGGGACGTTATGGAGATGTCGTTGCAGGTGAAAAAAATCAACAGCAATCCTGTCGGACGCAAGGTTTTAGCCGTCGGCATCATCGGAGCGGCGGCAGCGGTTTCGGGCTGCAACGTGGCCAACACGCTCGATGCCCGCGAAACCTTGACGCAGGGCTACGTCATCGACGAGCAGGCCATCGAGCTGGTCCCGGAGGGATCGAGCCGCGAGCAGGTGCTTTTGGCGCTGGGCACGCCATCGACGACCGCCACTTTCGACAATGAGGCGTTCTACTACATTTCGCAGAAGCGGGTGCGCAACGCCGCCTTCATGCGGCCGCGCCTGGTCGACCAGCGGGTCCTGGCGGTCTATTTCGGCGCCGACGAGCGCGTCACCAAGATCGCCAATTACGGGCTTTCCGACGGCAAGGTGTTCGACTTCATCGCGCGCGCAACGCCGACCGGCGGCAAGGAGCAGACGTTCATCGGCCAGATTCTGGCCGGCGCCGCGAAGGGCGGTCCGCCCTCGGGCATCTTCGGCGGCGGCCAGTAGCCGCCCCCTTATCTCAGGCAACGGAAAGCCCGCGAGCTCGACGCTCGCGGGCTTTTTTGTGGCATGATCAAGCAGATAGACCGGTTCAGCGTTTCATGGAAACGCCGAACCTGTCCATCTCATTGTTTTTCCGCATTATGCGGACGTCAGGTGATTCCACCTGACTGCAAAACACACCAGGGTCAGTGGGCCAGAACCGCCAGAAGCAGCAGGGCCATGATGTTGGTGATCTTGATCATCGGGTTGACGGCCGGACCGGCAGTGTCCTTGTAGGGATCGCCGACCGTGTCGCCGGTGACGGATGCCTTGTGCGCTTCCGAACCCTTCTCGTGCTTGACGCCGTCGGCATCGACGAAGCCATCCTCGAACGACTTTTTCGCATTGTCCCAGGCGCCGCCGCCGGCGGTCATGGAGATCGCCACGAACAGACCTGTGACGATGACGCCAAGCAGCATCGCGCCGAGCGCCGAGAAGGCCTGGCTCTTGCCGGCGATCGCATTGATCACGCCGAACATGACCAATGGCGAAAGCACCGGCAGCAGAGAGGGGACAATCATTTCCTTGATCGCCGCCTTGGTCAGGATATCGACGGCGCGGCCATAATCCGGCTTCTCCGTGCCAGCCATGATGCCCGGCTTTTCTCGGAACTGCCGGCGCACCTCCTGGACGATGGAGCCGGCGGCGCGGCCGACCGCCGTCATCGACAGGCCGCCGAACAGGAAGGGCAGCAGACCGCCGAACAGGAGGCCGACGACCACATAGGGGTTGGTCAGCGCGAAATCGACCGTAACGCCTTCGAAGAAGGACCCCGGCGCCGCATTGGCGGCGAAGAACTTCAGATCCTCGGTATAGGCGGCAAACAGGACCAGCGCGCCAAGACCGGCCGAGCCGATGGCATAGCCCTTGGTGACCGCCTTCGTGGTGTTGCCGACCGCGTCGAGCGCGTCGGTCGTCTTGCGCACTTCCGGCGGCAGGTCGGCCATCTCGGCGATGCCACCGGCATTGTCCGTCACCGGGCCGAACGCGTCGAGCGCCACCACCATGCCGGCCAGCGCCAGCATCGTCGTCACGGCGATGGCGATGCCGAACAGGCCCGCCAGATTGAACGACACGATGATGCCGGCGATGATGACGAGCGCCGGAAGCGCCGTCGCCTCCAGCGAAACCGCCAGTCCCTGGATGACGTTGGTGCCGTGACCGGTGACCGATGCCTGACTGATCGAGCGCACCGGGCGATAGCCGACGCCCGTATAATACTCGGTGATCCAGATGATCAGCCCCGTGACGGCCAGGCCGACAATGCCGCACCAGAACAGGCCCGCTCCAGTGAAGACCGTGCCGTTGCTGGCGGAAAACTCCGTCGCGCCGCCCAGCCATCCCCAGACAATGGCTGCAAGCGCCACGACCGACAGGCCGGCGGTTGCCCAGAAGCCCTTGTAGAGCGCGCCCATGATCGAGTTGTTGGAGCCGAGCTTGACGAAGAACGTGCCGATGATCGAGGTGATGACACAGGCCGCACCGATGACCAGCGGGAACAGCATCAGCGTCACCGCCGTCGCCCCGGTGAAGAAGATCGAGGCGAGCACCATGGTCGCCACCACCGTCACCACGTAGGTCTCGAACAGGTCGGCGGCCATGCCTGCGCAGTCGCCGACATTGTCGCCGACATTGTCGGCGATGGTGGCCGGGTTGCGCGGGTCATCCTCGGGAATGCCGGCTTCCACCTTGCCGACCAGATCGCCGCCGACATCGGCGCCCTTGGTGAAGATGCCGCCGCCAAGACGGGCAAAGATGGAGATCAGAGAAGCACCGAAGCCGAGCGCCACCAGGGCGTCGATCACGGTGCGGTCGGTCGGTCCGTGGCCGAGCAGAGCCGTCAGAACCCAGAAATAGACCGACACGCCAAGCAGCGCCAGGCCGGCCACCAGAAGGCCGGTGATGGCGCCTGACTTGAAGGCGATGTCGAGGCCGGCGGCCAGGCTGTTGGATGCGGCCTGCGCGGTGCGCACATTGGCGCGGACGGAGACATGCATGCCGATGAAGCCGGCGGCGGCCGAAAGAACGGCGCCGATCAGGAAGCCGATGGCCGCCACGCCGGTCAAAAGCCACCAGGCGAGAAGGAAGACCACCACCCCGACGACGGCGACGGTCGTATACTGTCTTGTCAAATAGGCCTGCGCACCCTCGCGGATGGCGCTGGCGATTTCCTGCATGCGTGCATTGCCCTGGTCGGCGGCGAGCACCGACTGGGTTGCCCAGATGGCATAGAGAATGGAAAGCACACCGCAGGCGATGACGAAGTAAAGCATTGTCATTGCCGATCTATCCCTTGATTTCGACCCGCGACTGAAACCCCTCCCGGGTCATCATGAAAAAGGCCGTCGGCATTCGCGCCCCTCCCGGCCTTATGGTCGCAGCTTGGGCGAAGCCATAACGCAACGTCAAGGACTTGTTCGGGGATTTGCCCGGCTTTCGCCGCTTCACGCGGTTCGGCGGGCGCGGCCCGTCAAGGTCAAAAGGCCGAGTGCGGCAAGGCAGGTCAGCGCGACGGGCACGACGACCCAGGCCAGCATGCTCCAGCCATAGGCGTTGTAGACCTGGCCGGACATCAGCGAGGCGAAGGCCGTCGTCGAGAACAGCAGAAAATCGTGCGTTCCCTGCACCGCGTTCTTTTCCGAAGGATGGTAGCAATCGGCCACCATGGACGTGGCGCCGATGAAGCCGAAGTTCCAGCCGACGCCGAGCAGGATCAGCGCTGTCCAGAATTGCCAGAGCGCAATGCCCGACAGGGCAACGATGGCGCAGCCGATCAGGAGAAGGAGCCCCGTGGCGACGATGGTCTCGCGGCCGAAGCGGGCAATCAGGCGACCGGTGAAGAAGCTTGGCGCGAACATGGCCAGGACATGCCAGGAAATGCCGAGCGTCGCCTCGTCGGGGGAAAAGCCGCAGCCGACCATGGCCAGCGGCGCGCCGGTCATGACGAAGCTCATCAAAGCGTAGGAGGCGATGCCGCACAGAAGCGCCACCAGGAAGCGTGGCTGGGCGATGATGGCCATCAAGGGTCGCGCGGGCCGGGGATCGTCGAGTTGGACCGAAGGCACTTCCTTCGGCAGGCGCAGAAAGGAAAGCACGACGCTTCCTAACAGGCCGAGAACGATGATCGAGGCGAAAGCACCGGCGAACATGACCGGCGCGAAGAGGTCGCGTGTGTGGATCACCGCCTGCGGGCCGATGATGGCGGCGAAGACGCCGCCGCCCAGGACCCAGGAGATGGCGCGCGGCTTGAAATCGGCAGGCGCATTGTCGGCGGCGGCAAAACGGTATTGCTGCAGAAAGGAATTGCCGCCTCCGACCAGCATCAAGCCGGCGGCGAACAGCCAGAAATTCATCTGGAACAGCGCCAGCACAGCAACGAAACCGCCGACCGCCGTAACCAGCCCGCCGGCCATGAACCCGTTGCGGCGCCCGACGACGCGCATCAGGGCTGCCGCCGGCAGGGCGCCCAGCGCGATGCCGACATTGAAGCCTGTGACCGGCGCCGTGGCCAGCGACTTGTCGGCGCCCAGCAGGTAGAAGCCGGCCAGCCCGCCCATGGAAATGGCGATGGGAGCGGCAGAGCCGACGACGGCCTGGGCGGCCGCTAGGACCAGCGCGGTGCGTTTTGCCTCCTGGTAAAGATCACCGCGCGCTTCGGTCATTTCTTATCCTTTCCCCTGCCCTCGTCACGGCTGCGCCGGGCGACCCGGTCGAGCACGGCGTTGACGAGCTTCGGCTCGTCCTCCGTGTAGAAGGCCTTGGCGATGTCGACATATTCCGAAACGATGACGGCGACCGGCACGTCCTTGCGACGCGTCAGCTCGTAAGTGCCGGCGCGCAGGATGGCGCGCAGCGTCGAGTCCAGCCGCGACAGCGGCCAATCGTCGGTCAGCGACTGGCGGATCACCGGATCGATGACCTTCTGGTCCTCGACCACGCCGGCCAGAATGGCGCGGAACCATTGCGCATCGGCGTCGCGGTAGAGTTCGCCATCGATCTCCTTGCCGAGGCGGAAAGCCTCGTACTCGGCGGTGGTCTCCAGAAGGCCCGTGCCGGCCACATCCATCTGGTACAGGGCCTGGACGGCGGCCAGCCGGGCAGCGCCACGCTTGTTGGCCGTTCGCGGGCCTTCCTCGCTCGGTGCGGTCACGTCAGGCTCCAAAGCGCTGTTTCAGCGCGATCATCGTCGGGGCCGCCCTTGCCGGCGGCCGCAAAGGCGATTGCCGCGGGGACCTTCAGCAGGCCGGCCGCCAAATGATCATGAAAACGGGCTTCGACGATCAACAGCCTCAAGGGGCGCGCATCGGCCATGAACATACTCCGCACGGAAATCATCACAAAAGAGAAGCGCTGCCTTAAGCCTCTTTGGCGGCATCCGCAAGACGCGCAGCGTAGCGCGCCATGGTGTCGATTTCGATATTGACCGCATCGCCCACGGCGCGCTCGCCCCAGGTGGTGACGGCCAGTGAATGATGGATGAGGAGAACGTCGAAACGGTTGCCGTCGACGCGGTTCACCGTCAGCGAGGTGCCGTCCAGCGTCACGGAGCCCTTCGGCGCGATGAATTTCGCCAGTTCCGCCGGCGCATCGAGCACGAAGCGCACCGCCTCGCCCTCGTCCTTCCGCTCGACGATGCGCGCCATGCCGTCCACATGGCCGGAGACGATGTGGCCGCCCAGTTCGTCGCCGACCTTCAATGCGCGCTCCAGATTGATGCGCTGCCCGGGCTGCCAGTCGGCGATGGTGGTCAGCCGCAGCGCCTCTTCCCAGGCCTCGACCTCGAACCAGCGCGCGTTGGCCCCGTCCTCAGGCAGCGCGACGACCGTCAGGCAGACGCCGGCGCAAGCAATCGACGCGCCGATGGCGATGGTTTCGGGGGCGTAATTCGTCTCTATGCGCAACAACACGCCCGCTTCGCGCGGCGTCAGCGCATGCACGGTTCCGACGTCGGAGACAATGCCGGTGAACATCAGGCGTTCCTTACGTATTCGCGGTACAGATCCGCGCCAAAGCGCGCTTCGCGCAAGAGGCTGAAGCCCGGCAGGGTATGGGCGGGATCGATTGGCGTGGCAATGCCGCCGGCGCCGATTTCCACTGGCCCAGAAAACAGCGCCAGCCGGTCGACAAGGCCCTCGCCGAGAAACGCCCGGGCGGTGTAGGCGCCGCCCTCGACCATCAGCGTGGCGATGCCGCGCGCGGCAAGATCGTCGAGAAGCTCCGGCAAGGCAATGTGGCCCTCATGGACGTCGACGGCAAGAAAACTCACTCCGGCCCCGGCCAGTTCGGCGCGCCGCTGCGAAGGGCAGTCGCCGGCGATGGTCACAAGAACGGGGACATCGCGCGCCGATCGCACCAGTGCCGAGGACGCAGGCAGGCGCATGTCGCGGTCGAGCACGATGCGGGTCGGCGAACGCCGATCGAGCCCCGGCAGGCGGCAGGTCAGCGACGGATCGTCGGCCAGCGCCGTGCCGATGCCGACCAGTATCGCGTCGCTCTCGGCACGCATGAGATGCACCTGGCGACGTGCCGTCTCGCCGGTGATGGCGATCTGCCCCTGCCCCGGCGCCGCGCCCGTCCTGCCGATCATTCCATCGGCGGAAACGGCAAGCTTGAGAGTCACTTCGGGGCGTTTCTTCTCAGATCGCGTGAGATAGCCGCGCATCAGGTCGGCGGCACGGTCGGCGAGCACGCCCTCGACCACTTCGACACCGGCATCCCGCAGGATCGCGTAGCCCTTGCCGCTGACGCGCGGGTCGGGGTCGGCAGCGGCCCCTACCACACGCGCAATGCCGGCGGAGACCAACGCATTGGCGCAGGGCGGCGTGCGGCCATGATGGGCGCAGGGCTCGAGCGTCACATAGGCGGTGGCGCCGCGCGCCGCCTCGCCCGCCTCGGCCAGCGCCTCGGCTTCCGCATGCGGACGCCCGCCAATCGCGGTGACGCCGCGCCCGACGATGCGCGAACCGGCATCGTCGTGGCGGACAATCAGCGTCGCGACGGAGGGATTGGTGTCGGTCAGCCCCAAATGGCGCCGCGACAAGCGGATGGCGGCGTCCATGAAGCGCCGGTCGGCCTCATTGGCTAATCCGCCCGCGGCAACCATGCTATTCCTCTTTGCCCTTCAACTCGCCGAGCACGTCCTGGAAATCCTTGGCCTCGCGGAAATTGCGATAGACCGAGGCGAAGCGGACATAGGCAACGTCATCGAGCGCCTTCAGCGCCTCCATCACCAGGAGGCCGATGTCGTCGGAGGCGATTTCCGTTTCGCCGGAATTTTCAAGCTGGCGGACAATGCCGCTCACGGCGCGCTCGATGCGGCCCGGTTCGACATTGCGCTTTCTGAGCGCAATGTCGAAGGAGCGCATCAGCTTGTCGCGGTCGAAGGGCACCTTGCGGCCGGTCTTCTTGACCACAACGAGATCGCGCAGCTGGATGCGCTCGAAGGTGGTGAAGCGCCCGCCGCAATCGGGGCAGGCGCGCCGGCGGCGGATCGCCACCCCGTCTTCGGCGGGGCGGGAATCCTTCACCTGCGTGTCTTCGGACTGGCAATAGGGACAGCGCATCTTGGCCTTTCAAACATCGCGGTGCGGAGCGAATCCGCCCCGCGACAGGCTTACCCCAGATAGGGGTAAAGCGGGAAGCGCTCCGTCAAGGCCACAACCTTGTTCTTCACCGCCGCTTCGACGGTCGCATTGCCTTCGTCGGAGTTGGCGACCTTCAGACCGTCCAGAACCTCGGCGATCAACTGGCCGATCTCGCGGAATTCGGCCGCGCCGAAGCCGCGTGTCGTACCGGCCGGCGTGCCGAGGCGGATGCCGGAGGTGACGAAGGGCTTTTCGGGATCGAACGGGATGCCGTTCTTGTTGCACGTGATGTTGGCGCGGCCGAGGGCTGCCTCGGCGCGCTTGCCGGTGGCGTTCTTCGGCCTGAGATCGACCAGCATCAGATGGTTGTCGGTGCCGCCCGAAACGATGTCGAGGCCGGTCTCCTTAAGGCTTTCGGCGAGGGCGCGGGCATTGGTCACCACGTCACGCGCATAGGCCTTGAAGTCCGGCTGCAACGCCTCGCCGAGCGCCACGGCCTTGGCGGCGATGACGTGCATCAGCGGCCCACCCTGCAGACCGGGGAAGACGGCCGAGTTGAATTTCTTGGCCAGCGCCTCGTCATTGGTCAGGATCATGCCGCCGCGCGGGCCGCGCAGCGATTTGTGCGTCGTCGTCGTCACCACATGGGCATGCGGCAGGGGCGATGGATGCTGGCCGGCGGCCACCAGACCGGCGATGTGCGCCATGTCGACCATCAGCCAGGCGCCGATCTCGTCGGCGATCTCGCGAAAGCGCTTCCAGTCCCAGACGCGCGAATAGGCCGTGCCGCCGGCGAGAATCAGCTTCGGCTTGTGCTCCTTGGCCAGGCGCTCGACCTCGTCCATGTCGAGGAGATGGTCGTCTTTGCGCACGCCGTAGGAGACGGGATTGAACCATTTGCCGGACATGTTGACCGGCGATCCATGCGTCAGATGACCGCCCGAATTCAGGTCAAGCCCCATGAAGGTGTCGCCCGGCTGCAGCAGCGCCAGGAACACCGCCTGGTTCATCTGGCTGCCGGAATTGGGCTGCACGTTGGCGAAGGCGCAATCGAACAGTTTTTTCGCCCGTTCGATCGCCAGTTCCTCGACGATGTCCACATACTGGCAACCGCCATAGTACCGCTTGCCGGGATAGCCTTCCGCATATTTGTTGGTCAGCACCGTGCCCTGCGCTTCCAGAACGGCGCGCGAGACGATGTTTTCCGAGGCGATCAGCTCGATCTCATGGCGCTGGCGGCCAAGTTCCTGGCGGATCGCCGCAAAAATGTCCGGATCGCTGTCTTCCAGCGGCCGGTTGAAGAACGGATCGGCGTCGCCCGAGACGGCGGCGGTCGCTATTGCCATGGCGGTATTACCCCCTTGCGCGGTGGATCAAATGGCGAAGTGGGGCCTCTAGCATTTTTCCATGCGTGCCACCACGCCCAGGCGAGAAAATTTGTTCCGCCAAAGAAAGCAGCCGCCCGTTGCCGGACGGCTGCGACAGGCCTCGATCATTTGGCGGGTCAGAGCGCCGTCGAGATCTGCAACTCGCTGGCCCCATCGCGGCCATAGATATCGTCGCGGAAATGCACCACGCCACCGCCCGTCGACCAGGCTGAGACGTAGGTGAAATGAACCGGCACCGGATCGGACACGGCGATCCTTACATCCTGATCCGTCTGGATCGTCTGCTCGATGCGCCGGCGATCCCAGCTATCCGTGTTCTTGAGGATCCAGGTGACCAGGTCGCGCACGTTCTGCACGCGCACGCAGCCCGACGAATAGAACCGGTCGAGGTCGCGGAACAGGCCCTGCTGCGGCGTGTCGTGCATGTAGACGGCGTGCTGATTGGGAAAATTGATCTTGATCGACGCCATGGCGTTGATCTTGCCCGGATCCTGACGGAACCGGTATTTTTCCGCGTCGTCCGTCGACCAATCGACATTCAGCGGATCGACCTCGCTGCCGTCAGGCGCGATCAGGCGGATGTTGTTGTCGGTCAGGTAGCTCGGATTCTTGCGCATCAGCGGAATGATGTCCTTGCGGACGATCGACGCGGGAGCGTTCCAGTATGGATTGATGATGATCTCGTTGATCTTCGAATCGAGGATCGGTGTCTGGCGGTCGACCTTGCCGACAATCGCCGTGTGACGAAGCGACACGCGCCCGCGCTCAACGGCCTCGATCTCGGCGGCGGGGATGTTGACCATCACGTAGCGGTCGCCCAGGCCGCCGGACATGGAGCGCAGGCGGACCAGATTGGTTTCCAGCTGGCCGAGCCGCACGGCGGCCGGGACGTTCAGCGCCGAGTATGTATAGCGCCCGGTGACACCATCGGCAGGCAGGCCATGGCGCGCCTGGAAACGCTTCAGCGCCGCGTCGACATAGGAATCGAACGCCGGCGACAGGCCGGCACCCTGCGACAGATCGCCCGACACCATCAGCCGGCGGCGCAGCGCCTCGACATCGGCATCGGCGACACCCAGTTCCAGCTTCTTCGTGTCCGGGACACGCTGCCAGCCACCCTGGGCGACAACGTTCGAATAATCGAGAATGGCCCGTTCAACGTACGAGATCGTTTCGGGACTGAAGATCGGCAGGTTCGAAGCAACCTTTCCGCCCTGGCTGGCACGCGCGTCGAACTGGTCGCCCCAGGCGCCGCGACGCGGCGAGCGGATAATGTCTTCGATAACGCTTTGCGCGCTGGCGGCGCCCGACAGCGCCGTCGCTGCGGCAGCGCTGGCACCGGTCAGGAACATACGGCGATTTGTCTTCATACGCTTATCCGAACTCTCTTGGCTTGCGCGCCTCTCACGGAGGCTTCCCGGCGATCATGTGAACGAGCGGTCACGTCGACAGACAATGCCGTCTCTCCGTTAAGAATCCACAAACCTTGTTTTCGGCGCCGTAGCCGATGCCACGCTCGCGATCTCACCCGTGTCCATTTCCATTCGATTATGACCTTAGCGTGGCCGAGCGTCATCGCAAGACCGCTCACGAATGCGTGAAGGCCGGCGTCCCGCCACGCCGGCCTTCGATATGGACTGCGCACCGGCGCGCAGCCAGGTGATCAAGGTGAGACTACATGCGGTATGCGATGGTGTCGTTCCAGAAGCGGTCGAGCCGCTGCAGGGCACGGTTCATCTGGCTGAACTCGTCGGCGCTGATGCCGCCGACCTGCTCGATCGAGCCGATATGGCGCGAATACAGGCCGGACACCACCTTGGCGATCTCGGCGCCCTTCGGCGTCAGGCTGATGCGCACCGACCGACGGTCGACACGCGAGCGCTGATGATTGACGAAGCCGAGATCGACCAGTTTCTTCAAATTATACGACACGTTGGAGCCGAGATAGTAGCCGCGCGTGCGCAGTTCGCCTGCGGTCAGCTCCGAATTGCCGATGTTGAACAGCAGCAATGCCTGGATGGCATTGATGTCGCTGCGTCCGTTGCGCTCGAACTCATCCTTGATGACATCAAGCAAACGACGGTGAAGCCGTTCGACGAGCTGGAGCGATTCAAGATAAAGGGAACGCAGCGCATCGTTGCGTTCGTCATTCGTAGCGGCACTCTTCGCCGCGGGTCGCGAGTTAATCATTACAGTAGCCTCTCGTTTGACGCCGGTGACTTGTTTTTTTGTCTCACCTTAGCCCAACCCTATCGAATGCCTCTAAAATTCGACTTAAACGCCAGGCTTAACAACGTCTTACGAGGGGGTACCTTGAGAACACGGCTAACAGCCGGTAAATCGCCACGGGCGCATTTGATGGAAGCCCCGTGGTGCAGGCGGGATGGCGACGGGGCAGGACTGCGCGACGCCGCCACAGCTAAGGGCAGGACCTAGACGGCGGCGTGCCGCTTGCGCAAGTGGATCGCCACACGAAACGCGACATAGATCGCGGCGACCAGGACGTGAAAGGCAAGGAGCCCATTCTTCTCGCCGAAGAAGCCGGACAGCGGTCCGAACATGACGACTTCGCTGCCGGCGCACAGAAACCATATCACCGGTCCCCATGAAGCCAGGAGCCAAAGGCCGACCGCGGCGAACGGATACAGCACGGCCAGGACGACGCTGGCGATCTGCCAATGGATGGGCATCAGGTCGAAACGCCAGAGAAGACCGGGGTAGAGCCCCAGAAGCCGCACCCAGTAGACAATCCCCATGGCAAGGCAGACCAGCGCCACAAGACGGTTGAACCAGTGATAGGCGCCATCCAGCTGTGAAGGCCGCGCGGCGGCCATGCCCGCCAAGGTGTCTTTCATCACAAGTCCAGATCCCCCCCGGCCGGAGGGGCGAAATAGGCGTCGATATCGGCCTGTTCGATCGCCTCACGCCTGGCAGGCTGCCAGTGCGGCGTGCTCTTCTTGTCTATGATGGCGGCGCGGATGCCCTCGTAGAAATCATGACCGACCAACATCCGGTTGAGAATGCGGAACTCCATGCGCATGCATTCGTCCATCGACAGCATGGCGCCGGCGCGGATCTGGCGGAATGCCACCACCAGACTGGTGGGTGAGCGCGCCGCCAGCGTATCACTCACCGTCTTTGCCCAATCCTCGCCGTCGGCGGCCAGTGAAGCCAGCACACCATCCAGAGTGTCGAGCGAGAAATGCCGGGCGATGGCGTGCATGACGGCATCGTCGGTTTCCCGCGCGGTCTCGTGTGTGTGGGCCGTCAGCATGGCATCGACATCGTCGGTCTCGCACAGGCTTTGCATAAGCGCCGACAGGTCGTCTGCCCGCGCCGTGTGTGTGGCCAGGCCCACGGCACGGGCGTCGCCATGGCGCATCCGGTTGCCGGTCAGCGCCAGATACATGCCGAACGCACCCGGCAGACGCGACAGGAGATGGCTTCCGCCGACATCGGGAAAGAAGCCGATGCCGACTTCGGGCATCGAGAAAACCGCGTTCTCGGTCATTACCCGGTGCGAACCGTGGCACGATACGCCGACGCCGCCGCCCATCACCATGCCGTCGATCAGGGCCACATAGGGTTTTGGAAAACGGGCGATCGCCGCGTTGAGCCGGTATTCATCGGCAAAGAAATCGACGGGCGGATGCCCGGCACGCCCCGCCTCGTAAATGTCCAGAATGTCGCCGCCGGCCGAAAACGCCCGTCCCTCGGCGCGGATGACCACCTGGCCGACCGCATCATCGACCTCCCAGGCCGCGAGCGCGCGGGCAAGCGCGTTGATCATGCGATGATTGACGGCGTTCAGCGCGGCAGGACGATTGAGGGTGACGATGCCGGCCCGACCCGACCGTTCGAAGAGGATGTCGTCGGCGCCGCCAAAATTCCTGTCGGCATGATCCACGTTCACGACCCCTCCCCGAAGCCCACATACAGGCAACCACCCCATGGTGATTATTGGCGCAACCCCAGCCCGTCAATGGCATAAGCGGCTGCGACCACAGGACACTTTCGGCAGGCTTGGTGGCGAACGGGTCGCGTGATAGAGAATTCGGTAATCTGGAGACGAATGCCGTGAACAAGTTCAGCCGCACCGCCAGCACCGCCCATGCCGCTCCTTTTGCGCCGGCGGACGCCGGAAGAAGCGTCGATGAGATCACCGGCGGACGCCGCATGCGACGCATGCGCAAGGCCGATTGGTCGCGCCGGCTGGTGCAGGAGAGCCATCTCACCGTCGACGACCTGATCTGGCCGCTCTTCCTGATCGAGGGCGAGAACCGCGAGGAGCCGGTCGCCGCCATGCCGGGCGTGGCGCGCTACAGCGTCGACCTGGCGGTGAAACAGGCAGAGCGCATGGCCAGGCTCGGCATCCCCGCCATCGCCACCTTCCCCAACATCGATCGGGCGAAGCGCGACGAGGCCGGCTCGCACAGCCTCGACGCGGACAATCTGATCAACCGCGCAACCCGCGCCATCAAGGCTGCGGTGCCCGAAATCGGCATCATCACCGACGTGGCGCTCGACCCGTTTACCAGCCACGGGCATGACGGCATCCTGCGCGACGGCGAGATTGTCAATGACGAGACGGTCGCCCAGATCACCGCCGCCGCCGTCGGGCAGGCGATCGCCGGCGCCGACATCATCGCGCCGTCCGACATGATGGACGGCCGCATCGGGGCGATCCGCGACGCGCTAGACCGCCACGGCTTCCAGCATGTGGCGATCATGTCCTACGCGACCAAGTTCGCTTCGGCCTTCTACGGCCCCTATCGCGAGGCGATCGGCACGGGCGGGCTGCTCAAGGGCGACAAGAAGACCTATTACATCGACCCGGCCAATACGGATGAGGCGCTGCGCGAGGCCGAGCAGGATCTGGCCGAAGGCGCCGACATGCTGATCGTCAAGCCGGGCATGCCCTATCTCGACATCGTGCGCCGCCTGAAGGACACTTTCGCCATGCCAACCTTCGCCTACCAGGTGTCGGGCGAGTATTCGATGATCAAGGCGGCAGCCGCCAATGGCTGGATCGATGGCGACAAGGCGATGCTGGAAAGTCTGCTCGCCTTCAAGCGGGCCGGCTGCGACGGAATTCTCACCTATTTCGCCCCCGAAGTCGCCGAACGGCTGTGAAATTTCACGCTCCGGCTTGAAGTTTAGCCTAAACCTCCCATTTCAGTTCTGCTCGAACCGAGAAAGGGGTTTGTACATGGCTGACCGCATTCTGGATGGCGAACTCATCACCGATGCACCTGGCGACGGCAGGCTTTACAGCGGCGTGCGCACCCGTCGGGTGGTCGCGTTTTTCATCGATTACCTGCTGATCGGCCTGATGATGATTCCGATCGCCATCATTGTCGCTCTTCTGGGTGTTCTGACGCTCGGCCTGGGTTGGCTCCTGTTCGGCCTCCTCGCTCCCCTGACGGCGCTGCTTTATGTCTCCATGACGCTTGGCGGTGGCAGGCAGGCAACCTGGGGCATGCAGTTGATGGACATCCGGCTGGCGCGCATGGATGGCGGCGCGGTCGATCCGCTGCTTGCCGTGGTGCACACGGTGCTGTTCTGGGCCGGCAACGCCATCCTCACGCCGCTGATCCTGCTGGCCACCCTGTTCCTCGACCACAAGCGCACGGTGCATGACCTGCTGCTCGGCACGGTGGTCGTTCGCACCTCCTGACGCCAAACAGGCAAATCATGTCAATGTTTATGGTTTAACCACACCATCAATATACGGTATACATACGGTAACGTCACTGTTATCACTCGCCCCGGGTGGGCATCGCCGACGACAAGCGAGTGAACCCATGACGAAACCCAAAAGCAAGACCTTGGGGCAAAGCAAGGCGGCCGGACGGAGCAAGCGCGCGGCGGCAGCCCCCGTCGAAATCCAGCCGTCAATGGAATGGGTGCGCACGCGGCGCGTCTTTGCCTTTGCCATCGACTACGCGCTTTATGCACTCCTCGCGCTGATCCTGATCGTGCTGCTGACCATATTGGCCGAGGATCTGGCGGCGGCGGCGAGCCTCCCCAGCAATGCCGGCCTCGAGCCCCCGTCCGCCACCCAGGCGGACGTCTATTACGGGCTCGCCTATTATGCCGCCGGAGCGCTCACACTGGCCGCGGCATTGACCTATGTGGCCTGTACGCTGGGAGGCGAAATGCAGGCGACGTTCGGAATGCAGCTGATGTCGCTCAACCTGCGGCGTCTCGACGGCAGGCTGATCGCGCCGACCTACGCGATCGCGCACGCGCTCCTGTTCGTCGCGCTCAACACCATCTTCACGCCGCTGATCCTGCTTGCGCCGCTGTTTCTGGCCCGCAAGCAGACGGTGCACGACCGGCTGCTCGACACGGTTGTGTCCAGAACCGGCTGAAGCGGCAGGGTGCTGACCGGTCGTTGGCGCGCGGCAAAGCCATCGGAATACCGTTTCCCAAGCAAGGATATGATCGTGTGCAGATTGCGTAGATCCTGCCGATGCGGGCAATTCCGTGCTTGCGGCGCGCATGCGCGTGCTTATGCTCTTGCGTTTGTGAGCGGGCACGCGACGAGGCCTGCCCTAGGGCAACGCTTCAGCTGCAATGAAGGCTACGCATTCATCGCAGTTGAAGAAAAGTTGCCCTAGATTCAATAATTTAGTGGCCTGCTTGTCCCAATCAAACCCGTTGGTTTGGTTGGGACAGGACACCAGGCAGTTTTAGCGGCGGGAACTGAATGGCCGATTTCCATCTCTGGGCGACCTACGCGATCATTGCCCTTACCGTGACCGCTTATGTCAGCGAGCGCTTCACGCTCGAACTGGTGGCGATGGGCAGCCTGGTGGCGTTCCTCGCCCTGTTCGCGCTGTTTCCGTATCACAGCGGCCCTGCCAGCCTGCCGGCCGAGGAACTGCTGTCGGGCTTCGCCAACCCGGCGCTGGCCACCGTCCTGGCGCTGCTGATCGTCGGCCAGGGATTGTTCGCCACCGACGCGCTGGACAAACCCGCGCGCATCCTGGCCAAATCGGCCGGCGGGTCGAGCACGCGCACCATCCTCATCACGCTGATAACGGCGGCAACCCTCAGCGCCATTCTCAACAACACGCCGGTGGTGGTGATCTTCATTCCGGTGCTGATCGTCTTTGCCGCGCAGCGCAATTTCGCCGTCTCCAAGGCGCTGATGCCCCTCTCCTTCATGACCATCCTCGGCGGAATGACGACGCTGATCGGCTCATCGACCAACCTGCTGGTGGCCGGCGTCGCAGCCAAGGCCGGCATCGGCATCGGCTTTTTCGATATCACCGCGATGGGCGTCGTCCTGGCGGTTGTCGGTGCCGTCTACGTCCTTCTCATCATGCCGCGCATCCTGCGCGATTCGAGCAATGAGAAGACATTTCGCCAGGTGCAGTCGGGCACGCAGTTCATCGGCGAAATTCGCATCGGCCCCGGCCATCCCTTCATCGGCAGGGCATCCAAGGCCGGGCTGTTCCAGGGGCTGGGCGACCTGACGCCGCGACTGATCGTCCGGCGCGGCATGAATTTCCATCCGCCGTTCGAGAATGTGGTCCTGTCGCAGGGCGACCGGCTGATGGTGACGGCAACGCGGCGCGCCTTCACCCAGGCCATGTCGCAGGGCGCGGTCGGGCAGATCAGCGGGCCCGACACCACGGCGGCCGCCGTTGGCCCGGACTATCACATCGCCGAAGCCGTCATCCCGCCCGGCTCGCGCCATGCGGGGCGGACGATCCGCAATGCCGGCATCGAGACCGAGCACGGCGTGCACATGCTGGGTGTGCAGCGCAAGAGCCGCATGGGCCGCACGCCGGTGGCCGAAATCCGCCTGGAGCCCGGCGACACGATCCTGGTCGGCGGCACCGACCGGGCCTTCGAGGATTTGCGCGAGAGCCACGACCTCCTGGTGCTCGAATGGTCGGCCGAGCCGGTGCCGCAGCGGCGCAAGGCGTGGATCGCCTTCACCATCTTCGCCGGCATCGTGCTGACGGCCGCATTCGATCTGGCCCCCATCGTCGCCACCGCCGTCGCCGGCGCCTTCGCCATGATCGCCACGGGCTGCCTGACGCTGGCGCAGGCCGGACGCGCCTTCGACCGGCAGATCTTCCTGCTGGTCGGCTCCGCCATCGCCGCGGCAACGGCGCTGGAGCGCACCGGCGGCGCAAACCTGATCGCCGACGGCGCGGTGGCGCTCCTTGCGGACCAGAGCCCGGCGATCATCCTGTCGGGCTATTTCGCCGTCGTCGCCGTCTTGACCAATCTTCTCTCCAACAATGCGACGGCCGTTCTGTTCACACCGATCGGACTCGGCATTGCGACGGCCATCGGCGCGCCGGCGGAGGCTTTCGTCGCCGCCACCATCTTTGCCGCCAATTGCTCCTTCGCCACGCCGATCGGCTACCAGACCAACTTGATGGTGATGGGCCCCGGCCATTATTCGTTCCGCGACTTCCTGAAGGCGGGCATGCCGCTGGTGGTGATAATTTGGTTGACGTTTTCGTTTGTCGGGCCATGGTATTATGGGTTGTGACACAGGAGACCCGCCCGACGAAAATGACTCAGCAACCCGTCCAATCGCCGCAGTTCTTCCTGACCGCGCCCTCACCCTGTCCTTACCTGGAAGGCCAGTTCGAGCGTAAGGTGTTCACCCATCTGGTGGGGGAGAAGGCACCGGAGATGAACGATCTGCTGACCCAGGGCGGCTTCCGCCGCTCGCAGAACATCGCCTATCGGCCAGCTTGTGAAACCTGCCGCGCCTGTGTGTCCGTGCGCATCCTGGCACAGGAATTCGCGCCGACCAAAAACATGAAGCGCATCCTGAGGCTGAACGCCGACCTGATCGGCGCGACGCATGGCGCCGAACCCTCGACCGAGCAGTATTCCCTCTTCCGCGCCTATCTCGACGCGCGCCACAAGAAGGGCGGCATGTCGGACATGACCGTGCTCGACTACGCCATGATGGTCGAGGACACGCATGTGGGCACGCAGGTGATCGAGTACCGCCGGCGCGGGGCCGACAGTTTCATCACCGGCAAGGGCGAAGGCCCTCTGATGGCGGTGGCGCTGACCGACACGATGAGCGACGGGCTGTCGATGGTCTATTCCTTCTTCGACCCGGCACTGACCGATCGCTCGCTCGGAACGTTCATGATCCTCGACCACATACAGCGCGCCATTGCCGCCGGCCTGCCGCATGTGTATCTCGGTTACTGGGTCAACGGGTCGCGCAAAATGGCCTATAAGGTGCGGTTCAGGCCGCAGGAACATCTCGGCCCGCAGGGTTGGGATCGCGTCGAATAACGCCCTCGTACTCCCCGCCCAATCGCAAGCTTCTCCCCGAAAGGTTCGCCAGCCGTGTCAGACCCTGCCGCCTCCACGCATGCCAAGGGCCTGGCGCTGACCGCGTTCGGCGGCATGGCGCTGACGGTCGACATCCCGCTGATCCGGCTGGCCGACGGCGATCCCTGGCCGATCCTGATGGTGCGCAGCGGCATGACGGTGCTGGTGGCGCTCACCGTCTGGCTCGTCTGGCGCGCCTTCTCGAAAAACGTTCCACCGCTGATCCCCGGCCGTGTGGGGCTCGTCGTGGGCGCGCTCTACGCGCTGTCGGCCCTGTCCTTCATGACCGCCGTCTACAACACATCGACGGCCAATCTGGTCTTCATCCTCGCCTTCAACTCGATGTTCGCCGCCCTCCTGTCTTGGGTTTTCCTCAAGGAGCGGCCCAGGCCGGTGACGCTGGCGGCCATGGGCGTCATGTTGATCGGCGTGCTGATCATCGTCCGGGGCGGCATCGGCGCCGGACATTTCTTCGGCGACATGATGGCCCTGACCTCCGCGTTCCTCCTGGCAACCGCCATCACCATCACGCGCGGCAGCGGGCGTGACATGGGGTTTGCAGCACTCGTCGCCGTCGCCCTGCCCTGCATTCTGGCAGCCGTCATGACCGCCCGCACCGGCTACCGTATCGAGGCGCCGTGGTGGATCATCTTCAACGGCGCGGTGATCATGCCGATCTCGTTCTTCTGCCTGGCCAACGGACCAAAATACATTTCAGGGCCGGAAGTGGCCATGTTCTACCTGCTGGAAACCGTGCTGGCGCCCATCTGGGTGTGGCTGATCTTTTCCGACGTGCCGAGCCGGGAGACGCTGATCGGCGGGACGATCCTCATCGTCACGCTGGTGGCCCATTCGCTCTGGCAATTGCATGCGGGTCGCAAGCGGCGGCTGGCGCTGGGGACGATCCGGCACCCGCTGTAGCGGCCACGAAACACCGGTGGGCGTTTTCGACCGGCGGCGATTGCGCTATCATCCGATTCCGGCGCGGCCCACGCCTCCCCCCTCCATGCGGGAAAGCATTGTTCATGCGGGGCCATCCAACCATCGAACCGACTGTTCGAGCGCCAAGCAGAAGGAGGGACTGCGCAAACGGCTCGCAATAGGAGGTTTGTGATGAAGTTGTCCGCGCCGGTCTATCATCTGAAGCGCAAGGCCAAACGCCTTGCCCGTGAACGGAAAATACCGCTGCACGAAGCGCTTGACCGCATCGCCCTGGACGAGGGCTTTGGACGCTGGAGCCTGCTGGCCAGCAAATTGGCCGCGACGGCACCGGCCGCGAAACTCTTTGCGCATTTGTCGCCCGGCGATCTGGTGCTGCTGGGCGCGCGGCCCGGCCACGGCAAGACGCTGATGAGCCTGGAACTCGCGATGGAGGCCATGAAGGCCGGGCACCGGGGCATGTTCTATACGTTGGAATACACGCGAAGGGACATTGTCGACCGCTTCCGCGCCCTCGGCGTGGATCGGGCGCAGTTCGCCGGGCTTTTCGAATCCGACTGTTCCGACGCCATCGACGCCGGCTACATCATCGAGCGTTTGGCGGCAGCGCAGCGCGGCACGCTGGTGGTCATCGACTATCTGCAACTGCTCGACCAGAGGCGCGAAAGCCCGGAACTGGCGATCCAGGTGCGTGCGCTGAAATCATTCGCGAAAGAGCGCGGACTGATCATCGTCTTCATCGCGCAGATCGACCGATCCTACGATCCTGAGCGGAAGCCGTGTCCCGACATGCGGGATGTGCGCCTGCCGAACCCGCTCGATCTGGCGCTGTTCGACAAGGCGTGCTTCCTCAACGATGGCCAGGTTCGTTTCCAGGCGACGCCTTGAGCGTCATCCCGGTCAGAAGACCAGCGAGCGATGCAGGGCGGTGCCGGCCATGACGCCGTCGGCACTGGCAAAGGTCGCGTGGGGCTCGTCGTGGGCGCGCTCTACGCACTGTCGGCCACTTCGCTCCGGCCAAGTTGTTGAAATCACGTTTTCACCCATCAGGGCAGATGGAGCCGGTGGTATTCTCCTATAAACAGGATAGTTCCTACCTATCATTCTATGATTTATCCTACAAGTTTAGTTGATCTATACACCCCAATTCAGCCATATTTCCTCACCAGTATACGATTGTTTATTCATATATTGTTTGGAGATACAATGATTCATGTACGCATCGTAGGCGCGCTCGCTGTGCTTCTCTTCTGCGTGCCCGTCATGGCCGGAACGACCGAATATGGACCGCGACTGGAGGGCTTTGAGTATCCTTTTAAAAGAATGAACTTTCCCTTCGAATCGCAGGGGCAGCAACACAAGATGACCTATATCGACATCGCCCCGGATGGAGACGCCACTGGAAAGACGGTGGTGCTGCTGCACGGCAAGAACTTCTGCAGTGCGACGTGGGAAAGCACCATCAAGGTTTTGTCACAGGCAGGCTATCGCGTGATTGCACCTGATCAACTGGGATTCTGTGGCTCGACAAAGCCAGAAGGCTATCAGTTCAGCCTCTCCCAGCTTGCGGCAAACACAAAAAGCCTGATTGAATCGCTAGGCCTCGACAGGGTGATCGTTGGTGGGCACTCGATGGGCGGGATGCTGGCAGCACGCTTCGCCATCCAGTATCCCGAGATGGTTGAGCAATTGGTGCTGGTGAACCCCATCGGGCTCGAAGACTGGCAAGCCGAAGGTGTGCCCTACGCCACAATCGACGAACTCTACAGAGACGAGCTTCGCGTCAACGCGGAAACGATCAAGGCCTATCAGCAGCGGTTCTTCTACCCGGACGGCTGGCAGGAGGAGTACGACCGCTGGGTTACCATGCTCGCCGGGCTTTATGCCGGCCCCGGAGGCCCGGATGTGGCCCGTATACAGGCGCAAACATCTGAGATGCTGCTCGGGCAACCAGTGCTCTACGAATTCGACCGCATTTCTGCGCCGACACTGCTGCTGATCGGAGAACGTGACCGCACCGCACTTGGCGCGGCACGCGCGGCGCCTGAGGTCGCGGCGCGCCTGGGCAATTATCCTGAGCTTGCGCGGCGCGCAGAAAAGAGCATTCCGAACGCGCGGCTGATCCTATTCCCCGAACTGGCCCATTCCCCACAGATGCAGGACCCCGCGCAATTTCACGAGGCGTTGTTGTCCAACTTGGCCAATTCCGGCCGCTAAGTGCGCATCGCCGGGGCTGCACAAGAAATTATCAGTTTTATACGGAGAATTTTATGATGAAGCTAATCTATCACTCCTTTACACAAGCACTAGCGATCGCTTCAATTAGCGCAGCTTCGGCGGGAACGATCGATAAGGTTCGGTTCGGCGTCGAGGCGGACGTGCCGCCCTTCGAGAGCCGAGACTCCGATGGCGACCTTGTCGGCCTCAATATCGAGATCGGCAATGCCATCTGCTCCGTGATGGAGATTAGCTGCGTATGGATTGATCAACCCTATGCGACGAATATCGATGCACTGAAGAACGGTAAATTTGACGTCATCATGCCCATGACACCGACCGAACGCCGACGCGAGCAGATTGACTTCACGGATGCCATGTATGCACTCTCCAGCCGCCTCGTTGCGCCGAAAGGCGTGGTGTTGGAACCGACGGCAAACGCCCTCGCTGGCAAGCGTATCGGCGTCTTGAACGGCACGTCCCGCGAAAACTTTGCACGCGATCGCTGGGGCAGCGCAGGGGTGGAAATTATCGGCTTCGGTCTCAATAGCGAACTGATCCAGGCACTCCGTGGAGGCGAGATTGACGCCACTCTGCAAGACACGGTGGAGATAGCCGAGGCCCTTCTAAACAAACCTGAAGGGGCAGCCTATGCCTTTACGGGTGAGGTCGTTTCCGATCCCGCACTTGGCAGTGGCATCGCCATGGGAATCCGCCAGAACGAAGACCAACTGAAGGATATTCTGAACGAGGGCTTGGCCAGACTGAGCGCAAATGGCCAACTCGAGACCATTCTCGCGCAATACCTACCTGACCAGCAGCAGGCCATGTCCAGCGGCACTCGCCCCCAACTGGAGTATATCAGCGGGGAAAGCGCCCTGCCCTTTTCCGAGGCCGTTCGCGCTGGCAACATGCTGTATCTCTCCGGAGTTCTTGGCGACGATGAGAACGGCATATTTCCCGAAACCACCGCCGAGCAGACGGCTAACATTCTCGATACCTATCGCACTGTTTTGGAGGCCAACGGCTCCTCCCTTGACCAGGTCGTGCGCTGCACGGTGATTCTCGCCAATCTTGATGATTTCGCGGAGATGAACCGGGTGTATGCGGGCTATTTCCCCGAGAGGCGGCGACCAGCACGCACGACATTCGAGGCATCAAAGCTTATCGCAAACGGGAAGATCGAGATCGACTGCATGGCCTACGCGGAATAAGGCAATGCAATTGCGGGGAAGTTCACGTGAACTTCCCCGTGCGTGGAAAACCCTTCGGCACCATGCGGCCGGCGGCGGCGCGGTTGCCCATCCACTCCAGCAGTTCGTCACGCGTCTTGACGAAGGTGCGGTCGGCCGAATCCTGCCAGGACAGGCCTGCCTCCATGGCGAAGGTCTTGAGGTCCGACACGCCGCCATCCTTGTAGCGCTGCAGGCGCACGCCCTTGCCGCGCGTCATCTCGGGAATTTCCGACAGGGCGAAGACCAGCAGCTTGCGGTTCTGGCCGACGATCGCCATATGGTCGCCCGAGACGGGAATGCAGTATTTCGCCTCGTCCGGCGCCTTGACGTTCATCACCTGCTTGCCCTTGCGGGTGTTGGCGATGATCTCCTTCTCGGCAACGACGAAGCCGTTGCCGATGTGCGAGGCGACCAGCAGGCGGCGCTCGGGATCATGGGCGAAGGCGGTGACGATCGCCTGGTCGTTTTCCATGTCGACCATGATGCGTACCGGCTCGCCATGGCCGCGCCCGCCGGGCAGCCGGTCGGCGCCGAGCGTGTAGAACTTGCCGCCCGTGGTGAACAGCAGGATCTTGTCGGTGGTCTGGGCGTGGAAGGCCAATTTGAGGCTGTCGCCTTCCTTGAAGGTCAGCGTCGAATGGTCCGCCAGATGGCCCTTCATGGCGCGCAGCCAGCCTTTTTCCGACAGGACGACGGTGATCGGCTCGCGCTCGATCAGTGCCTCGTGGACGTCTTCCAGATCATGCTCGGGCGCATCGGCGAAGGTGGTGCGGCGGCGTCCGAGCGCCGGGTTCTTCTCCGGATCGAAAGTCTGGCGCACCTTCGCCACTTCCCAGCGCACTGTCTTCCACTGGCGCGAGGTGGAGCCGAGCAGCGCCTCGATGCCGGTCTTTTCCTCCGACAGTTTGTCGAATTCCTTGCGGATCTCGAATTCCTCGAGCTTGCGCAACGCCCTCAGGCGCATGTTAAGGATCGCCTCGGCCTGGTTGTCGGTCAATTCGAAGCGGGCGATCATCACCTTCTTCGGCTCATCCTCCTCGCGGATGATGCGGATCACCTCATCGATGTTGAGATAGGCGATGAGATAGCCGGACAGAATCTCCAGCCGCTTCTCAATTTCCGCCAGGCGATGGCGCGAGCGGCGCAGAAGCACGTCGCGGCGATGGTCCAGCCATTCGCGCAGCACCTGCTTCAGCGACAGGACGCCCGGCACCTTGCCGCGCGACAGCACGTTCATGTTGAGTGGAAAGCGGTTTTCCAGATCGGTCAGCTTGAAGACCGATTCCATCAGCAGTTCCGGCTCGACGAGGCGGCTCCTCGGCACCAGAACGACGCGAATGTCTTCGGCGCTCTCGTCGCGGACGTCTTCGAGCAGCGGCAGGCGGCGGGCGATGATCAGTTCGGCGATCTTCTCGATCAACCGCGATTTCTGCACGCCATAAGGGATCTCGGTGACGACGACATTCCAGGTGCCCCTGCCCTGGTCTTCCTTCTCCCAGCGCGCGCGGACGCGGAACCCGCCCCGGCCCGTCGCGTAAGCCTCGCGGATCGATGCCTGGTCCTCGACGATGATGCCGCCGGTGGGGAAATCCGGGCCCTTGACGAAGTCGAGCAGACGCTCGGGATCAACCTCGGGATCGTCGATGATGGCGAGCGCGGCGTCGCAGACCTCCGCCGCATTGTGCGGCGGGATGGAGGTGGCCATGCCGACGGCGATGCCGGAAGAACCGTTGCAGAGCAGATTCGGAAAGGCGCCCGGCAGGACGATCGGCTCCTCGTCCTCCTCATTGTAGGTCGGGCGGAAATCGACCGCGTCCTCGGTGATGCCGGTGAGCAGTTCGGCCGCCACCTCGGTCATGCGCGCTTCGGTGTAGCGCATGGCGGCGGCGTTATCGCCGTCGATGTTGCCGAAATTGCCCTGGCCGTCGACCAGCGGGTAGCGCATCGAGAAGGACTGCGCCAGGCGCACCAGCGCGTCGTAGATCGACTGGTCGCCATGCGGGTGGAACTTGCCCATCACGTCGCCGACGATGCGGGCGCATTTGGCGAACCCCTGGTCGGGGCTGAGCCGCAGCAGGCGCATGGTGTGGACGATGCGCCGATGTACGGGCTTCAGACCATCGCGCACGTCGGGCAGAGCCCGGTGCATGATGGTCGACAGCGCATAGGCCAGGTAGCGCTCTTCAAGCGCCTTCTTCAGGTCGACCGGCTCGACGGCATCGCCGCCGTCGCTGCCGGGCGGTGTAAGGTCTTTTCCCATGGGTTCCGGTTAGACCAGCGGGTGATTCGCGGCAAGTGGCAGTGGTGAATGGTGGAAGGGAATAGCGAGTAGCGAGTAGAGTCATGCTCGGACGGGAGAAACCCCAATGCTTTTTTTGCCCTACTCCCTATCCGCTATTCCCTATTCGCCCCCTCACCGCATCACCTGCGCCAGGAAGCGCTCGACGGCCATCGTCGCCGGATCGCCTTGCTGGCCGAGCTTGCGGGCGATCGAACCGTGCGTGTAGCGCCCGCCGTCGAACACGGCGACGCGCGCGCCGCGCGAGCGCAGAAGGTTGGCATAGCCATTGGTCAACGCCTTGCGCCGCGCGCCATCCGACCCCGAATGCAGGAACAGATGCGGCGGAAAGCCGGAACGCTGCCTTGCATAGGTGACCGGCGACCAGCGAACCCAATCGCGCGGATCGGAGCCGAAGGCGTTGATATAGGGATAGCCGAGCGAACCGCGCATGCCGGCATAGGCCACCATGTCATAGGCCTGGACATCGTTGGGTATGATGCCGCGCACGGAACCTGCGACGTTGCGGGCCGCCGCCATGGCGACCAGATGGGCGCCGGCCGAATGGCCCATCAGGACGATGCGCGACGGGTCGCCGCCATAGCGGGCGATGTTGGAACGAACCCAGGAAATGGCGGCGGCCAGATCGTTCACCTGGCCATCAATGGTCGTGGCCGGCACCTTGCGGTAGTCGATGGCGACCAGCACATATCCGAGCGACGTCAGCCATTGCGACATCGAATAGATCTTCTTGCGCGATCCCTTCACCCAACCGCCGCCATGGGCGTAGATGACGACGGGCGCGCGGCCTGCACCGGCAAAGGAAAACAGGTTCATGCGCACGACGCCGGCCTGAACGGAGCGCCCACCGGCGCGCGCCGTGTCCCCGTTCTGTGGCGCGTGGATGTCCAGCTTCAGGCCCGAGCGATACGGGATTCCCTCATGCAGCTCGGCGGCCCGGGCCAGGCCAGCCGAGAATGCCATGGCCAGAACGAGCAGCGCCAAACGCCACGCGAAGCGGCCGTCACGCGCCCGCGAAACCCGCGATCGCATTCCTGTCGACAAAAAACGTGGAAGCACGGCGCCCCATCCCAAATCGGTTATCCATCTTCACCGGAAATTGACACAGGATCGGCCAGCCGTCATCTTCGCAACGCAATTTTCGGCCAGAAGGCCGGCGATTTACTGTAGTCCTACGTTATTTCAAGGAACGATCCCATGCTCAGCCACGCCTTCAAGCTGAAGTCACTTTCCCTGGCGGCCTTGCTGTCGGCGACCGCCCTGCAATCCGCCTGGGCATGGGAGGCCGACGCCGTCGCTGCCCGCTACAAGACGCTGCTTGGCGAGCAAGGGATCGAGGCCAATTGGAGCGGCGTGCGCCAGGACGGCAATTCGGTCGTTCTCGAAAGGTTCAATCTGGGCCTGTCGAGCATCGAGAAGACCATCGATCTCGGTGAATTCGTGCTGCAGGACGTCAGCGAAAGCGATCTCGGCTACGAGGTCGGCCGGGTCGCCCTTGACGATTTCAATCATGCGCAGGACGGCATCGACGTAACGGTCAGCGGCCTGACCGTGGACGGACTGGTCCTGCCGAAGGAAGGCACGGACAATCCCTATGGCGGGATGATGCAATACCGCCATCTCTCGCTGGCCAGCCTGAAGGTCGGCAAGGGCGCGCCCGAGCCGGTCTTCACCCTTGACGGGCTGGCCGCCGAGACGACGATGAACGAAAGCCAGGGGCTTCTCGAATTCACCGCGTCCGCCGACAAGTTCTGGGTCGATGCGCGCGCGCTCGCCGAAGGTCCGGGCGCCGGAGCGGCGCTGAAGGAATACGGTTACGAACAGCTCTCCGGCCGCGTCGACATGGAAGGCAATTGGCGTCCCGAGGACGGCCGCATGACGCTGACACGCTATGATGCTACGGTCGACGATGCCGGCACGCTGGGCATCAAGGCCGACATCAGCGGCTACACGCCGGATTTCATCAAGGCGCTGCAGGAGATTCAGAAGAAGATGGAAAACGCCTCGCAGGACCAGCAGCAGGCGCAGGGCCTGGCGATGCTCGGCCTGATGCAGCAGCTCAATCTGCACGGCGCGTCGATCCGCTTTTCCGACGCCTCGCTGACGCAGAAAATCCTGTCCTATGTCGCCGCGCAGCAGGGCATCGAGCCCGCCGACGTGGCCAACCAGGCCAAGGCCATCGTGCCGCTGTTGGCCGGGCAATATCTCGGGCCGGAACTGACGCAGAGCCTGTCGAAGGCGCTTGCCGCCTATATGGACGATCCCAAGAGCCTGGAAATTCGCCTGGCGCCGGCCGAGCCGATGCCGTTTGCCGTGCTGATGGGCTCCGCCATGGGTTCGCCCGAGGCGCTGGCCAAGCAGGTGGGGCTGGAAGTGGTGGCCAATCAGTGAGTAGCGAGTAGCGAGTAGCGAGTAGCGAGTAGCGAGTAGCGAGTAGCGCGCCGAAGAGGCGCAGCGATGTCAAGCGCGGCTGCCCTGTTCGCTATTCGCTACCCCCTATTCGCTCAACTCAATCCTTCTTCACCGGCGCCAACCGGATATGCAGGTCGCGCAACTGCGCCGGCGTCGCCTCGGAGGGCGCGCCCATGAGCAGGTCCTGCGCCTGTTGGTTCATCGGGAACATGGTGATCTCGCGCAGGTTCTTGGCGCCGACCAGGAGCATGACGACGCGGTCGATGCCGGCCGCCATGCCGCCATGCGGCGGCGCGCCATACTGGAACGCCCGGTAAAGGCCGCCGAAACGCTCCTCGACCTCGTTCTTGTCGAAGCCGACCTTCTCGAACGCCTTGACCATGACGTCGGGCAGATGGTTGCGGATGCCGCCCGAGGAAATCTCGAAACCGTTGCAGACCAGATCATACTGATAGGCCTTGATAGAGAGCGGATCCTGGCCCTCCAGCGCCTCCAGCCCGCCCTGCGGCATGGTGAAGGGGTTGTGGCCGAAATCGATCTTCTTCTCGTCCTCGTTCCACTCGTAGAAGGGGAAGTCGACGATCCAGGCGAGTTCGAAGCGGTCGCGGTCGACCAGGTTCAGCTCCTCGCCGGCGCGCGTGCGCGCAGCGCCGGCGAAGGCTGCGAACTTCTTCGGGTCGCCGGCGACGAAGAAACAGGCGTCGCCGTCTTCCAGGCCGAGCTGCGTGCGGACGGCGTCCGTCCGCTCGGGCCCGATGTTCTTCGCCAAGGGTCCTGCGCCTACAATCTCCCAGCCGCTTTCGTCTTCCGGAAAGCCGCTGCCATCAGGGCGCAGTTCGGCACCTTCAATGCCCTCCTTGCGCCAGAAGATGTAGCCCAGCCCCGGCTGACCCTCGCCCTGCGCCCAGGAATTCATGCGGTCGCAAAAGGCTCTGGAGCCGCCGGTTTTGGCCGGAATGGCCCAGATCTCGGCCTTCGGGTCGCCCGCCAGGATGTTGGCGAACACCTTGAAGCCGGAATCGCGGAAATGCGTCGAGACGTCTTCCATGACGATCGGGTTGCGCAGGTCCGGCTTGTCGGTGCCGTATTTGCGCATCGCCTCGTCATAGGGAATGCGCGGGAAGACTTCCGTCACCGGCTTGCCGCCGGCGAATTTCTCGAACACGCCGCGCATGATCGGCTCGACGGTCTGGAACACGTCCTCCTGCTCGACGAAGCTCATTTCGAGATCGAGCTGGTAGAACTCGCCCGGCAGCCGGTCGGCGCGCGGGTCCTCGTCGCGGAAGCAGGGCGCGATCTGGAAATAGCGGTCGAAGCCCGACACCATGATCAGCTGCTTGTAGATCTGCGGCGCCTGCGGCAGCGCGTAGAACTTGCCCTCATGCAGGCGCGACGGCACGAGGAAGTCGCGCGCGCCTTCCGGTGAGGAGGCCGTCAGGATCGGCGTCGAATATTCGGTGAAACCCGCCTCGCCCATACGGGCGCGCATGTCGGCGATGATCTTCGTGCGGGCGACGATGTTCTTGTGCAGCGTCTCGCGGCGCAGGTCGAGGAAGCGGTATCTGAGGCGGATGTCCTCGGGGTAGTCCGGCTCGCCGAAGACCGGCAGCGGCAGTTCCCTGGCCGCCGAAAGCACCTCGATCTCGCGGGCGAAAATCTCCACCTCGCCGGTCGGCAGATTGGCGTTGATCGTCTCGGCCGTGCGCGCCTTGACCGCGCCGTCGACACGGATGACCCATTCGCCGCGCACGGTTTCCGCCGTCTTGAAGGACGGGGAATCGGGATCGGCGACGATCTGCGTCAGGCCGTAGTGATCGCGCAGGTCGATGAACAGCAGCCCGCCATGATCGCGCACGCGATGCACCCAGCCGGACAGGCGGACATTGGCGCCCACATCGGATTTTCTGAGTTCGGCGCAGGAATGGCTGCGGTAGCGGTGCATGGTCATATCGTCCGTGTCTGGAATGCCTGAAAGAGCCGGCGAAAGCTGGCTCCAAGATCGGCGGGAAAAGCGCATGCGAGGCCGCCTTTGTCAAGGTGCCGGACGATCCCTAGGACGATGGCGTGACCCGCTCGAACAGATGCTCGTAGCTGATCACCATCCCATCGGCATCCACCACCAGATCGGCCTCGAAGCCGCTGGACAGGCCCAGATCCACGTATCGCACATGACGCGGACCCTGGCGGACATATTGCTGGCGCGAGCGCGCGACGGTCAGCGCCGGCCCGTCGATGAAGGCCGTGTCGAGCGTGTAGCGCGCGCCCACTGTTTGCGGCAGGCGGCGGATCGGCGGCGTGTTGCAGAACGGCGTCACCGAAAGGTCCGGCTCCTCGGCCCCGTCGAGATCGGCCCGAGCCTCGCCATCGACGCGCCATCCGCTCGCGCTGCGCTCCAGGCGCAGGATGCCGTGGCCGTTGGCGTTCCAGCGCTCGACCACGGCGGATTGTACCCGCCATTCGGTATCCAGTCGCCAGCGATGGTCCAGCCGAAAACCGCCCGCCTCGAGGCAGACAGTGGTTGCGCTGGCCTCTATGCCGCCGATGCCGACCGACAGTTCGAGCCGCTCCAGACCGTGGAGGTCCGTCCGCCGCCAGAAGAATTCCGATTTCGCCATGGCTGGGACCACTCCGCGCAAGAGGCAATCGCTATCAATCTCACGGCATTGTTGCCATAGCGTCGAAACACCGGCAATGAGCCGGGAACAAAATGCACTTCGGCGACCAGCTCACGCCGCGTCTTCCACCATGTATTTCTCGGTCGGCGCGAAAACTCCGCGGCCGATATGGCGCGCCAGGTCCAGATGCGCCTCGATGTCCTGCTGTCGCGATCCGAGCATGAGCTCCGAGGTCATGACGCGGGCACCGCAATAGTTGAATATTCCGTGGTCGATCTGCATTTTCATGGCACCGAAATAACCGTGCCGCGCATAGGTGCGCATACCGGCGCCGCCGAGGGCCAGGAGATGCACCGGCAGGCGGCCGAGCCGTTTGACCAGCTTGCCGTCGGAACCTTCGTCATAGGCCCAGCCATTGGCGAAAACACGATCGATCCAGCCCTTGAGCAGGCCGGGCATCGACCACCAGTAGACGGGATAGACCAGAACCAGCGCATCGGCCCGGTCTATCCTTGCCTGCTCGGCGGCGATCTCCGCCGAAACCTCCGCCCGTTTGAGATGGACGTCGATGTCCCCTGCCGCAAATCTCGGATCGAAACCTTCCCTGGTGAGGTCGGCGATCTCAGAGGAACCGGAAGGCCCCGACAGGGACACACCCTCGGCGACGCCGGCCGCTATGGCGTGGGTAAGCGAGTGAGGGTTGGGATGCGCGACGACGATCAATGCGTGCATTGCGAAAAGCTCCAGTCGGTTCGTTGCATTGCAGGAGGACGATATCTGTTATATAATTTTAGTAAGTTACTATTGGTATATAAGAATGTCAAACACTCTGCGAACCGAATCCGCCGCCCCTCCGCCGACCCGCCGCCGCCTGTCCAGGCAGGAGCGGCTTCAGCAGCTTCTCGACGTCGGGTGGCGCATCGTTCGGCAGGACGGAACGGAGGCCTTGACGCTCGGCCACCTGGCCGAACAGGCCGGCGTCACCAAGCCGGTGGTCTACGATCATTTCGGTACGCGGGCGGGCCTCCTTGCAGCGCTGTACCAGGATTACGACAGCCGCCAGACGGCGCTGATGGACGCGGCGCTGGCGGCGGGCGGGCAATCCCTGGCCGGCAGAGCCAATGTGATCGCCTCATCCTATGTCGACTGTGTTCTGCTTCAGGGTCGTGAAATTCCCGGCGTCATCGCCGCGCTGGCCGGCTCTCGCGAGCTTGAGACCATCAAGCGCGCCTATCACGTCGCATTCATTGAAAAATGCCGGGCCGCCCTCTCCCCATTCACGGAAATCGGCGCGATCGGCTCGGCCGGGCTTTGGGCCGTGCTTGGCGCGGCGGAGGCGCTCTCCTACGCCGCGGCAACGGGCGAGATCACCGCCTCGCAGGCAAAGCACGAATTGTTCGAGACCATTGTCGCCGTGGTCGTGCGCAGCGGGCATGGTGGCAATTCGGGCGCCGGAAAATTGGCAGACATCTGACAGCCGGTCCGCTGCAGCCGGCCAGGCTTCAGGTTTTCGGCATGCGGATCGTTGCGCCCGCTTCATTCTCGTGCCCCTTCATACCGTTCGTACACGTCCCCCAGCCCAAGCTGGCGCAGCAGGCGGATGAAATAGGCGCGCAGCGCGTCTTCGCCTTTCTCGCCCGGCTTCATCAGCAATTCGTAGATCATCGCGCCGCCGAGCATGTCCTGAAACACGTCCGCATCCGTTTCCGGCGGCAAGGCGCCCTCCTTGGCGGCGCGCTCGAGGATGATGTTGAAGGCGTGGCGGCGCGGCTCCAGATAGACCTCCCAGTAAACGCCCATCAGGTCCGGCGCGTCAGGCACGGAACCGATGATGCGCGCCAGGAGCCGCTTGGCGTCGAGATCGACCCACGCCTTCGGCCCGTGATCGACCATCATGCCGACCAGCGTCTCGAGAGGCATTTCCTGCCAGGGGCCGAAATCCTGCTCGGCACTCTCCTTCAGGCGTCCCAGCGCATCGGCAAGCAGTGTTTCGCGGGCGGTCCAGCGGCGGTAGATGGTGGCGCGGGTCACGCCTGCGGCTTTGGCGACGCGCTCGAAACTGGCGCCCTCGAGCCCATGGGCGACAAACAGTTTCAGCGCCGCATCGAGGATTGCCGCATCGGTCTGCGGATCGCGCGGCCGGCCTGGCCCACGCCCGCCACGCGCCTTGCCGGTTTCATTCTGCCTGGTGCCCAGGGGGCGCTCCTTCGGTCTTGGTTGTCGATCGAGAAAGGTGATTGTAGCTTCACGTAATTTATATACAATACTGCATCGTATTTAATTTTCGCGGCACGCAGGAGAGCACGACGTGAAACCGATGCGCATTCTTGTTCTCGCCGCCGCGGCAGCCGCGGCGGCGGCCGCGGGCTACTGGCATGTGGGGCGACCGGTCACGGTGGAGACCGTCTCGCCGACGCGCGGCGAGGCGGCGGAGATCGTTTTCGCCTCGGGCACCGTGGAGCCAAGGAACTGGGCCAAGGTGACAGCCCTGGTGCGCGCGCGCATCATCGAGGTCTGCAATTGCGAGGGCGCACGCATTGCCAGGGACGACATGCTTGCCCGGCTTGACGCCAGCGAGGCCGAAGCAACGCTGAGCGAATTGAAAGCCCGGCAGACACTGGCCATCGATGAGCGCGACCGGCTGAAGGTGCTGGTGGCGCGCAACGTCAGCAATCTGACGGCACTCGAGCGGGCGAACAGTGAGGTCAACCAGGTCGAGGCGCTGATCGCCGGGCAGACGGCGCGGCTGGACAATTACGTGCTGCGCGCGCCCGATGACGGCATGGTCCTGCGGCAGGATGCCGAAGTGGGCGAAGTCGCCGAGCCAGGCGCCGTGCTGTTCTGGGTCGGCCGGCCGACGCCGCGCCTCGTCATCGCCGAAGTGAACGAGGAGGACATTCCGCGGGTCTCGCCGGGACAGCGTGTTCTTCTGCGTTCGGATGCGTTTGCCGGTCGAATGCTGGAGGCAAAGGTCGACAGCATCACGCCAAAGGGCGACCCCGTGACGCGCACCTATCGCGTGCGGCTGGCGCTGCCGGAAGACACGCCGCTCCTGATCGGCATGTCGGTCGACGCCAACATCGTCATCCGCGTTTCGCAAAACGCGCAGCTCGTCCCTGCTCTGGCGCTGAAGGATGGCAAACTGTTCGTCGTCGAGGAAGACCGGGCCAGGATCAAGGCGGTCGAGACCGGCATTCGCGGCACCAGCCGCGTCGAAATCCTGTCGGGACTGGCCGAGGATGCACGCCTCTTGTCGCCCTATCCCGAGGAGATCGAGGATGGCGCCCCCGTCACGGTGAAGGCCGACTGAAATGCGGCTGATCCTCGACATCGCGCTGACGCATATCGCCGGGCGCGGGCGCCAGACACTGGTCGCCATCATCGGCGTGGCGGTCGGCGTCGGCTTCTCCATCGCCATGGCGGCCCTGATGCAGGGCGGGCAGGATGATTTCGTCAAACAGCTGATCGACACCATGCCGCATGTGCAGGTCACCGACGAGCAGCGCGGCGCACGGCGGCAGCCGGCCGAGGAGGCTTTCGACGCCGCGGAGATTTCCGGTCTCAGGCCGCCCGACGACCGGCGTGGCATCATCAATCCGACGGCGGCCACCGCCTGGCTCGACGCCTGGGTCACGGGACGCTTTTCGCAAAGCCTGAAGTCTCAAGGCGTCGTGCGCTACCAGGGGCGTGAGGCCGGCGCCTCCATCATCGGTATCGAGCCGGAGACGGAGCGCGCCATCTCACCCATTGTCGAAGATTTCACGCAAGGCAGTTTTTCGACCCTGTCCGAGGGCGGCAACAATGTGGTGGTGGGCGACCGGATGGCCGAGAAGCTCGGCGCCAGGCTCGGCGACACGGTGACGACGATCTCCTCTTCGGGGCTGACGCGCAATTTCCGCATCACCGGCCTGTTCCATACCGGCACGACGGCGCGCGACGAGGGCGAAGCCTACATGCTCCTGAAGAATGCGCAGATTCTTTCGGAGCGGCCGAACGCCATCAACGACATCCGCATCAAGCTCGACAATCCCTATGCCGCACGCGATGCCGCCCGGCGCATCGAGACGCAACTCGGCTACAAGGCCGTGTCGTGGCAGGAAGCCAATGAAGCGATCATGCAGGCCTTCGTCGTGCGCAACGTCATCATGTATGCGGTGGTGGCGGCGATCCTGCTGGTCGCCGGTTTCGGCATCTTCAACATCGTCTCGACGATCACCCACGAGAAGGCGCGCGATATCGCCATCATGAAATCGCTCGGCTTCAGCCGTGGCGACATGCAGAGCATGTTCGTCATCGAGGGGATGGCCATCGGTGCGGCCGGCTCACTGGCCGGCTGGGCGCTTGGCTTTGTGCTGACCTATGGGCTGGCCTCCATCAAGTTCGAACTCGATGCCGGCGGCCAGGAGATCACCGAATTGCCAATCGCCTGGAGCGCGGCGCACTACGCCATTGCCTCGCTTTTCGCGCTCGGGTCGGCGGCGGTGGCAGGCTATCTGCCGGCGCGCAAGGCGGCGCGGCTGAACCCGGTCGACATCATAAGGGGCGCGACATGACGGCGCTGATTGCGGCGCGCGGCCTGACGCGGGTCTTGCCCGAAACCGTGCCGGTGACGCTGGTGAAGGACATCTCGCTGGAGATCGACCCGAACAGTTTCGTGGCGATCACCGGCCCGTCCGGATCGGGGAAATCGTCCCTGCTCTACCTGCTCGGCCTGCTCGACCGGCCGACCAACGGCACGATCCTCGTCGAGGGGCGCGATACCGGGCCGATGAGCGAGGCGGAACGCGCCCGCACGCGGCTGTCGATGATCGGCTTCGTGTTCCAGTTCCACTTCCTGCTGCCGGAATTCTCGGCCCGCCAGAATGTCGAAATCCCGATGCGCAAGATGGGCAGGCTTGCGCCGCGCGAGATGCGCGGGCGCGCAGAGGAATTGCTCGATGCGCTGGGCCTCGCCGACCATCGCAACAAGCGACCCGACCAATTGTCGGGCGGCCAGCGCCAGCGTGTGGCGGTGGCTCGGGCGCTCGCCAACGATCCGCCGCTGGTGCTCGCCGACGAACCGACCGGCAGCCTGGATTCGCAAAGTTCCGAGCAGGTCTTCGAAATCCTGCGGTCGCTTGTCCGTGAACGCGGCAAGACCGTCGTCGCCGTCACGCACGACCTCGACATGGCGGCGCGCATGGACCGGCGCGTCCATTTGGTGGACGGCATGCTGGCCGAAGCGGAGGACTGAGCCGGCACGCGCCTGGGACCATTGGCGCGGCCAATTGGCCCAAGCGAATTGATCCAGGGCATCCTATAGGTGGGATGCAAGCGGTGCGATGTACGCGCCGCACCCGCCGGGCCGCCTTTTCATGTCCAATCTTCGCCCGCTCATTCCGCTTCTCATTGCCGCCGGCATCCTGCTTGCCGGCAATGGCCTGCAAGGCACGCTGATCGCCCTGCGGGGTGCTGCGGAAGGCTTTTCGCCGACCACGATCGGCCTGATGGGCAGCGCCTATTTTGCCGGCTTCCTGATCGGCTGCCTCTATATTCCCCGCCTGCTGCGCGCCGTCGGCCATATCCGCGCCTTCGCCGCGCTGGCGGCGCTGGGCGCCGCGGGCGCGCTGCTCCTGGTGCTGTTCGTCGATCCCATTGCCTGGATCGCCATACGGTTCTTGTCGGGAATTTGCTTTTCCAGCCTGTTCACGACCATCGAGAGCTGGCTCAATTCGGCAGCCGCCAACGCCAATCGGGCGCGCGTGCTGGCCGTCTACCGGATCATCGACATCGTCGCGGTGACCGGTTCCCAATACATGATCCCCGGCCTCGGCATCGAGGGCTTCGTCACCTTTGCCGTCATGGCGATGATGATCACCCTGTCGCTGGTGCCCGTGTCGATGGCCGACCGGTCGAATCCCCAGCCGCCGGCCGAGTTCCGCCTCGATCTCAAGGGAGTCTGGCGCATCTCGCCGCTCGCCTCGATCGGCTGCATCGCCGTCGGGCTGACCAACAGCGCCTTCCGCATGGTCGGGCCGATCTACGGCCAGGCGATCGGCCTGTCGGTCTCGGAGATCGCCACGTTCATGAGCGCCGGCATCATCGGCGGTGCGGTGATGCAATATCCGCTGGGCGCGCTGTCCGACCGGCGAGACCGGCGGCAGGTGCTGCTCGTCACCACCATCGGCGCGATGGTCTCGGCGCTTGCTCTCAGCTGGTTCGCCGGCGACGACCGCAACGCCAATCTCCTGCTCGTCTTCCTGTTCGGCGCCTTCGCCATGTCGCTCTATTCGCTGTCGGCGGCGCACGCCAACGACCATGCGACGAAGGACGAGTTCGTCCAGGTGGCGGCGGGCCTGCTGTTCTTCTATTCGATCGGCGCCATGGCGGGACCGCTGATCGCCTCGTTCCTGATGCAGCGTTTCGGCCCGCACGCACTGTTCTCCTACACGTCGGTCATCTATGCGGCGCTGGTGCTGGTCACGCTGTATCGCATGGGAGTCCGGGCGGCTGTGCCGGCTGGCCAGCGCCGCCGTTTCGCCGTCCTTCTGCGCACCTCGCCCGTGTTCATGCGCATGGCGCGGCGCGGCCGCGCCAAGCGGCCGGCAGAGGACCGCTGACAGCATTGTTCTGCCCACAGCCAATTCTTCACTTTTGCCGCCGCATGACCTAAAGAAGCAGAATGGATCTGATTACGAAGCAACAAGACCTCGACGCGGCCATCGCCGAACTCAGGAAATCCGATTTCGTCACCGTCGATACGGAGTTCATCCGCGAGACGACCTTCTGGCCGGAATTGTGCCTGATCCAGCTGGCCGCCCCCGGCGTGACGGCGCTGGTCGACCCGCTGTCCAAGGACATCGACCTCAAGCCGTTCTTCGATCTGATGACGGATGAGCGGGTGACGAAGGTGTTTCACGCCGCGCGCCAGGACATCGAGATCGTCTTCCACCTGGGCGGGCTTATTCCGCACCCGGTCTTCGACAGCCAGGTCGCGGCGACGGTGTGTGGTTTCGGCGACAGCATCTCCTACGACCAGCTGGTTTCGAGAATCACCGGCGCACAGATCGACAAATCCTCGCGCTTCACCGACTGGCGTCGCCGTCCGCTGACCGACAAGCAGCTGAGCTATGCGCTGGCCGATGTGACACATCTGATCGACGTCTACGAGCATTTGAGGGAAGAATTGGCGCGCGAGGGCCGCGCCCATTGGCTGAACGAGGAAATGGCGGTCCTGACAGCGCAGGAAACCTATGATCCGCATCCCGACGACGCCTGGAAACGGCTCAAGCTCAGGGTCAAGAAGCCGATCGAGCTGGCAGTGCTGCAGCAGGTGGCGACCTGGCGCGAATATGAAGCGCGCGAGCGCAACGTGCCGCGTGGCCGTGTCATCAAGGACGATGCGATCTACGAGGTCGCGCAGCAGCAGCCCCGCGATACGGAAGCGCTTGGCCGGCTGCGCACCATTCCGCGCGGCTGGGAGCGTTCGTCGGGAGCGGCCGGACTGCTTGGCGCCGTCGCCAGGGCCCTTGCACTGCCAAAGGAAGAACTGCCCCGTCTGCCGCGCCCGTCACAGGCGCCAGAAGGGGCTGCGGCCGCCGCCGAACTGCTGAAGGTTCTGCTGAAACTGGTGGCGGACCGGCAGGGCGTGGCGGCGAAAATGCTCGCCTCAAGCGACGACATCGAACGTATCGCCGCCGATGGCGCGGCGGCCGACGTGCCGGCCATGTCCGGCTGGCGGCGCGAAGTGTTCGGCGAGGAAGCGCTGAAACTGGTGCGCGGCGAACTCGCCCTGCGCTTCAACAAGCGCAGAGTGGAAGTGTTCGATCCAGAGGGGAAGACAGTGCAGGCGGCGGAATAGCCGGCCGCTCCATCTCTTTGTTCTTCCGCATTTATGCGGACGTCAGGCGGAACCACCGACTGCAAAATGCTGCAGCCCGGTTCAGCGTTTCATGGAAACGTTGCCCCGCTCCATCTCATTGTTCTTTCGCATTTATGCGGACGTCAGGTGGAACCACCTGACTGCAAAATGCTCTATTGCCCCTCGACCGCCAGCGTCAGGTTGCGGCCCGTCACCTTGGCCAGATGCGCCATGCGGCCCACCGGACGTTCGCCCATCAGGGCGGCGTGCGTGGCCGGTATGATCAGCGCTGTCGTGCCGTCGTCGCGCTTTTCCCACTTCAGCTGCGGGATGATGCCAGGCATCGATGCGGTCAACAGATAGACGACACGCAACAAGCCACCCAGAAGGCGGGCGCGTTCGACATAGCGGGGCGTGGCCAGCTCACGCATCTGCGGTGACAACGCGTCGTTGAACAATCCTTCGTGACGGAACAGATTGGCCAGCGCGATGAAGGCGCGGCCCGGATGGTCGATGCCGATAAACGACCCGTGCGCAATGATGTTGAGCGACTGGATGCCGCGATATTCGGGATGGGCGCGCCAGCCTATATCGGCCAGCAGACAGGCGGCCACCCGGTAACGCGCCTCCTCCTCCGTCTCCTCGATGCCGAGCGCTTCGAAGGCGGTTCCACTCCACGCGGCCAGTTCGCGCGCGTGGGTGACCGAGCGCGAGCGCAGTATGGCCAATTCCTCGGCCGCCGAAACGAGCGGATCCTTGGCGCGTTCCTCCTCCGACAGGAGCGAATAGAGATAGCCCTCGCGCACGCCGAGCGCGGAAAAAATGATGCGCGACGGCTGGGCCGCGCTGATGATCTCCAGCAGAACCGCAGCGCCATAGGGCAAAAGCGCCCGGCGGTTCTTCGAGATGCGTTCGATGCTCGCCATCTTGTCGGCGCCGGCGGCGACGCGTTTCAGGAAATCGGCCGACTGCTCGATGCCGAGCTCGTAATGGTGCATGACTTCGAGCGGATAGCCGGTTTCGAGCATGTGCAGACGGGCAAGGTTACGCCAGGTGCCGCCGACGCAATAGAACGGCCGCCCTGCCCCCTCCTTCAGCCAATCGGCGCGCGCCAGCTCCTTGCGGGCGATGCGGGCAGCCTTCGAAACCGAATTGCCCGCCATTTCACGCAGCCGCAACCCGCCGAGCGGCAATGTGATGCCGTCGCCCATCGACCGGTCCTCGACGGCAACCAGTTCGAGGCTGCCGCCGCCCAGATCGCCGACGATGCCATCGGGCTTATGAAAACCGGACATGACACCATAGGCCGAGTACCTGGCCTCCTCGCGGCCGGACAGGACATGGATCTCCGTGCCAAGAATGTCCTCGGCGCGATGGATGAAATCCGGGCCGTTGCGCGCTTCGCGCGCCGCCGCCGTCGCCAGCACGTGCAGGGCTTGCGCGCCCGCCTGTTCCGACAGGGCGCGGAAGCGGCGAAATTCGGCCACGGCGCGGGTCACGCCCTCGGGGTCCAGTTCCCCGGTCGTGACGATGCCCTTGCCCAGACCGGCGAGCATCTTTTCGTTGAACAGCATGGTCGGCGCACGGGCCACACCCTCATAGATCACGAGGCGTATGGAGTTGGACCCGATGTCGATCACAGAGACGGGGCGGCGGTCCTGAAGACGGCCTTGAGATGCGGCAATACCCAAACGAAAGTGCTCGTCAATCCGCAGCGGGATGGACCCCGGCGTCCAGCTTCTTGCGCTTCTTGAACGCAGCGATCCGCCTGGGCGCATGGGATTTCAAGGCATTGCCGCGACCGGATAGGCTCGGATTGGTCATAAAATATTCCTGAGCGTTGAACGGTTCCTCTCCCTCGTCGGGCATCATGCGTCGCGAGGTGCCATCCGGCAATACTTCAAAGCTTTGCTGGTTGTCCATGATGTTTCCGAGCATGATCTGCCCCAGAACCTGCTCATGCACGGTCGGATTGGTGATCGGCACCATGGTTTCCACGCGCCGGTCGAGGTTGCGCGGCATGATGTCGGCGGAAGAAATGTAAATCACCGCCTCGTCGGACGGCAGGCCATGGCCATTGCCGAAGCAATAGATTCGGCTGTGCTCGAGGAAGCGGCCGACGATGGACTTGACGCGAATGCGTTCCGACAGGCCCGGAACTTGCGGACGCAGGCAGCAGATGCCGCGCACCACCAGGTCGATCTCGACGCCCGCCTGCCCCGCCTCGTACAGCGCATCGATGACGGCCGGATCGACCAGCGAATTCATCTTCATCCAGATCTGCGCCGGACGGCCGGCGCGCGCATGGTCGATTTCGGCGCGAATGTGGTCGAGCAGCCGGTTGCGCAGCGAGAACGGCGAGATGGCCAGCCGCATCTCGCCGTCGGGCTCGGCATAGCCGGTGATGAAGTTGAACACCTGCGCCATGTCGCGGGCGATTTCCGGATTGCAGGTGAAATAGGACAGGTCCGTATAGATGCGCGCGGTGATGGGGTGATAGTTGCCGGTGCCCAGGTGGCAGTAATTGCGCAGCTTGCCCTCCTCGCGGCGCACCACCAGCGACATCTTGGCGTGCGTCTTCAACTCGATGAAGCCGAAAACCACCTGCACGCCGGCGCGCTCCAGGTCGCGCGCCCAGCGGATGTTGGCCTCCTCGTCGAAGCGGGCCTTCAGTTCGACCAGCGCGGTTACCGATTTGCCGGCCTCCGAGGCCTCGATCAGGGCGCGCACGATTGGGCTGTCGTTCGAGGTGCGGTAGAGCGTCTGCTTGATCGCCACCACTTCGGGATCCTGCGAGGCCTGGCGCAGGAACTGCACCACCACGTCGAAGGATTCATAAGGGTGGTGGACGATGATGTCCTTCTCGCGGATGGCGGCGAAGCAATCGCCATTGTGCTCGCGAATCCGCTCTGGGAAGCGCGGATTGTAAGGCGCGAAAAGCAGGTCGTCGCGCGGCAGTTTGACGATCTCGGAAATCTGGTTGATGGCCAATGGCCGCTGCAGAACGGTGATGCGCGTCTCGGCGACACCCAGCTCACCGGCGACGAAATGACGCAAACCCTCGGGGATCTCGTTGTCGAACTCGATGCGGATCACCGAACCGCGGCGGCGGCGCTTCAGGGCCGATTCAAACAGGCGGACCAGGTCCTCCGCTTCTTCCTCGACCTCGATGTCGCTGTCGCGGATGATGCGGAACGTGCCGGAGCCTATCACCTGGTAGCGCGGGAACAACTTGCCGATGAACAGCTTGACCGCATCTTCCAGCGTGATGAAGCGCACGGCGCGGCCGCGCTCGGGCAACTGGATGAAACGCTTCAGCGCCACCGGCAGGCGCAACAGCGCCGTCATCGTCTCCAACTCGCCCTCATGCTGCAGTTCGAGCGCCATGGAGAAGCCGAGATTGGGGATGAACGGGAACGGATGCGCCGGGTCGATCGACAGCGGCGTCAGAACCGGAAAAATCGTTTCCATGAAATGGTTTTCCAGCCATTTCATGTCAGGTTGATTCAAGGCGTCGGGGCGCACCAGATCTATGTCTTCCTTGCTCAGCAGCGCCAGCAGCGCCGTCAGGCTGGCATGCTGGTCGATCTGCAGCCGGCCGACCTCGCGCAGGATCTGCTCGAGCTGCTCTTCCGGCGTGCGGCCATCGGCGCTGCGGGTGGCGATGTGCTCGCGCACCTGGCCGGCCAGGCCCGCCACGCGAACCATGAAGAATTCGTCCAGATTGTCGGCCGAGATGGACAGGAAGCGCAGCCTTTCGAGCAGCGGATGGTTCGGATTCTGCGCCTCGTCGAGCACGCGACGATTGAACTGCAGCCAGGAAAACTCGCGATTGACGAAGCGGTCCGGGCTCGCAACGGCGATCTCGCCCGCCGGCCCCGTATCGACGGCGAATTCGGTCTGAACCGGTTTTAGTTCGCTCATGGTCTCGCTCGCGCCCCTTTTGCATGCGATGGACTGGTTCAGCGCTGAACCAGTCTATCGCTTGTTTTCCTGCATTTGTGCGTACGTCAGGTGATTCCGCCTGACTGCAAAATGCGCTGGCTGTGGTTGTCGGCCAGTCATCCTATCTGGTGACAGGGTTTTGCGACAGTTTCATATCACAGGCTTGCAAAGATGCGGTTTATGCTACAAACGCAAGCAACTTCCAACGCGTGCAAAGCGGGAGACGATGATGGCAGGATCGGCCATTCCCCATTTCCAGAACACGGACGGCCACAGCGCCATCGAGATCGGCGTCAAGGAGTTCATGTGCGTCGGCGCCAACCCGCCCAACGACCATCCGCATGTGTATATCGACATGGGTGACGAGACCGAGCGTGTCTGTCCCTATTGCTCGACGCTCTACCGCTACAATGCGGCGCTCGGAGCCGCCCTCACCCGGCCGGAAGGCTGTCTGTTCGAGGAAGCGGCCTAGCGACCGGTGGCGGAAAGACCGGCCGTCCTCATCGCCGGGGCAGGCATCGCCGGCCTGACGATGGCGCTGGCACTGGCCCGGCACGGGTTCCGCGCCCGCATCTATGAGCGCGAACCCCTGTTGCGCGAGGTCGGCGCCGGGCTGCAGCTTTCCCCCAATGCAACGCGCATCCTGGATCGCCTCGGCGTTCTGGACGTCCTTGCGCCGCGCGCCGTGCGCCCGCTGGCAGTCGAATTGAGGAATGCGGCGACGCTCGAACGCGTCGCCCGGGTGCCGCTTGGCGCGGTCGCCGAAAGGCGCTGGGGGGCGCCTTATCTGGTGGCGCACCGCGCCGACCTGCAGGCGGCGCTCATCAGCCTGGTGCGCCGGCAGCGCGGCATCGAGCTCGTCACGGGCACGGCCGTCGAGGACGCCGAGCTCACCGAAGACGGCGTCAGGGCGCGCATCACGCGCGGCTGGATCAGCGAACAGGCCGATGCCCCCTTGCTGATCGCCGCCGACGGCGTGTGGTCGCGCCTGCGACGGACCGCCAGCGCCGCGGCGGGCAGCCGCTTCACCGGCCATCTGGCATGGCGCACGACGCTGCCGCGCGACAAGGCGGGCGAAGCACTCGCGGTGGCCGATACGGTGACGGCGTTCATGCACCCGCGTTTCCACCTCATCGCCTATCCGGTGAGCGGCGGACGGGAGCTCAATCTCGTGGCCTTCACCCGCGGCGAAGCCACGCGGCAGGCGATGCGGCAGGATTGGGCGCAGGAAGCGAGCGACGCACCGCTCAGGGATGCGATGGCGGAAACGGCCCTTCTGCCATTGATCGACACGGTGCCTTCGTGGACCGTGTGGCCGATCCACGCCGCGCATCCAGGCGCCCCCTGGATCCACGGCGACAGGGTGGCGCTCATCGGCGATGCGGCCCATGCGGTGCCGCCCTTCGCCGCGCAGGGCGCAGCCATGGCGATCGAGGACGCAGCAACGCTGGCGGCCCTTTTGGCGCGGCACCGCGACAACATGCCGGTGGCGCTTTCGGCCTATCAGCGCATCCGCAAACCGCGCATGGCGCAGGTGGCGCGGCGCGGCCGGTTCAACCGCTTCGTCTGGCATGCGGGCGGGCCGGTGGCGCTGGCGCGCGACCTGATCCTCAGGAAACGCGACGAAACCGCGCTGATGGCCGATTTCGACTGGTTGTACGGATTCGACGCCGAGGCGGAACTGGACGGGTAATTGTCCACAGGACTCAGGCAATCTCGCCTAGACCGGTTCAGCATTTCATAGAAACGCTGAACCGTTCTATCTCATTGTTTTTCCGCATCTATGCGGACGTCAGGTGATTCCACCTGACTGCAAAATGCTATAGCGCATCGGCCCGGTGCGTGGTTCGACAAGCTCACCATGAGGGGGGGGTGGACTTGGCAGGGAGACTGGTTCCGCGACGTTGCGGGTGGTTTTCTTGCAACCATACCCCCCTCATGGTGAGCTTGTCGAACCACGCACGGCTCTGTAGCTCAGTGCAGGATCTGCGACAGGAACAGTTTCGTGCGCTCGTGCTGCGGGTGGTCGAAGAACTCGGCCGGCGTGTTCTGCTCGACGATCTGCCCCTGATCCATGAAGATCACCCGGTTGGCCACCTGGCGGGCAAAGCCCATCTCGTGGGTGACGCAGATCATGGTCATGCCCTCCTCGGCCAGGTCGACCATGGTGTCGAGCACTTCCTTGATCATCTCCGGATCGAGCGCCGAAGTGGGCTCGTCGAACAGCATGATGCGCGGGTTCATGCACAGGGCGCGGGCAATCGCCACGCGCTGCTGCTGGCCGCCGGAAAGCTGGCCCGGATATTTGTGCGCCTGCTCGGGTATCTTGACGCGTTCGAGGAAGTGCATCGCCGCGCGCTCGGCTTCCTTCTTCGGCGTCTTGCGCACCCAGATCGGCGCCAGCGTGCAGTTCTCCAGGATGGTCAGATGCGGGAACAGGTTGAAGTGCTGGAACACCATGCCCACTTCGCGGCGCACCTCGTCGATCTTCTTAAGATCGTTGGTCAGTTCGATGCCGTCGACGACGATCTTGCCCTTCTGGTGCTCCTCGAGCCGGTTGATGCAGCGAATCATCGTCGATTTTCCCGACCCGGACGGGCCGCACACGACGATGCGCTCGCCGCGCATCACCTTCAGGTTGATGTCCTTCAGGACATGGAAATCGCCATACCATTTGTGCATGTCGACGATCTCGATCGCCACGTCGGTATCGGAGATGTGCATCTTGCCGCGATTGGCGTGAAGCTCCTCGGCCTTGACTGCGTTTTGTGGTGCCATCTGGATTCCCCTTCAGCCTTGTGGCCTATCTCATTGTTTTTCCGCAATAGCTTGTGGGCTGACTTATCGAAACAGATGGGTACCATCTGTTTCGGTCAGACCACTAGCGTTTGTGACCGGTGTCGAGCCGGCGTTCCATGAAGATCGAATAGCGTGACATGCCGAAGCAGAACAGCCAGAAGACAAAGCCGGCAAAAACAAGGCCGGTGATCGGCGTCTGGGGAGACGCCCAATTGGCATCCGAGAAGTTCTGGCGAACCGCGCCAAGCAGGTCGAACATACCGATGATGTAGACCAGGCTCGTGTCCTTGAACAAGCCTATGAAGGTGTTCACGATGCCCGGAATAACCAGTTTTATGGCTTGTGGAAGAACGATCAGATTGGTCTTCTTCCAATAGCTCAGACCGAGCGCGTCGGCGCCCTCGTACTGGCCCTTGGGGATCGCCTGCAGGCCGCCGCGAATGACTTCCGCCATATAGGCCGAGGCGAACAGGGCGACGCCGATCAGGGCGCGCAGCAGCTTGTCGAAGCTGGTGCCGGGCGGCAGGAACAGTGGCAGCATGACGCTGGCCATGAACAGGATGGTGATCAGCGGCACGCCGCGCATGGTCTCGATGAAGACGACGCAGACGAGCTTGACCACGGGCATGTGCGAACGCCGGCCGAGCGCCAGAAGGATGCCGAGCGGCAGCGATACGCTGATACCGACATAGGCAAGCACCAGCGTCACCATCAATCCGCCCCACAGGGGCGTCGCCACCGGCTTGAGGCCGAAGGCACCGCCCGACAGGAGGAAGAAGCCGACCACCGGGAAGATGACAAACAGCAGCAGCGCGTTCAGCCCCTTGCGCGGTACGCGCGGAACCAGCATCGGCACGAGGAGCGCGACGAACAGGAAGCCCGTCAGATAAACGCGCCAGCGCTCGGCGGACGGGTAGCGGCCGAACATGAACTGCTGGAACTTGGCATCGACGAACGCCCAGCAGGCACCCGACCAGCCATCCGGCTGCAGGCCGCCCTGGGCCAGCGTGGCACAGGCGGTCCGGTCGCTGCCGGTCCATTGCGCGTTGATGAAGGCCCATTGCACCAGCGGCGGGACGATCATGAACACCAGGGCGATGCCGAGCAGCGAGAAGATCGTGTCGACCACATTGGCGAACATGTTCTTGCGCAGCCACGGAACCAGGCCGTGCTCGGCCACCGGCGGGGCCTGGCTGGCCACCATCTCCGCGCGGACGAAAGAAAGGTCGTGTTCCTGCATCCTATCGCTCCACCAGCGCCTTGCGCGCGTTGTACCAGTTCATGAATGCGGCGGTGGCGAGACTGAGGCCCAGATAGACGATCAGCCAGATGGCGACGATCTCGATCGCCTGACCGGTCTGGTTGAGCGTCGTGCCGCCGGTGGCGACCAGATCCGGATAGCCGATGGCGACGGCCAGCGAGGAGTTCTTCGTCAGGTTGAGATACTGGCTGGTCAGGGGCGGGATGATGATGCGCAGCGCCTGCGGGATGACCACCAGGCGCAGGGTCGGCCGATTGCGCAGGCCAAGCGCGTGCGCGGCTTCGCTCTGGCCATGGCTGACGCCGAGCACGCCGGCGCGGACGATCTCGGCGATGAAGGCCGCCGTATAGAAGGACAGGGCGAGATACAGCGAGAGAAATTCCGGTCTGACCTGTATGCCGCCTTGCAGATTGAAGGTCGACAGCGCCGGAAACTGGAAGCTCAGCGGAAAGCCAGTGACGACGAACGCCAGGAGCGGCAAGCCGATCAGCAGGCCGAGCGAGGTCCATAAGACCGGAAACCGGTCGCCGGTCGCCGCCTGCCGCTTGGCCGCCCAGCGGCGGACGAACCAGATGAACACCAGCGCCAGGCCCAGGGCCAGCGCGATGAGGCCGGCCCCCTCGCCCCAGAGGAATTTTGGAAAATAGAAACCGCGGCTGTTGAGATAAGAGCCGAAGGGCAACTCGATCGAATCGCGCGGCAGCGGGAGAACGGACAAGACGCCGAAATACCAGAAGAAGATGACCAGCAGCGGGGGGATGTTGCGGAACACCTCGACATAGACGAGGCAGATCCTGTTGATCAGCCAGTTCTTCGATAAGCGGCCAATGCCGATGACGAACCCGACGATGGTCGCCGTGATGATGCCGAGAATGGCGACGCGGAGCGTGTTCAGGAAGCCGACATACAGCGCGCGCCCATAGGTCGAATCGGAGCTGTAGGCGACCAGGCTGTCGCCGATGTCGAAGCCGGCGCGTCCCTGCAGGAAGCCGAAGCCTGAGGCGATGTTGGCACGCTGGAGATTGGCAGTGGTGTTGCCGATGATCCAGTAGACAAAGGCGAACAGTCCGACGAAGACGAGTATTTGGTAGGCGATGCCTCGCACACGCGGATCATAGAGCAGCGGCACACGAGGCGCCGCGCCCTCCGCAATGGTTTGCTGGGTGGCCATGGCTTTCCTCACCAGGGATGGCGCAAAGCGGTCAATCCCGCCTTGCGCGCATCGCATTGACGGTCATGCGCGGCGGCTTCCACCCTCTTGTGCTCTTACAGGCTCAGGGCGCGAGCCGCCGTTTCGATCCATGCTTGGGCGGTCCGCAAACCGGCGATGGTTTGCGGACCGGTTTCCTCAGCGGATCGGCATGCCGTACTGCAGGCCGCCCTTCGTCCACAGGGCGTTGATGCCGCGGGAAATCTTCAGCGGGCTGTCGGCGCCGACATTGCGCTCGAACATCTCGCCATAGTTTCCGACATGCTTGATGACCCGGGCGGCCCAATCATTCGTCAGACCCAGATCGGCGCCGAGCTTGCCGCCGTCCTCGGTGCCCAGGAGACGCTTGATCTCGGGGTTTTCCGACTTCATGCTCTCTTCGAGATTGGCCTGGCTGACGCCGAGTTCCTCGGCGTTCAACTGCGCATAATAGACCCATTTGACGACGTCGAGCCACTGATCGTCGCCATGCCGCACGACAGGGCCGAGCGGCTCTTTCGAGATGATCTCCGGCAGGACGATGTGGTCGTCGGGGCTGCTGAGCGTCAGGCGGATCGCGTAGAGGCCCGACTGATCGGTCGTGTAGACGTCGCAACGACCCTGGTCATAGGCCGTGTTGACCTCTTCGAGTTTTTCGAAGACGACCGGATTGTATTCCATATTGTTGGCCTTGAAGTAATCGGCCAGGTTGAGCTCGGTGGTCGTGCCGGACTGCACGCAGACGGCGGCGCCGGACAGTTGCAGCGCCGAACTGATGCCCTGCAGCTTCTTCGAATTGATCATGAAGCCCTGGCCGTCATAATAGGTGACGCCAGCAAAATTCAGGCCGAGCGCGGTGTCGCGGCTGATGGTCCACGTGGTGTTGCGCGACAAAACATCGACTTCGCCCGACTGCAGGGCGGTGAAGCGTTCCTTCGCCGACAGCGGCGAGAACTGGACAGCCTTGGGATCGTCGAAAACCGCGGCGGCGATCGCCCGGCAGAAATCCACGTCCAGACCGGTGTATTCACCCTTGTCGTCCGGCGCGCTGAAGCCGGCGAGACCCGTGCTGACACCGCATTGCACATGGCCCTTTGCCTTCACGTCGTCGAGCGTGGCGGCGGAAGCCGACCCGGCCGCCATTGCGAGCACCGCGGAGCCGAGCAACGCTTTGAGAACTGTCTTCATAGTTACGAACCCTTTTTTTCTGGTATTCGGGCTTATCCCCTGATGGTCGTCGTGCGGAAGCAGGCGAATGACCCAAGCCTGACGCTCCGGGCGGAGCGTTGGTCCCTAGTGTCCTGCCCCAGCCAAACCGACAGGTTTGGACTGGGATATGCAGGCCACCAAATATGATCTAGGGCAACTTTGCTTCAAGTGAAATGAATGCAAGCCTTTATTCCACTTGAAGCGTTGCACTAGGACAAGCGGCCACGCGCTTCCTCTCCCACGCACTGGGTGCATCGAAGGCCATATTTCGCTTTGGGTCAAGAGCGAATGACGCTTGCGCCAGATGGGATCGGCGGCACCCGCACCGGTTGACGCGCCGTCGACAATGACGTTCCATCGCCGGCACGTTCCATCCGCTGGAGCATTTTCATTCATTGCCGCTCGCCAGCCGATCGGCTTCCTTCCCCGCGGCCCCCTCCAGGCGGCCCCACGTCACGCACCGAGGTTCGATGAGCAACGAAAATGAAACCCGGGTCGGAGTGAACACGCGGCTTGCCCATATGGGCAACGATCCGCGCGCCTTCTTCGGCTTCGTCAATCCGCCCGTCGTCCACGCATCGACGGTCCTGTTTCCCGATGCCGAGACCATGGCGTCACGGCAGCAGAAATACACCTACGGGACGCGTGGCACGCCGACGACGGACGCGCTCGCCGATGCCGTCAATGCGCTGGAGGGTGCCGCCGGAACGGTGATCGTGCCGTCGGGGCTGGCCGCCGTCACCGTGCCGCTCCTCGGCTTCCTGTCGGCCGGCGATCACGTGCTGATCGTCGATTCGGTCTACCATCCGACGCGTCATTTCGCCGATACGATGCTGGTCCGGCTGGGCGTCGAGGTTACCTATTACGACCCGATGGCCGGCGCAGGCCTCTCGGCGCTGATGCAGCCCAACACCAAGGTCGTCCTGACCGAGGCGCCGGGCTCCGGCACGTTCGAGATGCAGGACATCCCGGCCATCGTCGAGGTGGCGCACAAGGGCGGCGCCATCGTCATGATGGACAACACCTGGGCGACGCCCCTGTTCTACCGCCCGCTCGACCATGGGGTCGATGTTTCCATCCAGGCGGCAACCAAATACCCGGCTGGCCATTCGGACGTCCTGCTTGGCACCGTGTCCGCCAACGCGGCCTGCTGGGAGCGCCTGCTGGACGCTCACGGGACGCTCGGCGTGTGTGCTGCACCGGACGATGTCTACCAGGTGCTGCGCGGTCTGCGCACGATGGGCGTGCGCCTCGAACGGCACCAGGCAAGCGCCTTCGCGCTGGCCCGTTGGCTGGATGGCCAGGCCGGTGTGGCGCGCGTGCTCCATCCGGGCCTTGAATCGCATCCCGGCCATGCCCTCTGGAAGCGTGACTTCTCGGGCGCCAGCGGCCTCTTCTCGATCGTGCTCGACGGCGGCGGCGAACGCCAGGCGCATGCCTTCCTGAACGCGCTGCGCTTCTTCGGCCTGGGCTATTCCTGGGGCGGTTTCGAAAGCCTGGCCGTTCACGTGTCGCTGAAAGACCGCAAGGTGGCGCTGGCGCCAAAGGAAGGCCCGGTCATCCGCCTGCAGATCGGCCTGGAAGATGTCGACGACCTGAAAGCCGACCTGGCCCGTGGGCTGGCCGCGGCCGCGGCTGCCTCCTGACGCGACAAAGCCAGCGCTGCTCTTCCAGCGGGCGCGGCGAACCCGGCCTTCGACGGGCATGCGATCGGCGACCTGTCCGGCACGGCGCCCGGCTGGAACACTCTGGCCATCGGCCCGGCCGAATTATCGGCTGCGACGATCGGTGCTTCGCTGACGCATTTTCGCCGGATGGCTGGCTCGACGGCCGGGTCGGCACCTGCCGCAACACCGTCACCGTTTCCAGTGACGAGCGCTTTCCCATGTTGATTTGCCTCGGGAAAGCAGCGCGGTATATGCTCTCTTTGCCGGTCTCCATCGCGGCCCCAGCCGCAGGCCGGCAAGGGAGAAACGACCATGTTGCGTTCGATGACACTTGCAATTCTGCTGGCCATGACGCCGGTAGCCGCCCTGGCCCATATGTGTCCATCCGTAATGGCAGAAATCGACGCGGCACTGCCAGCTGCGACACTCTCGGAAGCCGACATGGCGACCGTGACAGAACTCAGAGCGACGGGTGAAGAGCTGCACAATGCCGGCGATCACGATGGTTCTATAGCGGCGCTGGAGGAAGCCAAAGCACTGCTCGGCATGTGACACGGAACATTTTTGAGGCACTAGTGCCCGCTACTGGAAACAGTGGCGGGCTTTCTCATGTTGGAACTTATGTTCTCACGAGACGATGAGAGCAGCCAGACAATAGCTTTACCGCGCTCGATGGCAGCAACAACGATTGCGGAACCAACGGCGCGTTTCACGCTTTCCGTTACCCGAAACGTTACCCACGTGGCATTTTCAAGAATTCAGGAGCCGTGGGGAAATTCCATCCATGTATTTGATCGTCAATGGCGATCCCGGCAGGGCTCGAACCTGCGACCATCGGCTTAGAAGGCCGGTGCTCTATCCAACTGAGCTACGGGACCGCGACCGCGGATGCCGCAATCAGTGCGTCCACGGGATTTTGCGGTCATAGCGGAAATTTTCCGCATAGGAAACCTGCCGGCGCTTCGGCTTGTTCGGCTCCTCGAGCCGGAAGGCAATGCCGTTCTTCTCGGCATAGGCCAAGGCTTCTTCCTTCGTTTCGAAGGTCAGCCGGATCTGGCTTTTCATGTCGGCAGACGCGGTGTAGCCCATCAACGGGTCGATCTTGCGCGGCGCCTCCGGCTCGAACTCGAGAACCCAATAGCCGGTCCTGGCCGGGCCGGACTGCATGGCGGTCTTGGCGGGGCTGAAAATGCGCGCGGACACTTGCTGTACCTCGTTCCTTGCGACGCTCTCCCACGCGGAGAACGCGTATTGCAAACGACCCGCCAGTGCGGCAGCCGGGAGATTGGTCGGAGCGGCAGGATTCGAACCTGCGACCCTCTGGTCCCAAACCAGATGCGCTACCAGGCTGCGCTACGCTCCGAACGACAGAACCCCTATATTCTCCAAGGATTTGGCGCAAGGCCGTTTTTTGGAGATTTCCGTCGAAGCGGAGCAAACGGCGTTACTCGGCAGGTTTCGGCACCTCGATGGTCACCTTGTCGGGAATGTCGACCGTGATGCCGCTCGAGCCGCCGCCGATGAAGCCGCCAGCGTACAGGACGACGCCGATGATCAGCGCCACGACCAGGCCACCGGCGATGAACCACCCGGCGCCGCCTCCGCCGCCAGTGGTGACAACGGTGGTGCGTTCTTTCGGCTCATGATGCTCCACGGGCTGATCCTTTCGCTTTCCTGGACATGGTCATTGCCCGAGGAAAACAGTCCCCGCCTCGATTGGTTCCGCAAGGCCTCAAGCGCCGGCGGAATCCTGCCCCGCCTCCATCGCGCCGACGATCTCCGCGGCGAGCGCCCGGCTGATCCGCGACTTGCGCTCCAGCGCCGCTTGGTCGAGCCGGTCGACCGCCCGCATGGCGCTCGACAGCGAGCGCTCGATGCGGCGCACCAGATACTGCACCACATGCGGCTCCACATCGACCTGGCGATCGGCGAAAAGCTTGGTGATGACGCCGGCCAGAAGCAAGTCATCGGGCTCATCGATCTCGACGGTGGCCGCCGCCTTCAGGCGCGACAGGAGGTCGGGCAGCGTGACACCCCAGGCGCCGGGAAAGCGCCGCGCCGTCAAGAGCATCGGCTGGCCGGCGGCGCGCGCCGCGTTGATCAGATGGAACAGGCCGTTTTCATCGAGGCTGCCCCGGTCGGCGCCCCGGTCGGCATTGTCGATGAGGATCGGCCGCGTCTCGGCCAGGCCGATCTCGCGCGCGCCGATCGCTTCGGCGGCAATCGAGACCGCGCCGGCCTCCTCGCGCCAGATCGCCGCCAGATGCGTTTTCCCCGAACCGGCCGGGCCGGCCAGGATGACCACCGGCGCCGGCCAGGCCGGCCAGTTCTCGATCAGGGCGGCAGCGCGCGCGTTGGCGGACGTCACCACCAGGTCATCGCGCGACAGCGCCTCGCCGGGGGCAAGATCGAACGGCAGCTGGCGCGGCATGGCGAGCGGCCTCACTTCTTGCGCGGCGTGGGAGCCGGGGGCGGCGGCTCGCCGTGCCCGGCATAAAGGGGCGAGGCCATGTAGCGACCGATGGCGAAACGCACCAGCACGGCCACCGCGGCGGCGGCCGGCACGGCGATCAGCAGGCCGACGAAGCCGAAAAGGTAACCGAAGGCGAACAGGGCGAACATCAGCCAGACCGGATGCAGGCCGACACTCTTGCCGACCAGCTTCGGCTGCAGGATGTTGCCTTCGAGAAACTGGCCGGAAAAGAAGATGGCGGCGACGACGACGACCCACCACCATTCGGGCCAGAACTGGACCAGGGCGATGCCGATCGACAGGCCGAGGCCGACCAGCGAGCCGACATAGGGGATGAAGCTTATCAGACCGGCGAACAGGCCGATCAGCAGGCCGAAATTCAGCCCGACCAGCGACAGGCCGACAGCGTAGAAGATGCCAAGCACCAGGCACAGCGTGCCCTGCCCGCGGACGAAGCCGGCCGTCGCCACGTTGATGTCGCGGGCGATCTGGCGCACCGTCTCGACATTGTCGCGCGGCACCCAGCTGTCGACCCTGTCGATCATGCGGTCCCAGTCGAGCAGCATGTAGAAGGCGACCACCGGCGTGACGACGAACAGGCTGGCCAGATTGACCAGCGCCACGCCGGAACTCCATACGGATTTGAACAGCGTGGCGACGAAGCCGGTGCCCTGCGCCAGGATCGAGCTCAGATTGTCGCGTACGGCCTGCGTCTGGCCGTTCAGCACGCTGTCGAACCAGGCGGGTTCCAGTTCGATCAGCATGGCCTGCAGGCGCGAGAGATAGTCCGGCAGGCGGCCGATGAAATCGGCGAGCTGATTGCCGAGGATCGGCACCACCAACATCAGGGCCAGCACCAGAAGCACCAGGAAGGAGATCAGGATGACGACGGTCGCAGCCATGCGCGACAGGCCGAAGCGCTCCAGGCGGTCGGCGACCGGATCGAGGAAATACGCCAGCACCATGCCGGCCAGGAAAGGCAGCAGAATGGAACTGAAGACATAGAGGAATAGGCCGAGTATGCCGGTGGCGATCAGCCAGAAGGCAATGTGCCGACCAAGCGGACGCGGCGGCGGGCCGTCACCGGGTTGTGCTCGATGCATCTCAGCGTCCCTCGATGTCAGTTTCGGCATATCCGCCCATATGCTTGATCCAGGCCACGAGATAGGCCGCCCCGGAAGCCACGGTCAAGAGGCCGACGGAAATGAACAATGCCAGGCGCACCGTTCCGGAACTATAGGAAAAGGCAAGTTCGGCCAGCACCAGCAGGGCGAGCAGGATCTGCGCCAGCGTGTTGGCCTTGGAGACAAACAGCGGCTTCATGGCGACCGGATGGCCCATCACATTGGCCAGCAGCACGCCGCCGACGATCAGCGCGTCGCGCGAGACCACGGCGATCACCAGCCACAGCGGCAATTCGTTCATATAGCCCAGCACGACGAAGACGCTGACAAGGAGCAGTTTGTCGGCGATCGGGTCAAGATAGGCGCCCAGCTCCGTGCGCTGGTCGAAATGGCGGGCGATGAAGCCATCGACGCCATCGGAAATGCCGGCCGCCAGAAAACCGGCGAAGGCCCAGCCATATTCTCCCGTCAGCAAGGCGAAGACGACGCCCGGCACGAGAAAGAAGCGCATGAGGGTGATGGCATTGGCGACAGTCAATCATATTCTCCGAAGCATGACCGGCATTGCATCCCAGGCCGGTGCTGGAAACGTCCGCGCACTGTTATCGCAGGCTTTGACAGATTGTGGGAGTGCGTTGCTGTTTCAATAGCCGGACATGAGCCGAGCGGGGACATTAGGCAAGGACGGCGCACTCTCGCGCCTTGCGGAAGGCGCTCCTTCATGTCAGAAGCCGGGAAAATGCGGCGATGAGAACAACGATGGCTCAGGACAAGAAGAACGGCCTCACCTATGCCGATGCGGGCGTGGACATCGACGCCGGCGGCCGGCTGGTGGAAAAGATCAAGCCGATGGTGCGCGCGACGCGCCGGCCGGGTGCCGACAGCGAGATCGGCGGCTTCGGCGGCTTGTTCGACCTGAAGGCGGCGGGCTTTTCCGATCCCGTCCTGGTGGCGGCCAATGACGGCGTCGGCACCAAGCTGAAAATCGCCATCGAGGCCGACAAGCACGATACGGTCGGCATCGACCTCGTCGCCATGTGCGTCAACGACCTGGTCGTCCAGGGGGCAGAGCCGCTGTTCTTCCTCGACTATTTCGCCACCGGCAAGCTCGACCCCGATCAGGGCGCGCAGATCGTCTCGGGCATCGCGGCGGGCTGCACACAGGCCGGCTGCGCGCTGATCGGCGGCGAGACGGCGGAAATGCCCGGCATGTATCATGGCGATGATTACGACCTCGCCGGTTTCGCGGTGGGTGCCGCCGAGCGCGGCGCGTTGCTGCCCACCGGCGACATCGCCACGGGCGACGTGATCCTCGGGCTCGCCTCGTCGGGCGTTCATTCGAACGGGTTCTCGCTGGTGCGGCGCATCGTGCGCGATGCCGGTCTCAACTGGAGCGACCGCGCGCCGTTCTCGCCGGACCGCACGCTGGGAGAGGCGCTTCTGGAGCCGACCCGCATCTACGTGAAGCCGCTGCTGGCGACGCTGAAGGCCGCCTGGGGCATCAAGGCCCTGGCGCACATCACCGGCGGCGGGTTCCCTGAAAACATTCCACGTGTGTTGCCCGATCATCTGTCGGCCGAGATCGACCTTGAGGCGATCGACGTGCCGCCGGTGTTTTCGTGGCTCGCCAAGACCGGTGGCGTGGCGGAGACGGAAATGCTGTCGACCTTCAATTGCGGCATCGGCATGATCGCCGTCGTCGCCTCCGGCGAGGCCGCACAGATCGCCGCATTGCTCCAGCAGGCGGGCGAAAAAGTGACCATGCTCGGCCAGATCGCCCCGCGGCGGGCCGCCGGCGTCACCTATCGCGGCGAGCTCGCCCTATGACCAGGCGCGCGCGCAAACGCGTCGCGGTGCTGATTTCGGGCCGCGGGTCGAACATGGCGTCGCTGATCGCGGCGGCCATCAATCCCTCCTTCCCGGCCGAGATCGTCGGCGTCGTCTCGAACCGCGCCGATGCGCGCGGGCTGGAAATCGCCGGCACGCACGGCATCGCCACCAAGGTGGTCTCGGCGCGCGACTATGACGGGCGCGAGGCGCATGATGCGGCGATCCACGAGGCGCTTGCCGAAATGAAGGCGGAAATCGTCTGCCTGGCCGGCTATATGCGGCTCCTGACACCTGATTTCGTGCAGAAATGGAAAGGCCGGATGATCAACATCCACCCGGCCCTCCTACCCAATTTCCGTGGCCTCGACACCCATGCGCGGGCACTGGCCACAGGCGTGCGCATCCATGGCTGCACGGTGCATTTCGTCACGCCGGAAATGGATGACGGGCCGATCATCGCCCAGGCGGCCGTGCCGGTCCTGATCGGCGACACCGAGGAAACGCTGAGCGCTCGGGTGTTGAAGATGGAGCACAGGCTCTATCCGCGCGCGCTGAAGCTTCTGGCGGAAGGCCGGGTGCGGATGTCGAACGGCGCCGCCGTCTTCACCAATGTCGCCGACGAAAGCGGCGAGACGGCCATCGTTTCGCCCGGCGAACGGCAACGATAGGCTGGCGGGGCGCGATGGCTAAACTCGACGCCACGCGCCAGATCACCGCAGCCTTTGCCGCCTTCCCTGATGGCGCGCGCGAAAAACTACTTGAAGCGCGGACGCTGCTCCTCGACGTGGCGCGGAAAACGAATGGCGTCGGCACGATCGAGGAAACGCTGAAATGGGGGCAGCCCGCCTATCTGACGCCGCAGACGAAAAGCGGCAGCACGATCCGGCTCGGCGTGCCGAAATCAGCAAAGCATGACTGGGCGCTGTTCGTGCATTGCCAGACGGATTTGACGAAGCAGTTCGCAGCGTATTATCCGGGCGTCTTCACCTATGAAAACACGCGGGCCGTGCTTTTCAAGGCTGATGAAGTGATTCCGGAAGAACCGCTAAGACATTGTATCGCCTTGGCTTTAACCTATCATTTGCGGCGGTGACGGATGTTCAGGCAGCGCTGCGTTTGCTGGCCATGTCAAAGCCCAGTGCCTTCATGACCGCGAGGGTCGTTTCCAAAGTCGGGTTGCCGCTTTCGCTCAGTGAGCGGTAAAGCTGCTCCCGCGCCAGCCCGGTTTTTCGGGCGATCGCCGTCATCCCTCTGGCGCGCGCGACGACGCCAAGCGCACTGGCGATGTGGCCGGCGTTGCCGGTTTCAAACGCATCCATCAGAAATATCTCCACAGCCTCGTCCGAGGTCAGGGCATCCGCCGGATCATAGTCGTAGATTTTTTCAGCCATCGTCTTCGCTCCATTCAGCAGCCAGTTGCCTGGCCATGCTGATATCCCGATCCTGCGTGCTCTTGTCCCCACCACACAGCAGCAAGATGATTTGCTCCCCTCGCCCATGAAAATAAATCCGATAACCCGGTCCATGGTGAATGCGCAGCTCGCTGATGCCGCCGCCCACCGGCGCAACATCGCCGGCAAGACCGTTTGCCAGGCGCAGCACGCGAGCGGCAATCAACGCTCTCGCCCGCCGATCCTTCAGCTTACGCTCCCACTTTCGATAAATGGCGGTCTGCCGAACCTGTTTCATGACAAAATGTGATTTAAAAATCACATTTTGTCAATACTTACCCCTCAAGCCGCCTTCACCCACACCTTGATGTCGTGGAAGGCAGCGCCGCCATAGGGCGCGATGGGGTCGGCGCCGGTCAGGACGTTGATGCCTTCGCCGCGTTCATGAGCATCGTTCGGCCAGATGCCCTCGGCAATGACGACGCCGCGCCGCACGCCGTCGAACAGCTTGACGTGCAAGATGACCTCGCCGCGCATGTTGCCGATCTCGACGCGGTCGCCTTCGCCCAGACCAAGCGTTGCCGCGTCCTCTGGATGCAGCATCAGTTCGGGTCGTCCCTCGCGTTTGACCGAGGTCGGCGTGTAGGAAAAGCTCGAATTCAGAAAATTGCGCGCCGGCGAGGTGGCCAGCCGGAACGGGTGCTCCGGGTCGGCCATCTCGATCAGCTCGACATGGTCCGGGAACTCCGGAAGGAGCGTATGGGGTCCCTGAATGCCGATCGATGCGGGCGGACGGTTCGGCGCGGGCGTGTTCGTCCAGTCGGGGCGAAAGCGGAATTTTCCGTCCGGATGACCGAAACCATGGACGAAATGCGCCGTGTCGAAATCCGGCTGCACGTCGGCCCAGCGCTCGGCCTTGAAACTGTCGAACGTGCCGAGGCCGCGCTTTTCCAGCATCCAGTCGAGATGTTCGCGTGCCGACAGGCCGAAGCCCGGCATATCCGCCACGCCGAGGCGCTTGGCCAGTTCCTCGATGACGTAGAGGTTGGGCATCGCCTCGCCCGGCGCGTCAACCAGCTTCGGCCCGAGCAGGATGTGCTGGTGGCCGCCGCCGCGATAGATGTCGTCATGCTCCAAAAACATTGTGGCCGGCAGCACGACGTCGGCCAGCTTGGCCGTATCGGTCATGAACTGCTCGTGGACGCAGGTGAACAAATCGTCGCGCAGGAAGCCCTGGCGCACCAGGCGCTGCTCCGGGGCGACATTGGCCGGATTGGTGTTCTGGATCAGCATCGCCGTGACGGGCGGCCCGCCATGGAGCGCGGCTGCGTCATTGGTCAGGACGCGGCCGGTCTGCGACTGGTCGAGCGAGCGGATCGACCCATCGCGGAAGGACTGGCCCTCGATCAGCGATTTGTCGAGGCCGAAAATGCCCGAATTCGAATGAAACGCGCCGCCGCCCTCATACTGCCAGCAGCCGGTCACGGCGGCGATGGAGAGCGCGGCATGCATGTTGACCACGCCGTTTCGGTTGCGGGTGAACCCGTAGCCCAGGCGGAAGAAGGTGCGCTTCGTCTCGCCGACGAGCCGTGCAAACGCTTCGATATCGGCGACAGGCAGGCCGGTGATGTCGGCCGCCCATTGCGGCGTGCGCGTCTTCAGATGCGCCTCGAGGCCCTGCGGGTCGTCGGTGTGTTTGTCGAGGAAGGCCCGGTCGGCCAGGCCGTCACGGAACAGGACATGCATGACGGCACAGGCCAGCGCGCCATCCGTGCCGGGCTTCAACACCAGGCCGAGATCGGCCTGCTTCATGGTCGGATTGTCGTAGATGTCGATGACGACGATCTTCGCCCCGCGCTCCTTGCGCGCCCGGATGGCGTGGGTCATCACGTTGACCTGGGTGGCGACCGCGTTGGTGCCCCAGATGACGACACAGTCGGATTTGGCCATCTCGCGCGGATCGGGACCGCGCAAGGCGCCGGCGCCCATCATCCAGCCGGTCCAGGCCGCATTGGTGCAGATCGTGCCGAAGAAGCCGGAATAGCGCTTGGCGTGGCGCAGGCGGTCGATCGAATCGCGCTGCACCAGCCCCATCGTCCCGGCGTAGAAATACGGCCAGACGGTTTCGCTGCCCAGCCGCTCCTCAGCCTTGATGAAGGCTTCGGCGACACGGTCGAGGGCTGCCTCCCAGCTCGCCGCCATCCATGTCCCCTCGCCCTTGGCGCCGGCGCGCACCAGCGGCTTCAACAGGCGGTCGGGATGATGAATGCGCTCGGCATAGCGCGCCACCTTGGCGCAGATGACGCCGGCGGTGTAGCTGTTGTCCTTGGCACCGTGAACGCGGCCGATGCGGCCGTCGATGATCTCGACGTCGAGCGCGCAGGTGGAAGGGCAATCATGCGGGCAGGCCGAATGGCCGATCTGGATCGAGGCGTGTGTGTTCATGGCGGCCACACTAGCGATTTTAACGCGAGGCGAGTAGAGCCAGTTTCATCAAAACAATCGCCGTCATCGATCAAACTGCGTGATGGCTGAGGAAGACCGCGACCGATGAACTACCGCCACGCCTATCACGCCGGAAACTTTGCCGACGTGGTCAAGCACGCCATCATGGCGCGCATCGTCGACTATCTGAAGCACAAGGACAAAGCCTTCCGCGTCATCGACACGCATGCAGGCATCGGGCTTTACGACCTGTCGTCGCCGCAGGCGCAGAAGACCGGCGAATGGCGCGGCGGCATCGGCCGGCTGATGGAAGCACGGCTGGACGGTGAAATCGCCCGTCTTTTGAATCCCTTGCTCGATGCCGTTCGCGCGGTGAATCAGGGCGACGCCATCACCCGCTATCCCGGCTCGCCGCGCATCGTGCGCCACCTGCTGCGCAAACAGGACCGGCTGACGGCCATCGAACTGCACCCGGCGGACGCCGAAACGCTGAAGGCGGAGTTCGCCGGCGACCACCAGGTGCGCGTCATCGAGCTCGACGGCTGGCTGGCGCTCGGCGCCCACCTGCCGCCGAAGGAGAAGCGCGGCCTGGTGCTGATCGACCCGCCGTTCGAGCAGGAAGGGGAATTCGGCCGCATCGTCAGCCGGCTGACCAGGGCGCACCAGCGCTGGCCGGGCGGCATCTATGCCGTCTGGTACCCGATCAAGGATCACCAGGCGGTCGCCGCGTTTCGCACAGCACTTGCGCAAAGCGGCATCGCCGACGTGATCGACATCAGCGTCGAAACAAGGCCGCCCTCGCCCGAAGCGCGGCTCGATGGGACAGGCATGATCATCGTCAACCCGCCCTATCTTCTGGAGGAGGAAATGCGGCTGGCGCTGCCGGCGCTGGCGAGCCTGCTCGGCCAGGACGGTCAAGGACACGCATCATTCAAGCGACTCGCTCAGGAAAGGAATGCTGCGCAATGACGACGCAGAAGCATTGGTCAATCGTCGAGTTTCTTCACCAGACGGTGCGGAACCGAAACATCCATGTCCGGGGAACGAACAGCTATTACAGCAATGCCTGGACCGGATCCTTCGAACAAAGCGTCGTGCGTTACCTTTATGGGGATGATTTCAGCCTGGCGGCCTGGGAATCGCAATGGCCCGTCGATCGGCTGCATATCGGCGACTATGTCTGCATCGGTGCCGAAGCCGTGATCCTGATGGGCGGCAACCACACGCACCGGGCAGACTGGTTCAGCCTCTATCCGTTCGCCGATGTGATTGCCGATGCCTATGCAGGCAAGGGCGACACGATCATTGGTGATGGCGCCTGGATAGGCATGCGGGCCATGCTGATGCCTGGCATCACTGTCGGCGAAGGCGCCGTGGTCGCCTCAGGCGCCATCGTCACGAAGGACGTTCCCCCTTACACCATCGTCGCCGGCAACCCCGCCACTCCCTTGCGCCAAAGATTTCCGCAAGCCGCCGTCGAGGGGCTATTGGCGCTCGGCATCTATGGTTGGCCGAAAGCCAAATTCGATGCGCTGAGAGCGCAAATATGCGCCGATGATTTCGAGGCTCTGCGGCTTGCGGCGGAACGCTACGATATTGACGACGGCTCTCCGACAGGCGCCGTGTGATCGCCATGGCCGCTTTGCCTTGACCCCTCGCCGTGGCTGGCGCAAAACTGCGCGCATTTCGCGTTCGCACAATTCGGGAGAATCGATCCATGGCACGCCTACAGGCACTTGCTGCCGGCCTTGCGGTTTCGCTGGCCTCCACGCTCGCCCCGATGTCGGCCCAGGCCGCCGATCCGGTCGGCATCTACAGTTTGCCGGACGATGTCTGCGCCAACACGGCCGTGCACACGACGATCCAGAAGCGCTTCCGCCATCAGGTGACGCATGTGCCGAACCTGCCGGATGTCGACATCGTCGATTTCTACGGCGCCTCCCAGACGCGTTATCGCGCGGCAAGCAGCGACAGCCCGATCGAGCGGCGCTATTGCCGGGCAATGGCCCGGCTTTCGGACGGGCGCGATCGCACCATCTGGTACCTGATCGAATACGGCCAGGGTTTTGCCTCGATCGGTGACAATGTGGAGTTCTGCGTGTCCGGTTTCGACCGCTGGAACGTCTACAACGCCTATTGCCGCGTGCTGCGCTAGCAGCGCCGACACCGGCCCCGAAGTCCTCGATGCGCAAGGTGCTGCGCCTAGCAGGTGTTTGTGCGGCGACCGTGCTGGCCGGCGTGGCGGCGGCCGCGCAGCGCGGTGCGCCGGCCGGCGATTTCGATTTCTACGTTCTGTCGCTCAGCTGGTCGCCCAGCTATTGCGCGGCAGAAGGCGCCGAGGCCAATCGGCAGCAATGCGCTGCGGCCCGTCCCTATGCCTTCGTGGTGCATGGGCTTTGGCCGCAGAACGAGCGCGACTATCCAGAATATTGCGGCAACCGCCAGCCCGAGCGGGTTCCCGGTGAGATGGTGGCCGATTATCGCGACATCATGCCGTCCGGCGGCCTGATGGGACATCAATGGCGCAAGCACGGCTCGTGTTCCGGCTTGTCGCAGTCGGATTTTTTCGCGCTCACCCGCAAGGCCCGCGAGCGGGTCAAGGTGCCGGCGGAATTCACCCGTATCGAAACGCCGCGGATGGTCGCCCCGCAGACGGTCGAGGAGCGCTTCATGAGTGCCAATCCGGGGCTCGAAAAGAGCGGAATGGCTGTCACCTGCGATCGACGCTATCTGCGCGAGGTGCGCATCTGCCTGACCAAGGAGCTGCAATTTCGCGCCTGCGCGGCCGTGGATGGCAAGGATTGCCGCCGTGGGCAGGTGCTGATGCCGCCGGCGCGCGGCGGATAAAGAAAAGCCGAGCGCTGGGCCCGGCTTTCCAGAAGTCCCGATGCGGGATGATCAGAACTGCATACCAAGGCCGAACAGGACCTTGTTGCTGCTGTCCTTGACGTCCTGCGCACCGCTGCCGGTGTTGAAGCTCTCGCTGCCGAACTTGGTGTAGCGGTATTCGACGCGGCCGAAGACCTTGTCGGTCAGCTTGGCGTCGACACCGGCGCCGGCCGTCCAGCCGAGCATGGTGTTGGTGTCGGAGACACCGCCTTCGGAGACCTTCAGGCGCTCGGCGGCGCCACCGGCCGTACCGTAGATGAGCAGGTTGTCGGTGGCCGCAAAACCCAGACGGGCGCGCAGCGTGCCATCGACGCCACCCTTCGATTCGGTACCGGCATTCGAGCCCTTCATGCCGTTGTAACCGACATCGCCTTCGACGCCGTAGACGAAGCTGCCCGACTGGAAGTTCCAGCCGGCAAAGCCGTTGCCGACGAAGCCGTCCGTGTCGATGTCATTGCCCGGCGCCGGGAAACCGGCCTGGGTCTTGCCCGAGAAACCATAACCGAGCGCGATACCGGCATAACCGCCTTCCCAGCCGGCAATCGGCGTGGAAATCACGGGGGCTGCAGGCGGTGCCGGCGGCTGATCCATCACCGCGTCGGCAGCGTGCGCTGCACCGGCGATGGTCATCAGCCCGACGGCGGTGGCCGCAGACAGGAAAATCTTGTTGTAGGCATTCATGGTCCATACTCCTTGAGCCACTTGCATTTGCAAACGCTGTGGGGCGCCCCGATGGCCTTGCACTAAACTAAAACGCACCACACGGGCGATGACCCTAGCCGCCTTGGGAGGAAACGGCCCGGGCATCGCATCGTTCCTATCTGGGTGGGAAATACGGCTGAACGTGCCCGAAATATGGGTCTTTCGACGGCGCGAATACGGCGGAAAGGTGATGTTGCAAATGGGCAACATCACTCCTCGATCGGGTCAGGAAGGACAAAAGCCGGGCATTGCCGCCCGGCTTCCTGTCGATGGACGATGGTCAGAACTGCATGCCGACGCCAACGAGAACCTTGTTGCTGCCCCAACTGACGGGGCCCGAGCCGAAGGTCTTGGATCCGTACTGGGTGTAGCGGTATTCGACGCGCCCGAACATGGTGTCGGTCAGTTTTGCATCGATACCCGCACCGGCCGTCCAGCCCAGCATCGTATTGGTGTCGGACTTGCCGCCTTCGGTCAGTGTCAACCGTCCTGCAGCGCCGCCAGCAGTGGCGTAAAGCAGCAGATTGTCGGTCACGGCATAGCCGAGACGGGCGCGCAACGATCCGTCGAAGCCGCCCTTGGCGCTAACCTCCCCCTTGGACCCCTTCATGGCGTTGTAGCCGACATCACCCTCGACACCGTAGACAAAGCCGCCGGATTGGAAATTCCAGCCGGCAAAGCCACTGCCGAGCTTGCCCCTGGGTTGGATCGCCTCCGAGCCGGACCGGTTCTTGCCCGAAAACCCGTATCCCAGCGCGATACCCGCATAACCACCTTCCCAGCCCTTGATCGGGGTGGAAATGACGGCTGGAGCATATGTTACCGGCGCGGGTGGCACTTCGACGATGATGTCGGCCGCCGTCGCTGGAACCATACCAGCGGTAAGCAGGACCACGGCCATCGCCACGGGCACCGCATTTTTGAGTAAACGCATAATTACATCCTTCTAGAATTTTCGTAAACGTGTTCAGCGCCGTCCCCGGCTATAGCTGGCAAAATCCTCGTTTATGGAGTATCAAATGCCGGCAACACATCTCCCCTCAAACTATGTCTGAATAAGCACGGAAGTAAGGAATCTTTTGGGCAAATAAATAAGTTAAAACAATTATTTGTCTGGAATTACAATCAACTTTCAGCCTTGTTATACAGTATATCATAAACTTACCACGATCACGTGTGTCGATAGAGGCGACGACGAGACAGGTATGACCTGACCGCCTTCAGCACTGTCAGCAGCCGCGCCTGTGTTCAATGTGTGGGCTTGGAGCGGCGGCTCATTCGGCTTACATGGAAGCTGTGATTTCCACGGTCGCGGAAACACCTCGTCGGCGCGGCCCATCGTAAAACGGAAGCTATGGTTCAGACGGAAAGAACAGCCCTCGTCACCGGCGGCGCGAAACGAATCGGCGCGGCAATCGTCCGCGACCTCGCCGCGCACGGCTTTGCTGTGGCCATCCATTGCAGCCATTCCCAGCGCGAGGCCGATGCCCTGGCCCAAGCGGTCGAGGCCGACGGCGGAAGGGCCTCGGTGCTGCGCGCCGACCTGACCGACAGCGCCGAGGCGGCCGCCCTCGTGGCGCGCGCCGAAGCGGCGCTTGGCCTGCCCGACATCGTCGTCAACAACGCCTCCATCTTCGAGGATGACGCGATCACGGATTTCGACATGGCGGTCTGGGACCGGCATTTCGCCGTTCATCTGAAGGCGCCGGCCCTGATTGCCCAGGCGCTGGCCGCGCGCCTGCCCGGGAACCGCGACGCGTTGATCGTCAACATGATCGACCAGCGCGTCTGGCGGCCCACGCCGCGCTTCTTCAGCTACATGCTGTCGAAATCCGCCCTGTGGACGGCGACCCAGACCATGGCGCAGGCGCTGGGGCCGAACATCCGCGTCAATGCCATCGGCCCCGGCCCGACCCTGCCCAATCAGCGCCAGGAACAGGCCGATTTCGACCGGCAGACCGACGCGCTGATTCTGCGGCGCGGGCCGGACCTTGCCGAGTTCGGCCGGACTGTGCGCTATTTGTGGGAGGCACGTTCGGTGACCGGGCAGATGATCGCGCTCGACGGCGGGCAGCACCTGGCGTGGGAAACGCCGGACGTGGCGGGAGTGCCCGAGTGACGAGCGAAACCACGCCAATCGAGACGACGGGCCAGCCGCTCGACTGGGACGGGGCGAGCGAAGCCTCGGGCGTGATCGGCATCGAGGTGATCCAGGAGGCGGTGAAACGCCTGCCCAACGCGCCCGGTGTCTACCGGATGATCGACGCCGAGGGCGACGTCTTGTATGTCGGCAAGGCGCGCAGCCTGAAGAAGCGCGTGACGAACTACGCCCAGGGCCGCGGCCACACCAACCGGACCGGCCGGATGGTCCGCGAGACGGCGTCGATGGAATTCGTCGTCACCCGGACGGAAACCGAAGCCCTGCTGCTCGAGGCAAACCTCATCAAGCGGCTGCGCCCGCGCTTCAACGTGCTGTTGCGCGACGACAAATCGTTTCCCTATATCCTGCTCACCGGCGACCATCCGGCGCCCGGCATCTTCAAGCATCGCGGCGCGCGTTCGAAGAAGGGCGACTATTTCGGCCCCTTCGCCTCGGCGGGCGCCGTCGGCCGGACGATCAATTCGCTGCAGCGCGCCTTCCTGTTGCGCACCTGCACGGATTCGGTGTTCGAAAGCCGCACGCGGCCCTGCCTGCTCTACCAGATCAAGCGCTGCTCGGGGCCGTGCACGGGCGAGATCGGGGCTGCCGATTACGCGGCATTGGTCGACGAGGCGAAAGCCTTCCTGTCGGGCCGGTCAAGCACCGTGAAGGCCGACATCGCCAAGGCCATGCAGGGGGCCGCCGAAACGCTCGATTTCGAGCGCGCCGCCGTTTACCGGGACCGGCTGTCGGCGCTGAGCCACGTGCAGAGCCACCAGGGCATCAACCCGCAGGGGGTCGAGGAGGCCGATGTCGTCGCCATCCACCAGGAGGGCGGGCAGAGCTGCATCCAGGTGTTCTTCTTCCGCACCGGGCAGAACTGGGGCAACCGGGCCTATTTCCCCAAGGCCGACCCGGCGCTTGGCGCCGAGGAAGTGCTGAGCGCCTTCCTGGCGCAGTTCTACGACGACAAACCCTGCCCGCGCCTGGTGCTTTTGTCGCATGCGGTGGAGGAACAGGCGCTTTTGGCTGAAGCACTGTCGACACGCGCGGGCCGCAAGGTGCAGGTATTGGCGCCACAGCGCGGCGAGAAGAAGGACCTGACCGACCACGCCTTGCAGAATGCGCGCGAGGCGCTCGGCCGGCGGCTGGCCGAAACGTCATCGCAGGGCCGGCTGATGGAAGGCTTTGCCGAGACCTTCGGTCTCGACGCTGCGCCGCGACGCATCGAGGTCTACGACAATTCGCACATCATGGGCACCAACGCGGTCGGCGGCATGATCGTCGCCGGCATGGAAGGCTTCGCCAAGAACCAGTACCGAAAATTCAACATCCGCTCGACCGACATCACGCCGGGCGACGATTACGGCATGATGCGCGAGGTCATGCAGCGCCGCTTCTCCCGCCTGATCAAGGAGAACGGCCTGCCTGGCGGCCCGGTGGAGGACGACGTGGAGGACGACAGCGCCGAGGAAGTCGAAAACAGCGCCGAGATGCCGGCATGGCCCGACGTCATCCTCATCGACGGCGGCCAGGGGCAACTGGCAGCGGCCTCGCAGATCCTCGAGGATCTGGGCATCGCCGACGGCGTGACCGCCATCGGCGTGGCCAAGGGCGTCGACCGCGACGCCGGTCGCGAGCGGTTCTTCATGGCCGGCAAGAATTCCTTCTCGCTGCCGCCGCGCGACCCGGTGCTCTATTTCGTCCAGCGCCTGCGCGACGAGGCGCACCGTTTCGCCATCGGCTCGCACCGGGCGCGGCGCAAGAAGGACATGATCAAGAACCCGCTCGACGAGATCGGCGGCATCGGTCCGGGCCGCAAGCGGTCGTTGCTGCATCATTTCGGCACTGCCAAGGCCGTCAGCCGCGCCGGTGTCGAGGATTTGATGGCGGTGGACGGTATTTCGGAAGCGATCGCCCGGCATATCTACAATCATTTCCACGAGAACGGCTGAAACGGCGTTGTTTCGTCGCGCACCCGGCCGGAAAGCTTGACCGGCCATGCCGGCTTCTGATTTGACAGGTATAATACCAAGGGAGACAACTATTGACCGATCTGACCGGAGGTATCGCGTGTCGTGGCAAGACGCGCCGTGCGCCGCGATGCCTTTGCATCGTAAGCGCGGCGCAACGCCGCCACGGCGCGCGAGAACTCGGCCCTTCGGGTGGGACAGGACGAACCGCTGGACGTCGTTGCGCTGCTTGGACGATGCGCCCCGCATCGCCCTGCACAGCGCGCCTAGCCAGCGGCTCGTCCTGACCCATCAGATCGGTCAATAATTGTCTCCCTTGGTATAAACTGGCGGGATCGCATTTCATGGCCAAGAGCACATCGCGCGCATTCAATCTTCCCAACCTGCTGACCTATGCGCGCATCATCGCCGTGCCGCTGATCGTCCTGTGCTTTTTCCTCGAAGGGCGGCTGCAGTCGAGCGACTTCGCCCGCTGGTCGGCGCTGGGCCTGTTCATCGCCGCGAGCGTCACCGATTATTTCGACGGCTACCTCGCCCGCACCTGGCAGCAGACGTCGAATATCGGCCGGATGCTGGATCCCATCGCCGACAAGCTTCTGGTGTCGACCTGCCTGCTGTTGCTGGCCGCCGACACGGACCGCACCATCGCCGGCTGGACGCTGTGGGCGGCGATCATCATCCTGTGCCGCGAAATCCTTGTTTCCGGCCTGCGCGAATATCTGGCGGCGTTGAAGGTCAGCGTGCCGGTGACGCAGCTCGCCAAATGGAAGACCGCCATCCAGATGGTGGCGATCGGCTTTCTGCTCGCCGGTCCCGCCGGCGACAAGATCCTGCCCTACATCACCCAGACCGGCATCGTGCTGTTGTGGATTTCCGCCATCGTCACCCTTTATACGGGGTATGATTATTTCCGCGCCGGACTGAAGCACATTGTCGAGGAGTAGGCCGTGAAGCTCGTTTATTTCGCCTGGGTGCGCGAACGCATCGGCCAGTCGGAGGAAGAGATCACCCTGCCGCCCGAGGTGAAGACGGTGGCCGAACTGCTCGGCTGGCTTGCCAAGCGCGGCGATGGCTATGCCACGGCGCTGGAGCATGCCGAGGCGATCCGCGTCGCCGTCAACCACGAGCATGTAGATCATACGGCCCGCCTGCCCGGCGATGGCGAGATCGCCCTGTTCCCGCCCATGACGGGGGGATGAGGATGGCCTGCGTTCCCGACATACGCGTTCAGGCGGGCGATTTTGCTCTTGCCGCCGAGGTGGAACGCATGACCGCCGGGCGCCGCGATGTCGGCGCCGTCGTCACCTTCACCGGCCTGTGCCGCGACGAGGGCGGACGGCTCGAAGCGCTGGAGCTCGAGCATTATCCGGGCATGGCGGAAGCAGAGATCGGCCGCATCGCCGGGGAAGCCGCCGAACGCTGGCCGCTGACCGGCCTCACCGTCATCCACCGTTTCGGCCGCATCGCGCCGGGCGACAACATCGTCCTGGTCGTCGCCGCAGCCTCGCATCGGAGGACAGCCTTCGAGGCGGCGGACTTCCTGATGGACTTCCTCAAGTCGCGCGCGCCCTTCTGGAAGAAGGAGCATGCGGCGGGACAAGCCGAACAATGGGTGGACGCCACGGCGAAGGACCAGGAAGACATGCAGCGCTGGCGCCGCTGAGGATTGCCGTTCAGCCGGCCCGGCTCGTCATTTACCGTCCGCTAAGGATAGTTTTCTTTTCCCGGTTCGTTAGACGATTAAACAAGGCGGCGCGCGCTATAGCTTCCGTTAAGGAAACCGTACGGGAATGCGATGTCCGACCTGTTCGCAATCACAACGACGATGGGAAGCAACCTCGCCTGGCTGTTCGCCGCGGTCGGCCTGGCCGGCTGTGGCCTGTTGGGCTGGCTGCTGATCCGCACCGGGCGCCGCTATCGCACCGCGCGCGAGGAACAGCAGAATCATCGCGAGCTGATCGACAATCTTTCCGAGGGCATTTACCGATCGCTGCCGGACGGGCGCCAGTTGAGCGCCAATCCGGCGCTGGTGCGGCTCAATGGCTACGACAACGAAGAGGAGATGCTGGCGAGCGTCAAGGACATCGCCGACGAGTGGTATGTCGATCCCACCAGGCGGGCAACGTTCAGCGAATTGCTGGCGCGCGACGGCAAGGTCGAGGACTTCGTTTCCGAGATACACCGGCACAAGACGCGCGAGCGCATCTGGATCAGCGAATCGGCACGCCTCGTGCGTGATCGCAAAACCGGGAAAGCCCAGTATTACGAAGGTTCGGTGCGCGAGATCACCGAAACGGTGAAGCGCCTGCAATTGCAGGAGATGTTCGAGAAGCTGACATCGCAACTACCGGGCGGCCTGTTTCAACTGATGCGCCACAAGGGCGGGCGCTTTTCGGTGCTGTATGCTTCGAAGGGCTTCCGCAAGCTCCTCGACTATGGCGACGGCCCGGCGCCGCTCGACCCCAATGCCTTCCTCCACATCATCCATCCGGATGAGCGCCTCAAATACATCGAAACGCTGCGTGCATCGGGCATGCAGATGACCGCATGGGAATGCGAGTTCCGCCTGCAGCCGTTGAAGGGCGGAGAGAAATGGCTGCGCGTCACGGCAATGCCGGAGGCCACCAAGGACGGCATCGTCTGGCACGGCTATCTGTCCGACATCTCCGCGCGCAAGCACAACGAGATGAAGATCGAGCGGCTGGCCTTCTACGACCCGCTGACGGGGCTGCCCAACCGGCGGCTGTTGTTCGATCATGTCGGGACGACGATGAGCCAGTGCGCGCGCGAGAACAACCGCAGCGCGCTGCTGTTCATCGACCTGGATAATTTCAAGACGCTCAACGACACGATGGGCCATGACGTCGGCGACATGTTCCTGAAGCAGGTCGCCGAACGATTGCTGGCAGCCGTCGGCCCGGGCGACCGGGTGGCGCGCATCGGCGGCGATGAGTTCGTCATCGTCCTGTCGCTGACCGGCAGCGGCGCCGCCGCCGCCACGCGCAACGCCATCGTTTCGGCGAACCGCGTCTTGTCCGCCCTGCGCCAGGAATTCCCGCTTGGCCAGATGATGCACCACACATCGGCCAGCATCGGCGTGCTCGTCTTCGACGGCAGCGAGCATAGCCCGGAAACGCTGATGAAGAATGCCGACATGGCGATGTACCAGGCCAAGACTTCGGGCCGCAACAGCGTGGCGCTGTTCGATCCGAAGGCGCTGGACAAGGAAAAGCAGCGGTTTGGTCTGTTGAAGGATCTGCGCAGCGCGCTGTTCGACAACAAGCTGGAGCTGCACTATCAGCCGCAGGTCGATGCGGCAGGGCATGTGGTGGGCGCGGAAGGGTTGCTGCGCTGGAACCACGCAACGCGCGGTGCCCTCGCGCCAGGCGATTTCGTCGCCCTTGCCGAACAGTTCGGCTTGGCTGAACCACTCGGCCGTGCGGTCGTCGAAACCGGGGTGGAGACCCTGGCACGCTGGAAGAAGAACCCGCGCATGGCCGGCCTGCGCATGGCGATCAACATCAGCCTGCAATCGCTGCGCGACCGCGACTTCGTCGATTTCCTGCAGCAGCGTCTGGAGACGCACGGGCTGGACCCGCAACTCCTGACGCTCGAAATGACCGAACGCGTGGTGGCCGACGACCAGATGCAGATCGCCCGCCGGATGAAGGAACTGAAGGCGCTCGGCATCCGGCTTTCACTGGATGATTTCGGCACGGGCTATTCGTCGATCGCCTATCTCAAACGGCTGCCTTTCGACGAACTGAAGATCGACGGCAGTTTCATCACCGACATCGAGAAGAGCGAGAACGATCGCGCCCTGGTGCAGACCATGCTGTCGATGGCCGGCACGCTCGGCCTGGCCGTCGTCGCCGAGCATGTGCAGACAACGCAGCAAGAGACGTTCCTGCGCTCGGCCGGCTGCACCTTCTTCCAGGGCTGGCACTACGGCCCGGCCATGGCCGGCGACGAATTCGCCGCGTTCGTCCAGATGCGCAATCCGACGCCGATCCTGCGCTTTCCAACCTCCCGCGAGGCATAAAAAAACCGGGGCTCAGCCCCGGTTCTTAACAGTTCAAATCACGTCGGGTGCGATGGCTCAGCCAACGATCTCGACATCGGAGAACCAGTAGCGGATTTCCTCGGCGGCCGTTTCCGGCGCGTCGGAGCCATGCACCGAGTTTTCACCGATCGACGTGGCAAAAAGCTTGCGGATCGTTCCCTCGGCGGCATCAGCCGGGTTGGTCGCGCCCATCACTTCGCGGTTCTTCAGGATGGCGTTCTCGCCTTCCAGAACCTGGACGATGGTCGGGCCGGACGACATGAATTCGCAAAGCTCGTCGAAGAACGGGCGTTCCTTGTGAACGGCGTAGAAGCCTTCCGCCTGGCGGCGGCTCATCCAGACGCGCTTGGAAGCGACGACGCGCAGACCGGCGTCTTCCAGCGTTTTGGTGATGGCGCCGGTCAGGTTGCGCTTGGTGGCATCCGGCTTGATCATTGAGAAAGTGCGTTCGATCACCATGTGTTGTCCTTCGATTGCGGGATTTTTGAGCGCGCGGCCCATTCGTGAAGATGGCGCGCTCTATAGCGGGCCAGACCGTTCAAGGGAAGGGCCTATGCCGCGGCTTGCACCCGCCGTCCCAGGCCGCCGTGAAGATCGAGGCAGCGTTCGAACCACGCGGCGACCGGATCGGCATCGTCGAGCAGGCGGAACGGCGAGATGACGCGGGCCCATTGCAGCGCACCGGCGACGACGTAATCGGCGAAGAGCGGCCCCTCGCCGCCGAGGAAAGGCTGTTTCTCCAGCGTGACCCGCAAGGGGGCGAGCGAAGCACGAAATGCGTCGAGGCGCGCCTCCCGCCCATGTGCCGCTTCTTCCAGCCGGCAGCCAAAACGCGCCTCGCGGCTTTCGCGGAAGTAAGCCTGATCCGGGCTGTCCAGCCGGTCATGAATATCGACCAGGATGGCCGGGCCGATGAAGGTGTGCAACGCTGCGATGGACCATTTCTCGATGAAGCGGGACAGGGCCTTGCCCCCCTCGCCGGCAAACAGGGTCGGCCCTTCGGGATAGGCTTCCTCCAGATAGAGCGCGATCTGGAATGAATCGGCGACCACGCGGTCGCCGTCGCGGATCACCGGGACAATCTTCGATGCGCCGTCCTCGATCGTCGCAACAACGCCGAACCGGGTGGGCACCGACGTGAACTCAAGCCCCTTGTGGGCGAGCGCAAAAGCCACCTTCCAGCAATGCGGACTGAACGGCCGCGCCTCATCCTGGCCCACAAGTTCATAAAGCATGATCGGCATGACGCGTCCTTTCGCATGGAAATGAATGGGTGCTGCTAGAGAATTCATAATTCATGCGGCGCACAATGGGTTAAACTGTCATTGACCATAAAACACCGGTGAATTTTCCATGAAACAGCATTTCGAGATGATGGCGGCCTACAATCTGTGGGCCAATCAGCGGATCTACGACGCGGCAGCGGCGCTCGACACGGACGCCCTGAACCGGGACGTCCACGCCTTTTTCAAGTCGATGATCGGCACGCTGAACCATATCCTCGTGGCCGACCGCATCTGGCTGAAGCGGTTTACCGGCGAAGGCGACGCGCCCAACCAGTTGGACGCCATTCTCCACACCGCCCTGCCCGCGCTGCGGATCGCCCGCGAAGGCGAGGACCGCCGCATCGTCGACTGGATCGGCGGTCTGGACGAGGCGGCGCTGGCCGGGCGCTTCACCTATGTCACCGTGACGGATGTGCGCACGGTTTCGCAACATCTTACCCCAGCCTTGAGCCATCTGTTCAATCACCAGACCCATCACCGCGGGCAGGCGCATGCCATCCTGTCGATCCTCGGGCAGGAAGCGCCGTCGCTCGACCTGGTCCACTTCCAGAGAACACCGGCGGGAAGATCCTACAGCTAAGAAAAATTTCCCAATACCGACAAAATACTACATACTTAAAATATTACATATTTACTTCAATCTTAGGCTTATCGTTGGCTTCCTTAAACCTACACTTCAAGTGATCACTTCAATATTTCAAAAAAACATTATCCTTGTCTTGGTAGTCATCTATCGATTCAAACCAGGAGAAGGACCATGACCGGATTGCGCAAAAGAATTCTCGCCGGAGTGGCGGGTAGCGTCATCGCACTTTGCATGGCTGCACCTGCGGCGGCCATCGATCTCGGCGGCGGCGGCCTTGGCGTTGCCAGCGTGTCCGTGGGCACCAGCAATGGCGTGAGCGCCAATGTCGATGCGGATCTCGGCGGAGCCAAAGCCAGCGTCGGCGCGTCGGCCCTGAGCAGCAACAGCATCGCTGATGTCAATGCAAACGCGTCGGTGGGCGGCAGCAACGGCCTCAACGCCAGCAGCAGCACCACGGTGGGCGGCGGCGGGAACCTCGTCGATTCCAACACCACTGCTTCGCTGGGCGGCAGCGGCGGCCTGAATGCCGGCGTCGGCGCGACGGTCGGTAGCGGCGGCATCGGCGCCAACATCGACCTCGGCATCGGCGGTGGCGGCACTGGCGGCGGTGGAGGCACTGGCGGCGGTGGCGGAACAGGCGGCGGCATCGGCGGCGGTGGCGGTGGCGGCATCGGCGGTGGTGGCGGCGGCCTGAACGGCAGGCAGATCACCGCAGCCGTGCAAGGGATGAGCAGCGCCGAGATCGTGCGCTACAAGAAGCTCTGCACCGGCATTTTGAACAATCCGGCCGCGTTCGATCGCGACCTCGTACAGTTGTGCCGTGCATTGCGCCAGGTATCCGTGCGCTAATGGTCTTACCGAAACGGATGGACCCACTTGAAACGCGGAAAACCAAAGGTCGGAGCGGATAGAAATCCCTCCTGAAAGCTCAAGCCCGCTTCCGGCGGGCTTTTTTTCGCCAGGACAGAGGCAAAACCGCAGCGCCGCGAACGCCGCCTCTTGCAACCGCGCCTCCGCTCGGCCAAAAGGCCCGCATGTTGACAATCTCCGAACTCTCCCTGCGCGTCGCCGGCCGATTGCTGATCGACCATGCATCCCTCTCGTTGCCCGCCGGCACCAAGGCCGGCCTCGTCGGCCGCAACGGCACCGGCAAGACGACGCTGTTTCGCGCCATCACCGGCGACCTCGTGTCGGAGACCGGGACCATCAACCTGCCGAGGGACACGCGCATCGGCCAGGTGGCGCAGGAAGCGCCCGGCACCGAGGAGCCGCTGATCGACATCGTGCTGAAGGCCGACACGGAGCGGGCCGCCCTGCTCGCCGAGGCCGAGCATGCCACCGACGCGCACCGGATCGCCGAGATCCAGACGCGGCTGACCGACATCGACGCCCATTCGGCGGAGGCGCGCGCCGCCGCCATCCTGTCGGGTCTCGGCTTCGATGCCGAGGCGCAGAAACGACCGGCCTCGTCGTTTTCAGGCGGCTGGCGCATGCGCGTGGCGCTCGCCGCCGTGCTGTTCACCCAGCCGGACCTCCTGCTTCTCGACGAACCGACCAACTATCTCGATCTCGAAGGCACGCTGTGGCTGGAGGGCTATCTGACCCGCTATCCGCACACCGTGCTGTTGATCAGCCACGACCGCGACCTGCTCAACCGCGCGGTGAATTCGATCGTCCACCTGGAGCGCAAGAAGCTGACCTTCTGGCGCGGCGGCTACGACCAGTTCGCCCGCCAATATGCCGAGAAGGCCGAGTTGCAGGAAAAGATGCGCGGCAAGCAGGAGGCGCAGCGCAAGCACATGCAGTCCTTCGTCGACCGCTTCCGCTCGAAAGCCTCAAAGGCACGGCAGGCGCAATCGCGCCTGAAGGCGCTGGAGCGCATGACGCCGATCGCCAGCGTCGTCAACGAAACAGTGCAGCCGTTCCGCTTCCCCAATCCGCAAAAGGCGGTCGCCTCGCCGATCATCGCCCTTGAGGGCGGCACCGTCGGCTACACGCCCGGCAAGCCCGTCCTGAAGGGGTTGACGCTCCGGATCGACAATGACGACCGGATCGCCCTGCTCGGCTCGAACGGCAACGGCAAATCGACCTTCGCCAAGCTGATCGCCGGCCGATTGACCGCCGAAAAGGGCACGATGACGGTCGCGCCGGGGCTGAAAGTGTCGATCTTCGCCCAGCACCAGCTCGACGATCTCAGGCCGGAAGAGGACGCCTACCAGCATCTGCGCCGGCTGATGCCCGACGCACCGGAGGCCAAGGTACGCGCCCGCGTGGCGCAATTCGGCTTGACGACGGAGAAGATGACCACGCCGGCGCGCGACCTGTCGGGCGGCGAAAAAGCCCGCCTGCTGATGGGGCTTGCCACGTTCGAGGCGCCGCATCTGCTGATCCTCGACGAGCCGACCAACCATCTCGACATCGACAGCCGCGAGGCGCTGGTCGAGGCCCTGAACATGTTCGAGGGCGCGGTGATCCTGATTAGCCACGACCGGCACCTGATCGAGGCGACCGCCGACCGGCTGTGGGTGGTCGGTGGCGGCTCGGTGGCGCCGTTCGACGGCGATCTCGACGATTACCGCAACCAGATGACCGGCGGCGCCAGCCGCAACAAGGAAAAGCGCGAGGCGGACAAGGCCAACAAGGCCGAACGCCGCAAGGAAGCCGCCCGCAAGCGCGCGGCGCTCGAGCCGCTGGCCAAGGAAATCAAGGCGACGGAAGGGCTGATCGAGCGCACCCGTAAGCGCATCGAGGCAATCGAGGCGCGGCTGGCCGACACCCGCCTGTACGACAAGGAGCCGGCGCAGGCGTCGACGCTGGCCAAGGAACGTTCCGACCTGTCGGGCATCCTGGCGCGGCACGAAGACCGGTGGCTCTCGCTGTCGAGCGAGTACGAACAGGGCATGGCGGGATGAAATCCGGCGCGCTCACCCTCGGTTTCGACGCCGACGACACGCTCTGGCAGAATGAGCGTTTCTTCCGGCTGACCGAGGCGCGCTTCGCCGAGTTGCTGGCCGATTTCGCCGAGCCGGATCATCTGGCGGAGCGCCTGCTTCTCCTGGAGAAGCGGAATCTCGACAAATACGGGTTCGGCATCAAGGGATTTACGCTGTCGATGGTCGAAACGGCGATCGAGGTGACCGAAGGGCGCGTGCCGGCGCGGATCATCAAGGAGATCGTCGATGCGGGGCGCGACATGCTTACGCATCCCGTCGAGACGCTGCCGCATGCGCAGGACACGCTCGAGCAACTGGCCGGACGGCATCGCCTGGTGCTGATCACCAAGGGCGATCTGTTCGACCAGGAGCGCAAGCTGGCAGCCTCCGGCCTCGGCGATTTCTTCGATGCGGTGGAGATCGTCAGCGACAAGTCGCGCGCCACCTATGAGCGCATCTTCGGCCAGCATGGCGACGGGGCGGAGCATGCGGTGATGATCGGCAATTCGCTGAAATCCGACGTCATCCCGGCCATCGAAGCCGGATCATGGGGCGTGGTCGTGCCGCACGAACTCACCTGGGCGCACGAACATGCCGAAACACCGGCAACCGCGCCGCGTTTCCGGCAGATTGCGCATCTGGGCGAGCTGGAAGGATTGCTGGAGGGGATCGGCCGGGCATTTCGGCGCTAGCGCCAAGCGGCCCGCCTTACGCCTTCTTCTGCCAGCGTCGATCCGGCCCCTGCTGCCAGTAGGTGACGGCGTGGCCCGCCGCCTTCATCGCCTTCCAGTGCCCGCGCGCCGCATCAAGCTGGGCCGCGTCATGCCCGTCGAACAGGAAGACGGCCCGCTCATAGCCCGCCAGGTCGTCCGGCTCGGCATTGTCCACCAGAAAGCGGATCTGCGCGTTGTTGGCGTTCGACGGGGCGTCCGTCAGGAGAACCGGCTGAAGTGCGGCATGCTCGTCGCGGTCCGTGCCGTGGGCGAGGAAGGAATCCTCGCGCCATGTCCAAAGCCAGGTGTCGAGCGCCTCGCAGCGCTCCCGGCTGCCCGTCTGCACGGCCACCTTCCATCTCCTCTCCAGGCTTTTTTCGACGAGCGGCGGCAGCGCCTCCTCAAGCGTCGATTCGGTGAGGTGATAAAAGAGGACGTCCATGTTCCTATTCGTAGTGGTCGGCGACGAGCCGGTCGAGCAGCCGCACGCCAAAACCCGAACCCCAGGAACGGTTGATCTCGCTGGCCGGCGACCCCATCGCCGTGCCGGCGACGTCGAGATGCGCCCAAGGCGTCTCCTTGACGAAGCGTTTCAGGAATTGCGCCGCCGTGATCGACCCGGCCAGGCGGCCGGCGGAGTTCTTCATGTCGGCGTTCTTGGAATCGATCAGCTTGTCGTATTCGGCGCCGAGCGGCATCCGCCAGAGCTTTTCCTCGGTCGACAGGCCGGCGGACGTCAGACGTTCCGCCAACGCGTCGTCATTGGAGAACAGGCCGGCATGGTGATGGCCGAGCGCCACCATGATGGCGCCGGTCAATGTCGCCAGATTGACCATGAATTGCGGCGCGAAACGGTCGTTGCAGTACCAGAGGAGGTCGGCCAGCACGAGGCGGCCCTCGGCGTCGGTGTTGATGACCTCGATCGTCTGGCCCGACATGGACGTGACGATGTCACCAGGACGCTGGGCGTTGCCGTCCGGCATGTTCTCCACCAGGCCGATCATGCCGATCGCGTTGACCTTGGCCTTGCGGGCGGCCAGCGCATGCATGACGCCGACGACGGCGGCCGCGCCGCCCATATCGCCCTTCATGTCTTCCATGCCGCCGGCCGGCTTGATCGAGATGCCGCCCGTGTCGAAGACGACGCCCTTGCCGACAAAGGCGACGGGCTTGTCCTTCGCCTTGCCGCCATTCCATTCGATGATCGCCAGCCGCGGCGGGCGGACAGAGCCTTGCGCGACGCCGAGAAGCGCGCCCATCTTGAGTTTCTTCATTTCCTTTTCGGTCAGGATCTCGACCTTGGCGCCGAGCTTCTCCAATTCCTTCGCCTTGGCGGCGAATTCGACGGGACCGAGCACATTGGCCGGCTCGTTGACCAGGTCGCGGGCCAGAATCACGCCGCCGGCAATCGCCTCGGCTCGGGCGAAGGCCTTCTTGGCCGCCGCCGGATCGGCACATTGCACGGTGACCTTGACCTTGTCGGCGGGCTTGTCCTCGCCATTCTCGCGGCTTGTCGTCTTGTACTTGTCGAAGGAATAGGCGCGCAAAAGCATGCCGAGCGCCAGATTGGCCACGTCCTCTGCCGCGGGTCCGGCTCCATCGAGATCGGCCACCACGGTCACATCACTCGCCGATTTGGCGCCGGCAAGCGCTGCGCCGCCGATCTTCAGCCAGCCGGTTTCCTCGACCGCTCCCGCATTGCCGACGCCGATGACTGCGAGCCGGTCGAACTCGGTTCCGGCCGGCGCCAGGACCTCGATGCTCTTGGCCAGTTTTCCGGAAAACCGCGCCACCTCGAAAGCGCGCGCCAGAACGCCGTCGGGATCGCAGGCCTTCGCATGAGCGCCAAGGCCACCACCCTCGGATGCCAGCAGAATCACGCTGCCTTTCTTCGGCATGGCGAATTTTGCAAAGGCGACGGTCAGTCTGTCGGTCATGATATTTCCCAGATTTCCGTGATTGGTCGGGTGGACGAAGGCGCCGATCTTGGAGGTTTTATGCGAATTGGCAAGGCCCGCAGATTGGCACAGGCCGATTTTTCGACCGTGTACCCGGCAGGCGGAACATGGTTATCACGGGGTAAGCATCCCGTTAACCGCGTTTGTTTTGCCTTTTCTAACCAATCGCACCCACAGTCGCGGGCGGGACAAGAAATGGTGGGCCATATACCGAAACCGGCAGTTGCACATTGTGCCCGCATCAGCGGGCGTCTAGGTTCGCGCGCTCTGCTTCGCGTCCGTCAACAGCGATTGGATAATCGATTTCCATGCGGGTGATCGAACTCTACATCATGCGTCGCACCTTCGCGCTGTTTGCAGCCGCGTTGCTGTGGGTGCTCGCGCTGGTGTGGACGACGCAGGTGCTCAACCGCATCGACCTGGTCACCGACAGCGGCCAGTCGGCCGGTACCTTCTTCATGGTCGCCGCCCTCGTCCTGCCGGCAGTCATCCCGATCGTCATTCCCTTCGCCCTGGGCATCGCCATAGCCCAGACGCTGGCGACGATGAACGCCGATTCCGAACTGGTCGTGATCAGCGCCGCCGGCAGTCCGCGTTCGACGATCATCAGGCCGATCCTGCTCATCGCCATCGGCGCCAGCCTCGCCTCGTTCGCCATCAACAACACGCTGGAGCCCTATTCGCGCCAGGTGTTCCGCTCGGTCCTGGCCAATGCGCGCGCCGACCTGATCACCACGGTGCTGCAGGAGGGATCGTTCCAGAAGGTCGATGACGGGCTTTTCGTGCAGATATCGGAGCGCCTGCCGAACGGGCTGCTCGGCGGCATCTTCGTTGCCGATTCGCGCGAGGAGAACACCAAGCTGATCTACCACGCGCGCACCGGCACGACGGTCGAGCGCGACGGCGGCAGCATTCTCGTCATGCAGGACGGCATGGTGCAGCGGCAGTCGGCGAATGGCGACGTGTCGACGATCCGCTTCGATTCCTACGCCTTCGATCTGTCGCAATTCACCAGCAGCGGCGGCGGCATGCCGACCCTCCACCCGAAGGACCGCTCGCTGGCCTTCCTGCTCAACCCGGACCCCGACGACGCCTTCTACAAGAAATCGCCGCAGATTTTCCGCGCCGAACTGCATATGCGCTTCTCCGAATGGCTCTACCCGCTGGTCTTCGCCCTGATCGGCCTGGCCGTGGCGGGCGATGCCCGCTCCTTCCGCGAGGCGCGGCTGCATCCGATGGTGACGACCATGGTGATCGCGCTTCTGGTGCGCTGGGTCGGCTTCTATTCGGGAACGGAAGCCGAGAAATCCCGCTTCTTCTCGTTCATCCTCTATGCGGCGCCGATTTTGATGATTGGCATATGTGCTGCCTTCATCGCTACCAACAGGGTCATGGAGCTACCGACGCACTGGGTCGAAAAACTGACCGCCCGCACGCAGACGATGAAAGATGCGATGACGCGCCTGCGCATCAGGCTGGCCCGGATGCGCCAGCCTGCCGGAGGGCGCGGATGATCGGATTAACCCTCGGCAGCTATTTCTTCCGCCGCTATGCGTCGATCACCGCATGGAACTTCGTCGGCATCGGCCTGTTGATCTTCATCGTCACTTTCGCCGAAGTGTCGAGCCGCTCGGCGGGGCTGCCGGGCTATTCGCCGCAATGGGCCCTGTCGCTGGCGGCGCTGCAGACGCCGATCATCCTCTTGCAGGCGGTCCCCTTCATCGGCCTGATCGCCGCCATGGCGACGCTGATCAGCCTGAACCGCAAGTACGAGCTCGTGGTGGCGCGCGCGGCGGGCGTTTCGGCCTGGCAGTTCCTGACGCCGATCGCCTTCGGCTCGTTCGTCTTCGGCGTGCTCGCGATCACCCTCCTCAACCCGCTGGCCGCCAACGGTTTTTCGCGCGCGCAGATCATCGAATCCGAAGTGCGCGGCGCCAAATCGAGCACCAATTCGGAAGCCGAACAGTGGATCAAGCAGCGGGCCGGCGACGAGGAAACCGTGATCGGCGCCAGCGCGGTGCTGAACGGCGGCCAGGTGCTGGTGCGGCCGACCTTCTTCCGGATCGACGCGGATGGGCGAATCGTCGAGCGCCTCGATGCCGAGCGCGCCTTCCTGCGCGACGGTTACTGGGAATTGACGGACGTGGCACGACGCCGCGGCACCGCCGCGCCCGAACGTGTCGAGACGCTGCAGGTGCCGACCAATCTGCGCGCGGAATTCGTCGGCGAGCAACTGACGCGGCCGGAAGCCACGTCGATCTACGCGCTGCCCGGAAAGATTGAGGTGGCGCATTCCTTCGGACTTAAAGCGAACGCGTTTGCCACGCATTTTCATTCGCTTGTGACACTTCCGGTGCTGCTCGTGGCGATGACCCTGATCGCCGCCACCGTGTCGATGCGATTTACGCGAATGGGGCAGTCCGCCACGGTGATTCTGGGTGGAATCCTGGCGGGCTTTCTGCTTTATGTGGTTTCGGTTCTGGTCAAGGCGTTCGGCAGCGCGGGAGTTGTCCCTCCCATGGTGGCTGCCTGGACGCCCGTGGTTGTGGCCATGTTCTATGGGGTGACTTTCCTGTTGTATAAGGAGGACGGTTAGTGGGGGTAGCGGCAAACAGAGCCGGCTTGTCCACTCGCCTGGCGCGCTTGATGGGCGCGACGGCGGTGGCGACTTTGTGTGCCTACGCATTGCTTCCTGCGGCCGCCCTGGCGCAGACGGCGGGGCTCGATGTGTCGGATCTGCCGCAAGACGCGCAGATGCTGCTGACGGCCGACAATCTGATCTACGACAACGACAACAACACGATCACCGCCGCCGGCGGCGTGCAGATCGAGTATGCCGGGCACAAGCTGGTCGCCGACAACGTCACCTATGACCGCGCCACATCGCGCGTCATGGCACGCGGCCGCGTGCAGATCGTCGAGAAGGACGGCAACCGCATCTTCGCCGACGAGATCGACATCACCGACAATTTCAGCGACGGCTTCGTCAACGCGCTGCGTGTCGAGACCGTCGACAAGACCTATTTCGCCGCCGAAAGCGCCGAACGCTCCGGCGGCCGGCTGACGACGTTCAACAACGGCGTCTACACGGCCTGCGAACCGTGCCGCGAAAAGCCGGAAAAGCCGCCGATCTGGCGGATCAAGGCGCAGAAGATCATCTGGAACGGCGAGGCCAAGACCGTCCGCTTCGAGCGCGCCCGCTTCGAGTTCTTCGGCATGCCGATCGCCTACCTGCCCTTCTTCGAAACGGCCGATCCGACGGTGAAGCGCAAATCGGGCTTCCTCATGCCAAGCGCCTCCTACAAGAAGGAGCTCGGCTTCGGGGTCAAGGTTCCCTATTATCTCGCCCTGTCGCCGACCTACGACCTGACCGTGTCGGGCACCTACTACACGAAGCAGGGCTTTCTCGGCGAAGCCGAGTGGCGCCAGCGCTTCGACAGCGGCCAGTACAGCGTCAAGATCGCCGGCATCAGCCAGCGGGAGCCGGAAGCCTGGAAGAGCAGCACCGTCAACGGTTCTGAAACCGGCCGTGGCATGATCGGCACCAAGGGCCAGTTCCAGATCAATCCGCGCTGGAGTTTTGGCTGGGACGTCCTGGCCCAGACCGACAAGAATTTCTCCCGGACCTACGGCATCAGCGGCTTTGCCGACACGGTGCAGAAATCCGAACTCTACCTGACCGGCCTCGACGACCGCAATTTCTTCGATCTCCGGGCGATGCATTTCGACATTCAGGAAGACGCGAAGACCGGGCGCGACGAACAGCAACCCTGGGTGCTGCCGAGCTTCGACTATTCCTTCACGCCCGACGAGCCGGTGGCCGGCGGCGAGCTCAATCTCGACGTCAACATGCAGGGGCTTTATCGGGAAGACGAGAGCTTCAGAACCAACAATGGCACGAGGCTCGACGGGGCGGCAGGACGTTTCGGGCGGGCGACGGCCGAAGCCGAGTGGAAGCGCTCCTTCGTCACGACCGGCGGCCTGGTGGTCACGCCACTCCTGCAGGCGCGCGGCGACGCAATCTATACGGACTATGATGCGAATGTCGTGAACGGCATTCCGAACTTCATCTCCAACAATCCGCAAATGACCAGCGACGTTCGCTCTTCCTACTACCGCTATATGGCGACGGCAGGTCTCGAAGCTCGCTGGCCGATCCTGTTTTCAACATCCAGCGCCACGCACGTCCTGGAACCGATGGCGCAGGTCTTTGTCCGCCCCGACGCTGCTTATCAGGACCGGATCGGCATTCCCAACGAGGATGCGCAGTCGCTGGTGTTCGACGCCACAACGCTGTTCGAGCGCGACAAATTCTCCGGCTACGACCGCATCGAAGGCGGCACGCGGGCCAATATCGGCATCCGCTATTCCGGCAGCTTTGCCAATGGCTGGACGACACACGGCCTGTTCGGCCAATCCTATCACCTGGCGGGCGCCAACCCCTATGCACAGCCCGATCTCGTCAATGCCGGCGCCTATTCCGGCCTCGAAACCGACGTTTCGGATTTCGTCGGCCTGGTCGGCATCGCCAGCCCGAACGGATTTGCCGTTTCCGCCGGCGCCCGGTTCGACGAGGAGACCTTCGAGCTGCGTCGCACCGACGTGAAGTCGGCCGCCCGGTTCGGCAACCTGACCACCTCCCTGCAATACGCCTATATCCAGGCCCAGCCGACCTATGGCTTCAAAGATGACCGACAGGAAGTGACCGGCGTTGCCAAGGTTCGCTTCGACGAGAACTGGAGCGGGTTCGGTTCCGGCACCTACGATCTGGAAAGCAAGACGCTGGTCAGCAACAGCTACGGCTTCTCCTACGGCGATGAATGCTTCATCTATTCAATGACCTACACGCGCACCAAGAACCGCGACACGCAGGAAACCAGCCAGTCGTTCGGCTTCAGAATTGCGCTGCGCACGATCGGCGATTTCGGCACCAGCAGCGGCGAGTTGAACGACAGCTTCTGATCAAGGGTTGCGAACGTCATCGTTTTGCCCCATGGACAGCCGATAAAACGGCCTCAAGGACTGTAGATTGATCGCGTTTGCTGTTATTTCAGACGCGATCGGCGGGTGCGAAAGTGAGATTTGTGACGATGTTGAGCAATAGCAGGCGCTGGATGCGCGCGGGTCTGTTTCTGCTGGCCTTAACGGGCCCGGCGCCATTGGCCGGTGAAGCCGGTGCGACGGAAATCCGCTATGTCGTGAACAACGCACCGATCACCAGCTACGACATCGACCGGCGCGTGGCCTTTCTGCGCCTGCAGCGCCAGGGCGGCAATCTGCGCGATAAAGCGTCCGAGCAGATGGTCGACCAGGCGTTGCGCACCCAGGAAATGCAGCGGCTGAACATCAACATTCCCGCCGAGATGGTCGATCAGGCCTATCAGCGCTTCGCCGGCGGCAACAAGCTGACCGCCAGCCAGCTCAACCAGGTTCTGGCGCAGGCCGGCGTCACCGCCGACCACTTCAAGGAATTCATTCGCTCGCAGATCGGCTGGAGCCGTGTCCTGCAGGCGCGCAACAGCTCGCAGACCAAGCTCAGCGAACAGGACGTGGTGGCCAAGATGCTGCAGCAGGGCGGCCAGAAGCCGAGCGCCACCGAATACATGCTGCAGCAGATTATCTTTGTCGTGCCGGCCGGCGAGCGCGGCAAGCTGCTCGGCAAGCGGATGCGCGAGGCGCAGGCGATGCGCGACCGCTTCCGCAGTTGCGAGACGACGCGCAGCTTCGCCAAGGGACTGATCGACGTGACCGTGCGCGATCTGGGGCGCAAGCTCGAGCCCGAACTGCCGGCCGATTGGAAAGAGCTGATCAAGGCGACCTCGACGGGCAGCGCCACCAAGGTGCGCGAGACCGAACGCGGTGCCGAGTTCATCGGCATCTGCAGCACGCGCGAAGTGTCCGACGACCGCGTGGCGCAGATGGTGTTCCAGAACGAAGACACCACCGACGCGGCAACGGAAAAGGCCACTGAGGAATATATGGCCGAGTTGCGCAAGAAGGCCCGCATCACCAAGCGCTGAAGCTCCTCCCCCTCACAGAAGGCTTTGCCGTGCTTCCCCTGGCGCTGAGCATTGGAGACCCATCCGGCATCGGCCCTGAGATCGCCGTGCAGGCATGGCTGCAGCGCAAGGCGCTTTCCCTGCCCCCCTTCTACATTCTGGGCGATCCGGCGCTTCTGGCGGCGCGGGCGCGGCACATGGGGCTCGACGCGCCGCTGGCCGAACTCGACCCGGAGGATGCGAATTCCTATTTCGCCGAGCGGCTGCCCGTCGTCGCGCTGGAAAACAGCCTGACCGACACGCCGGGCCAGCCTTCGGCGGCCAATGCCGCCGGCATCGTCGAGGCGATCGCGCGCGCCGTAGAGGACACGCTGGCCGGGCGGGCCTGTGCCATCGTCACCGCGCCGATCGCCAAGAAGCCGCTCTATGACGCCGGCTTCCAGTTTCCCGGCCATACCGAGTTTCTCGGCCATCTGGCCGAGGAGGCGACCGGCATCGCAGCAAGGCCGGTCATGATGCTGGCCGGGCCGGAACTGCGCACCGTGCCGGTAACGGTCCACCAGGCCTTGTCGGATGTGCCTTCCACGCTGACCGCCGCGCTGATCGAACAGACCGCGCGCATTGTCGCGCGCGACCTGGCAAGCCGTTTCGCCATCGTCGCGCCGCGCATCGCCGTCGCCGGCCTCAATCCGCATGCGGGCGAAGGCGGCGCGATGGGAACCGAGGATGCCGAGATCATCGCCCCGGCCATCGCGGCGTTGCGTGCCCAGGGCATCGACGCCTTCGGTCCGTTGCCGGCCGACACGATGTTTCACGCGCGCGCCCGGCAGGGCTATGACGTCGCGCTGTGCATGTATCACGACCAGGCGCTGATCCCCGTGAAGACGCTGGCCTTCGACGAGACGGTGAACGTCACCCTCGGCCTGCCCTTCATCCGCACATCGCCGGATCACGGCACGGCGTTCGACATCGCCGGCCAGGGCCTTGCGCGACCCGACAGCCTGATCGCGGCGATCCGTCTCGCCCGGCAGCTTGCCGACAACGCGGCACCAACCACGTGAGCGCCGATGGATTGCCGCCCCTGCGCGACGTGATCGCCCGGCACGGCCTGGCAGCGAAGAAATCGCTCGGCCAGAATTTTCTCCTCGACCTCAACCTGACCGCCAAGATCGCCCGCGCTGCGGGCGATCTGGCAGGTGCGACGGTGATCGAAGTGGGCCCCGGCCCCGGCGGGCTGACGCGCGCGCTGCTGATGGCGGGTGCGGCGCGCGTCATCGCCGTCGAGCGCGACGAGCGCTGCCTCGACGCGCTGGCCGCGGTCGCGGCGCACTATCCCGGCCGGCTGGAGGTGATCGGCGGCGACGCGCTGGAAACGGATTTTGCTGCGCTTGTGGCAAGCCGGGCGGCGGGCCAAGCGACGGTGCGCATTGTCGCCAACCTGCCCTACAATATCGGCACGGAACTCCTGGTGCGCTGGCTGACGCCGGCGGCGTGGCCGCCCTACTATGCGTCGATGACGCTGATGTTCCAGCGCGAGGTGGCCGAGCGCATCGTCGCGGCGCCGGGCGATAAGTCCTATGGGCGGCTGGGCGTCCTGGCCGGCTGGCGCAGCGAGGCGCGCATCGCCTTCGACGTGCCGCCGCAGGCCTTCACCCCGCCCCCCAAGGTGACCTCTTCCGTGGTGCATCTGACGCCGCGCGCCGAGCCGCTTGCCGTGGATGTGGCTGTGCTGGCGCGCGTCACGGAAGCCGCCTTCGGCCAGCGGCGCAAGATGCTGCGCCAGAGCCTGAAACCGCTCGGCGGCGAGGCATTGCTGGCGCGTGTCGGCATAGACGGAACACGGCGGGCCGAGACGCTTTCGGTGGCGGAGTTCGTGGCGCTGGCGCGCGCGCTATAACGGTTTTTCGCTGAGCAGGCCGTTGACGAAATCGAACAGGCCCGGCCGCCGATCGCGGCGCAGGCGCTCGGCCTCGACAATGGCGCGCACCGACGAGAAGGCGCGGTCGAGCTTGTCGTTGATCACCACATAGTCGTAGTCGACCCATTGCTCGATCTCGAAATGGGCATTCTTCAGGCGCGCCTGGATGATCTCGGCCGAATCCTCGGCGCGCCGCGTCAGGCGGCCGAGCAGCTCCTTCATCGTCGGCGGCAGGATGAAGATCGACACCACGTCGCCACGCATCTTCTCGCGCAATTGCTCGGCGCCCTGCCAATCGATGTCGAACAGCATGTCGCGGCCTTCCGACAGCGCCTTTTCGACGGGCGCGCGCGGCGTGCCGTAGAAATTGCCGTGCACTTCCGCCCATTCGAGCAGGTCGTCATTGTCACGCAGGATCTCGAATTCGCGCTGCGTCTTGAAATGATAGTGAACGCCCTCGATCTCGCTGCCGCGGCGCGGCCGCGTGGTGACGCTGACCGACAATTCGAAGCCCGGCACCTGGGCCATCAGGGTCCGGGCAATGGTCGACTTGCCGGCGCCCGAAGGCGACGACAGGACCAGCATCAGGCCGCGGCGGGCGATCGTGTCGGACATGGAGAAGGAAGGGTCGGATGCCATGTTCTCTACTCCAGATTCTGCACCTGCTCGCGAAACTGATCGACCACCGTCTTCAGTTCCAGGCCGATGGCGGTGACGGAACCGGCATTGGATTTCGAGCACAGCGTGTTGGCTTCGCGGTTGAACTCCTGGCCGAGGAAATCGAGCTTGCGGCCGATGGCGCCGCCCGCGGCGAGCATCGCGCGCGCCGCGGCGACATGCGTGTTGAGCCGGTCGATCTCCTCGCGGATGTCGGCCTTGGCCGCCAGCATCGCCGCCTCCATGTGCAGGCGGGCCTCATCGAACCCCGTGGTCGCCTCCATCACGCGGGCAATTTGCTCCTGCAGACGGGCGCGGATCGCGTCGGGCGTGCGCGAGGCGTCGCCCTCGGCGCGCTGCGTCAAGGCCTCTATGCGGTCCACCTGGTCGAGCAGCAGGCCGGCCAATGCCATGCCCTCGCCACGCCGGGCTTCCGCCAACCCGTCCAGCGCACGGGCGAACGTAGACAGGATCGCCGCGTCGAGTGCTTCACGCGTCGCATCGTCGGCGACGGGATCGGGATAATCGAGCACGCCGCGCAGCGACAGGAGCCCATCGGCAGTGGCGGGTGCCACGCCGAATTGTTCCTGCAGGCGGCCGGCGAGCTCGGCGACCTCCTTGAGAAAAACCTCATCGACGACCGGACGGCGATAGGCGCCGCCCTGGCTCAGCGTCAGGGACGCCTGCACGTTGCCGCGCGAAAACCGCTTCTGCAAAAGTTGCTTGGCCGGCTGTTCGATGCGCTCGAAGCCCGGCGGCAGCCGGAAGCGCGCTTCCAGGTTGCGTCCGTTGACGGATTTGATCTCCCAGGCAATGGCGCCCGCCTCATGGTCCTGCGCCGCGCGCGCAAAACCCGTCATGCTGTGAAGCTCGCCCATCGCTGTCCCCTGCCTAGTGTCCTGCCCCAGCCAAACCGATAGGTTTGGACTGGGACAAGCAGGCCACTAAATTATTGAATCTAGGGCAACTTTGCTTCAATCGAAATGAATGCGAAGCTTTCATTTCGATTGAAGCGTTGCACTAGCGCGGTTCATCGTTTCACGGAAACGTTGCCCCGCTCTATCTCATTGTTTTTCCGCATTTATGCGGACGTCAGGTGAAACCACCTGACTGCAGAATGCTCTAGAGCGACGGCGTCCATCCGGACGCTACGCAAGGACGCTCTGTCTTATTGTTTCCGCACTTATGCGGACGTCAGATGTCCCCACCTGGCTGCAAAATGCTCTGGAAGCGGTGCCGATCAATTGGCGCCGGTTTCCTCTCCGGCGGCTTCCTCGGCGCGCCGCTTCTTCTCGACTTCGCGCCAGCGCGCCACGTTCTCATTGTGCTCTTTCAGCGTCTTGGCGAAGACGTGTCCGCCCGTGCCGTCGGCGACGAAGTAGAGCTCGTCGGTCTGCGACGGGTTGGCCACAGCCTCGAGAGCCGCGCGCCCCGGATTGGCGATCGGCGTCGGCGGCAGGCCGTCGATCTGATAGGTGTTGTAGGGTGTCTTCTTGTCCAAATCGGAGCGGTAGATCGGGCGGTCCGATGGCTTCCCCTTGCCGCCGAACAGGCCATAGATGATGGTCGGGTCCGACTGCAGCCGCATGCCACGCTGGAGCCGGTTGATGAAGACGGCGGCAACGCGCGGCCGCTCGTCGGCGCGGCCGGTTTCCTTCTCGACGATCGAGGCCAGCGTGACGAACTCGTCCTTGTCCTTGATCGGCAGATCGGCGTCGCGCCGTTCCCAGATGCCATCAACCAGTTTCTGCTGATCCTCGGTCAGCTTGGCGACCACCTGCGTGCGGTCCATGCCGCGCGTGAAGCGCAGCGTGTCGGCGGCCAGGCTGCCCTCGGCCGGCAGTTCGGCCGGCAGTTCGCCGGAAAGCTCGGCCGTGTCGCGAATACGTTCGAACACCTGCTCGACGGTCTGTCCTTCGGGAATGGTCAGCGAGTAGAGCACCGACCTGCCGCTCTTCAGCAATTCCATGATCTCATGCATGGAAGCGCCGGCCTTGACCTCATACTCGCCGGCCTTCAGCTGGCCGTCGGCGCCATAGGCGCGCAGTCCGATGACAAAGACGCGGGCATCGCTGATAAGGCCCTGGCGCTCGAGCAGGCTGGCGATCTCGCGCACGCCGGTGTTCGGCTTGATGAGAACCGTCTCGGCCGAGCGCGCGGGTCCCGGCTGGTGAAACTCGCGATTGCCGAAGTAGAAGGCAATGCCGGCCAGGACGATCAGGAAAACGATCGATGAAAAGACAAAGTTCAAAAACACGATGAACTGGTTGCGCGCCCGCCGTGAGCGGCGCGGCGGCGGCGTTCCGGCCTCGGGCCGCAACGTCTGATTCGCCGGTTTGAAGGCGCGGCCACGCTGTTCGCCGGTCTGGCGGCCAAAATTTTCCTGTTCGCCGGAAGTGCCCGTCATCGTGTCTGGATCGCTCCCTGCACAACCGCGCGGTCTGCGGCGGGTTGCGCTCTAAACATCACATTTCACGCAAGCCGGCGCGGAAGCTTCCGCATCCGCAACGAACTTGCCGTTCATCATCTCGATTCGTCGTCCGGGAGACTGAATTGCGAAAATGGCAAAACTGCAAGCCCGTTTCGGCCGCTCGTGTCACGCAGTATAGCGCCGGAAGACCAAAGATGCGTTGGTGCCGCCAAAACCGAAGGAATTCGACAGCGCAACGTCCACCTGCCGCTGGCGTGGCGTGTTCGGCACCAGGTCGATCGGCGTCTCGACCTGCGGATTGTCCAGATTGATGGTCGCCGGGGCGATATTGTCGCGAATGGCGAGAATGGAGAAAATCGCCTCGGCCGCGCCGGCCGCGCCCAGAAGATGACCGATGGACGATTTGGTCGACGACATGGAAACCTTGCCGGCGTCGTCGCCGAGCAGCCGCTCGACCGCCCGCAATTCGATCGCGTCGGCCATGGTCGAGGTGCCGTGGGCGTTGATGTAGTCGATGTCGGCCGGCGTCAGGCCGGCACGCTTGATCGCCGCCTTCATGCAGCGATAGGCGCCGTCGCCATCCTCGGCGGGCGCCGTGATGTGATAGGCGTCGCCCGTCAGGCCATAGCCGACCACTTCGGCGTAGATCTTCGCGCCACGCGCCTTGGCATGCTCCAGTTCCTCAAGCACGACGACGCCGGCGCCCTCGCCCATGACGAAACCGTCGCGGTCGCGGTCATAGGGGCGGGAGGCCTTTTCAGGCGTGTCGTTGAAGCCGGTGGACAGCGCCTTGCAGGCGGAGAAGCCGGCAATCGACAGGCGCGTGATCGGTGCTTCCGCACCGCCCGCCAGCATCACGTCCGCATCGCCCAGCATGATCAGCCGTGCCGCATCGCCGATGGCATGCGCCCCCGTCGAACAGGCGGTGACCACGGCATGGTTCGGCCCCTTCAGCCCATGGCGGATCGACACCTGACCAGAGACCAGATTGATGATGTTGCCGGGAATGAAGAAGGGGCTGATGCGGCGCGGGCCGCGTTCCTGTAGAATCAGCGCGTTTTCGGCAATGCCTTCAATGCCGCCAATGCCCGAGCCGATCAGCACGCCCGTGGCGTATTTCTCATCTTCGGTTTGCGGCGTCCAGCCGGAATCCTCCAGCGCCTGATCGGCGGCGGCGATGCCATAGGCAATGAATTCGCCGATCTTGCGCTGTTCGCGCGGCTCCAGGAAGGCGTCGACGTTGAAGGCGCCCTCGCCTTCGCCGCGCGGGACCATGTTGGCAATCTTGCACGGCAGGTCATCGACCTCGAAACGGTCGATGCGCGTGGCCGCGCTCTTGCCAGAAAGCAGGCTCTTCCACCCGTGCTCAACCCCGAGGCCGAAAGGTGAAAGAAGGCCCATGCCGGTGACGACGACGCGTCTCATATGCTGATTATCCGCCTTGGCAAATGCCTGGAACGAAAACGCCGGATGGCGTCAGGCGGTCGCCTTGTCGATGTACTTCACCGCGTCGCCGACGGTGAGGATCGTCTCGGCCGCATCGTCGGGAATCTCGACGCCGAACTCTTCCTCGAACGCCATGACCAGCTCGACCGTGTCGAGGCTGTCGGCGCCGAGATCGTCGATGAAGCTTGCCGCCTCGACGACCTTCTCGCCTTCGACGCCCAGATGCTCGACAACGATTTTCTTAACGCGCTCTGCAGTATCGCTCATGTGAGAACCCTCGACTTTCTGAATTTCCGATCTTCGTTAGCCGCAGGAGTGCAGCTAATCAAGCTGAAATGATGACCGGGGCAGCGGCAACGCCGTCACCCAGCCCCCTTCCGTTCCTTCCGGGACATGCTCGATCCCGACCTTATCCCGGTCGGACCATGCCGCCCGGTACGGAACCATGTCGGGCGGGCGCATATCATGATTTCGCAGCACACGCCAAGCGTTAATGCCCTTTCGGGTGTCGACGCCATGTGGATAAGAAGCCGGCCCGCCCTTCCATTCAGATCATCGCCATGCCGCCATTCACATGAATGGTCTGGCCTGTGATGTAGGCCGCCTCGTTCGTTGCCAGATAGGCGACGGCGGAAGCGACTTCGGCGCCGGTGCCCATGCGCTTCATGGGGATGGCGCCCATGATGGCGTCGCGCTGCTTGTCGTTGAGCTTGTCGGTCATGGCCGATTCGATGAAGCCCGGCGCCACGCAGTTGACGGTGATCGACCGGCTGGCGATTTCCTGGGCGAGCGATTTGGAGAAGCCTATCATGCCGGCCTTGGAGGCGCAGTAATTGGCCTGGCCGGGATTGCCGGTCACGCCGACCACGGAGGTGATGTTGATGATGCGGCCGAAGCGGCGGCGCATCATCGGGTGCGTCAGCTCGCGGGTCAGGCGAAAGACCGAGGTCAGATTGACCTCCAGAACCGCGTCCCAATCGGCATCGTTCATGCGCACGAACAGGCCGTCGCGGGTGATGCCGGCATTGTTGACCAGGATGTCGACGCCTTCGAGTTCCGATTCCGCCTTTTCGGCCAATTGCTTGACTTCATTGCGGTCGGACAGGTTCGCTGGAAACAGCTTCACCCGCTCGCCGAGGTCGCCGGCCAGCGCCTCCAGCTTTTCCACGCGCGTGCCGTGCAGGCCGACCGTGGCGCCCTGGGCGTGAAGAATGCGGGCGATGGCCTCGCCGATGCCGCCGGAGGCTCCGGTCACCAGCGCCTTGCGGCCGCTCAGATCAAACATGGTTTTGTCCTTCTCAAAAATACCGGGCGATGTGCCTCATTCGGCGCTCGGGGAAAGTCCCTGCCTTCGCAATCCTCAGCCAAGCGCCTTCATCATCGTGTCGATGTCGGCGGGCGTACCGACCGATATGGCGCCAAGATCACGGTTGATGCGCCGGGCCAGGCCGGAAAGGACCTTGCCCGAGCCGATCTCGTATAGGGTCTCCACGCCGTTATCGCCGAACCAGATGATGGTCTCGCGCCAGCGCACGCGGCCCGTTACCTGTTCCACCAGTCGCGCGGCGATCTCGTCGGGATCGGACAGCGGGGTGACCGTGACGTTGGCGACGACGGGCACGGCGGGCACGCGCTTGGCCACATCGGCCAGGGCGTCGCCCATGGCATCGGCAGCAGGCTGCATCAGCGCCGAATGAAAGGGGGCCGAGACCGGCAGCATGATGGCGCGCTTGGCCCCCATCTCGGAGGCCAGCTTGGCCGCCGCCTCGACCGCCTCCCTGGCGCCGGAGATGACGAGCTGCCCGCCGCCATTGTCATTGGCGATCTGGCAGACCGAGCCCTTGCCCGCCTTGGCGCAAACGGCCTCGACGTCCTCCGCCTCCAGGCCGATGATCGCCGCCATGGCGCCCTGGCCGACGGGAACCGCCGCCTGCATGGCGTTGCCGCGAATGCGCAGGAGCCGCGCCGCATCGGCGAGCGAGAACGTGCCGGCGGCGCACAGGGCCGAATATTCGCCGAGCGAATGGCCGGCGACATAGGCGACTTTGTCGGTCAGCGACAGGCCCCCCTTCTCCAGCACGCGCATGACGGCGATGGAGACGGCCATCAGCGCCGGCTGGGCGTTGGCCGTCAGCGTCAGATCGTCCTCGGGTCCTTCCCAGATGATCCGCGACAGCTTTTGTCCGAGCGCATCGTCCACTTCCTCGAACACGGCGCGCGCTTCTGGAAACGCCTCGGCCAGATCGCGGCCCATGCCGACGGCCTGGCTGCCCTGGCCTGGAAAGGTGAAAGCGATGCTCATCGCCAAGTCTCCCGGATTCATTGAACTACCGGGCGCATCTGGTGACGCAACATACCCGGCCCGTCAAGCCTTTTGGCCCAATGCGCGCCTCCCGGCCCGGCCCGTACGCTCGGACATGAAAAATCCACAATCGGGGTGAGTGGTTCGCCTGTTCCACGCCGTTTCCGGCGGGGGTTTCCAGGAAGCATTTCTCGATCAGGATTTTCAAAATGGTTCATCAGGAGCTGACGGCGGCCGGCACTTCGGGTCAGAAACGGCGCAGACGCCGCGCAACACCGGCGCAGATGCTGGGCATCATCGCGGTGACGTTGTTCATCTCGACGGAAGTGGCGGTGGCATCCGCAGCCGCCGTGTGGGGGATTTCCGGGCTGCTCGGCCTGAAACGCTCGGGCGAGATCGGCCTTTCGGTGGCCTTCGGCGTGCCGACCCTGTTCGTCACCGTCCGCACGGCGCAACTCGCCACCGCAGCGGAGACCGATCCGGAGAACAACTGAGCGTCTTCGACAAACACCCTTCGTTGTGTCGGCACCCCTCGTATGTCAGGAAATGTCAGCGGCCATGTCGGTTTGCTGGCAAGCAGGGCGTCTTTTGCTTATATGAGCGCGGCTCATTCCAGTTCCGCTGGTTTCACAAGCAAAATTCCTTCGCGTTACAGAGCCCAGCTCATGCGGGCGCTCCCGACATCACGGACCCACTTCCATGACGAACGCTCTTTCCATCAAGAATCTATCGAAAACCTACGATACGGGCCTGACGGCGCTGGACGCGGTCGATCTCGACATTCGCCGGGGTGAAATCCTGGCGCTGCTCGGCCCGAACGGGGCCGGCAAGACGACGTTGATCTCCATCGTCTGCGGCCTGGTCAAGCCCTCAACCGGCACAGTGACGGTCGAGGGCAACGACATCGTGCAGAATTTCCGCCAGGCACGTCAGCTCATCGGCCTGGTTCCGCAGGAACTGCATACCGAAACCTTCGAGACGGTGTGGGCGACGGTCAGCTACAGCCGCGGGCTGTTCGGCAAGAAGCCGGCGCCGGCGCTGGTCGAGCAGATCCTGCGCGATCTGTCCCTCTATGACAAGAAGGACAGCCAGATCATGGCGCTCTCGGGCGGCATGAAGCGCCGTGTCATGATCGCCAAGGCCCTGGCGCACGAGCCGCGCATCCTGTTTCTCGACGAGCCGACGGCGGGTGTCGACGTGGAGCTGCGCAAGGATATGTGGCGGTTGGTCAAGCGGCTGCGCGACACCGGCGTGACGATCATCCTGACCACCCACTACATCGAGGAGGCGGAGGAGATCGCCGATCGGGTCGGCGTCATCAACAAGGGGCGGCTCCTGCTTGTCGAGGACAAGGCCGAGCTGATGCGCAAGCTCGGCCAGAAACAGCTGACGCTGGAACTGCAGCAACCGCTGGAAGCGCTTCCCGGCGATTTGTCCGGCTACGCGCTCGAGCTTGCCGATGGCGGCGAGCGCATCACCTATCACTACGACACCCAGGCCAAGCGGACGGGCATTGCCTCGCTGCTTTCGGCGCTCGCCGGCGCCGGCATCACCGTCAAGGATCTCGACACCGAACAACGCTCGCTCGAAGACATCTTCGTCAGCCTTGTCGTGGAGGAAAACCAGTGAACTTCGAGGCTGTAAAATCCATCTACCTGTTCGAGATGGCGCGCATGAAGCGCACCCTGCTGCAAAGCGTCATCTCGCCGGTCCTGTCCACCTCGCTCTATTTCATCGTCTTCGGCGCGGCCATCGGTTCACGCATCGAGACGGTCGAGGGCATCGAATACGGCGCGTTCATCGTGCCCGGCCTGATGATGCTGACGCTGTTGCAGAACTCGATCTCAAACGCCTCCTTCGGCATCTATTTTCCAAAATTCGTCGGCACCATCTACGAGGTGCTCTCGGCGCCGATCTCGTTCCTGGAAATCGTTCTCGGCTATGTCGGGGCGGCGGCGACGAAATCGCTGATTCTCGGCCTGATCATCCTGGCGACGGCGCATCTGTTCGTGCCGATCGAGATTCGCCATCCCGTCTGGATGCTGTTCTTCCTCGTGATGACGGCGGTGACGTTCAGCCTGTTCGGCTTCATCATCGGCATCTGGGCCGACAATTTCGAGAAGCTGCAGCTCATCCCGCTTTTGATCATCACGCCGCTGGTGTTCCTCGGCGGGGCGTTCTACTCGATCGACATGCTGCCGGAGTTCTGGCAGAAGGTGACGCTCGCCAACCCCGTCCTCTATCTCATCAGCGGCTTCCGCTGGAGTTTCTATGAGACCGCCGATGTCAGCATCGAGATCAGCATCGCCATGATCCTGGCGTTTCTGGCGCTCTGCCTGACGATCGTCTGGTGGATCTTCAAGACGGGATACCGGCTGAAGACTTGAAGGCATGGCGGGCTCGCTTGCATCCGTCGCAAAACCCTGTATAAGCGCGCGGTCTGCCGGTCCCAGCTGGGGGCTGAACGGAGGGCCGCGCGCCACATGGGCGCGTGTTGCGAGGACAAGTTCCTCCGCCTCCCGTGTCTCCGCTCTCGACCGTCACCAACTTGCGCCTTTCTTCCCGAATATCCGGACAGGGAGGTCGCAGAGGCTTTTGCCGTTGGGGTCCGGTGCGACATGAACTGAAGAAAGGCAAGACAATGGCACTTTACGAACATGTGTTCCTTGCCCGGCAGGATCTCTCGCCGCAGCAGGTCGACGCCCTTGTGGAACAGTACAAGGGTGTGATCGAAGCGGGCGGCGGTTCCGTCGGCAGGGTCGAGAACTGGGGACAGAAGTCCCTCGCCTACCGGATCAACAAGAACCGCAAGGCTTATTTCATGCTGATGGACATCGATTCCCCGGCGGACGCCGTCAAGGAAGTCGAGCGCCAGATGGGGCTGTCGGAAGACATTCTGCGCTTCATGACCGTGCGCGTCGATGCGCATGAGGAAGGCCCGTCGGCGATGATGCAGCGCCGCGACGACCGTGGCGATCGCGGTGATCGTGGCCCGCGTCGCGACCGCGACGACCGCGGCCCGCGCCGTGATTCGGACGATCGTGGCCCGCGCCGCGACCGTGACGACCGCGGCCCGCGCCGTGACCGCGACAGCAATGAGGGTGGCGAATAATGGTCGACATCAACCAGATCCCGACGCGGCGCCCGTTTCACCGCCGCCGCAAAACCTGCCCGTTCTCCGGCGCCAACGCTCCGAAGATCGACTACAAGGACGTCAAGCTCCTGCAGCGCTATATTTCCGAGCGTGGCAAGATCGTGCCGTCGCGCATAACGGCCGTCAGCCAGAAGAAGCAGCGCGAACTGGCCAAGGCCATCAAGCGCGCCCGCTTCCTGGGCCTCTTGCCCTACGTCGTGAAGTAAGGTTCGGCGCGGGCGGTTTTCCGCCCGCCCCCTCCCCGCGGCGGGCGCGGACGAGGTTCTTCAAATCCCGAGTTGGGACCAGATGGTCCCTAACTGCCTGGTGGTGCGATCCCAACAGATGGCACCCATCTGTTGGGATCGCACCACCAGATCAATAGCTTGTGGGCTGACTTATCGAAACGGATGGATACCATCCGTTTCGGTCAGACCACGAGCGGCAGGACAGCGAACCAGGCCGCCGGTGCGGCATCCGTTTCTGACCTGCCTTCAATCTTTCCGGCATCTGCCGATGACAAAGGACAGAAACGATGGACGTCATTCTTCTCGAACGCATTGCACGACTGGGCCAGATGGGCGAGGTCGTGAAGGTCAAGGACGGGTTCGCCCGCAACTTCCTTCTGCCGAAGGGCAAGGCGCTGCGCGCCAACGAAGCCAACCGCAAGAAATTCGAATCCCAGCGCGTCGAGCTGGAAGCACGCAACCTCGAGCAGAAGTCCGAGGCGCAGGGCGTTGCCGAGAAGCTTGACGGCAAGACCTTCATCGTCGTCCGTTCGGCCGCCGAGACCGGCCAGCTTTACGGTTCCGTGTCGGCGCGCGACATCGTCGAGGCGCTGGGCGCGGACGGCTTCAAGATCGGCCGCAACCAGGTCGAGCTCAACCAGCCGATCAAGACCATCGGTCTGATCAACGTGGCAATCGCCCTGCATGCCGACGTCGAGGTCACCGTGACCATGAACGTGGCGCGTTCGGCCGACGAAGCCGAGCGCCAGGCGCGCGGCGAAACGCTCGATTCGGCCGAGGCGATCTATGGCGACGACATCAACGACAGCGCCCGCCCGGACGCCTTCTTCGATCCGAATGCCGAAGGCGATGAACTTGACGAGCGCGCCGAGGCGGACGCCGAAGAGCCGACGGACGAAGAAGCCTGAGATAGACGGATTTCCGGACCGGGCGTCTTCGTAGCGCCCGGCTGAACCCCTATCCAATTGGTTTTCTTAATGAATCCCAAGAAAATCGAAAAGACTTGAGGGCCGGATGGAAACGTCCGGCCCTTTCACTTGCCGGGCGTCGGCGGCTGGCCGTCGTGCGCGGGTGCAAACAGTTCAAAAAATTACATGGTCCTGTTGCTTTAATTGATGCCAGTTTGCAAATCCCCGTCTTCGGGGAAAAAACAGAACCGGCATGTCATGAAATGGCAAGAAGTGTGACCTGGTCAAAGCACCGGCTAATTCTGGCCTCTTTTCAAATGCCCTGATTTTGCTCCATAATTGCAACCTCCCGCGACTTTCTTGGGGGTGCTGCGATGAACTGGTTGCTAGAGAGATTCGTTTCCCGCCTTTTTCGCAAAGGCTCGCTGTCCATCACCGATCCTGCCGGTGCAACGCGCCGTTTCGGCGACGGGACCGGTGAGCATGTTCACATCGTGATCCATAGCAAGAGAGCCGAACGCGCCATCGCGCTCGATCCGATGCTGGCCGTGCCGGAACGCTATATGGAGGGCGAGGTCGATATCATCGAAGGCGATGTCCTCTCGCTCCTGCAGATGACCTACGACAATATGGACGAGCTCGGCACGCAAGCCTTTTTCGTCAGGCTCGGCGAGGTCCTGCGCTATCCGTTCCGCCGCCTGCAGCAATTCAACACGGCCGCCCGTTCGAAGCGCAACGTTCATCGCCACTACGATCTTTCGGAGGAACTCTACCGGCTCTTTCTCGACGAGGACATGCAGTACTCCTGCGCCTATTTCGAGACGCCGGGGATGTCTCTCGAAGAGGCCCAACGCGCCAAGAAGCGCCACATCGCCGCCAAGCTGGCGCTGAAGCCCGGGCAGAAGGTGCTGGATATCGGCTCCGGCTGGGGCGGGCTGGGGCTCGACCTGGCCAGCCAGCTCGGGGCGCAGGTTCTCGGCGTCACGCTGTCGCAAGAGCAACACCGGGTCGCCACCGACCGGGCGCGGCAGGCCGGCCTTACCGACAAGGCGCGCTTCGAGATCGCCGATTACCGCTCGCTGAGCGGCCCGTTCGACCGCATCGTCTCGGTGGGCATGTTCGAGCATGTGGGCATCAATCACTACCGCACTTTCTTCAATCAGAGCGCCAGGCTTCTGGCCGATGACGGCGTGATGCTGCTGCACACGATCGGCCGCTCGACCGGTCCGTCGGTGACCAACGCCTTCATCCGCAAACACATCTTCCCCGGCGGCTACATCCCGTCGCTGTCGGAGATGATGCCGGCGATCGAAAAATCCGGCCTGATCGTCACCGATGTGGAAATCCTCCGGCTGCACTATGCCGACACGCTGAAGCACTGGCAGGAGCGGTTCCAGAAGAACCGCGCCAAGGCGGTGGAAATCTACGACGAGCGCTTCGCCCGGATGTGGGAATTCTATCTCGCCGGCTCGGAAGCCTCCTTCCGCTGGCAGGAAATGGTCGTGTTCCAGGTTCAGCTGACCAAGAAGCGCCAGACCCTGCCGATGACGCGCGACTATATCGGCGAGACCGAAAAGCGGCTTGCCGGCCCGAAGCGGCCCGGCAAGTTCACGCAGGCGGCGGAATAGGAATATAATCGGCATGATGAGGTGATTCGCTGTCAAGCGAATCATCTCCCCCGCTCTGGTTTTCCAGACGCTGTGACATTCCTGCGGTGGATAGCAGTGGATAGCGTGTGTTTCGCTGCGTGTTCTTTCCCGCTGCCGCTCCGTAGCGTCTAGGACAGATGAGGGGGTGCCGGGACAGTCATGTCTTTAGTTGGTCCGGGCGCAGATCACCGCAACGCACCGGAACGACGGATAAGAATCCAGATGGCAGAAGCAGCCCGAAAGCTCGAAGTCGCCGAAACGCGGCTTTATCGCGAAGCGCCCAACAACATCGAAGCCGAGCAGGCCCTGCTCGGCGCGATCCTGGTCAACAACGATGCGCTCTACCGGGTTTCGGACTTCCTCAAGCCGGTTCATTTCTACGAGCCGCTGCACCGCAAGATCTTCGAGGTGGCGGGCGAGCTGATCCGCATGGGCAAGACGGCCAACCCCGTCACCATCAAGACCTTCCTGCCGGCCGACGAGAAGGTCGGCGAACTCACCGTCGCGCAATATCTGGCGCGGCTGGCGGCGGAAGCCGTGACCATCATCAACGCGTCCGATTACGGCCGCGCCATCTACGATCTGGCCATCCGCCGAGCGCTGATCACGGTCGGCGAGGACATGGTCAACATCGCCTATGACGCGCCCGTCGACATGGCGCCGCAATCGCAGATCGAGGACGCCGAACGGCGTCTGTTCGAGCTGGCTGAAACCGGCCGCTACGATGGCGGGTTCGAGAGTTTCGGCGACGCCACCAAGATCGCCGTCGACATGGCCAACGCCGCCTTCATGCGCGATGGGCACCTGTCGGGCGTCTCGACCGGCCTGCGCGACCTCGACAAGCGGATGGGCGGGCTGCAGCCTTCGGATCTGATCATCCTGGCCGGACGTCCGGGCATGGGCAAGACGTCGCTGGCCACCAACATCGCGTTCAACATCGCCGGCGCCTACGAGCCGGTGCAGCAGGCCGATGGCTCGTTCGCCGCCGGCAATGGCGGCGTGGTCGGCTTCTTCTCGCTGGAAATGTCGTCCGAGCAGCTGGCCACGCGTATCATTTCCGAGCAGACGGAAATTCCCTCCTCGAAGATCAGGCGCGGCGAGATCACCGAGACGGATTTCGAAAAACTCGTCGCCTGCGCCCAGATGGTGCAGAAGGTTCCGCTGTTCATCGACCAGACGGGCGGTATCTCGATTGCCCAGCTTGCAGCGCGCGCGCGCCGCCTCAAGCGCCAGCGCGGCCTCGACGTCATCGTCATCGACTATGTGCAGCTGATGCAGGGTTCCTCGGCCAAGTCGCAGCAGAACCGCGTGCAGGAAATCACCGAGATCACCACCGGCCTGAAGGCGCTGGCGAAAGAGCTGTCGACGCCGATCATCGCCCTGTCCCAGCTTTCGCGCCAGGTGGAGAGCCGCGAGGACAAGCGCCCGCAGCTCTCGGACCTGCGCGAATCGGGCTCCATCGAGCAGGACGCCGACGTGGTGCTTTTCGTCTACCGCGAAGAGTACTATCTGAAGAACAAGGAGCCGAAGCCCGGCACCGAGGAATACATCAAATGGGAAGCCGAGATGAACGAGATGCGCGGCAAGGCCGAGGTGATCATCGCCAAGCAGCGCCACGGCCCGACGGGCACGGTCGGCCTTGCGTTCCATGGCGAGTTCACGCGGTTCTCCGATCTTGCCGAGGAAGACCGGCTGCCGGAACGTTTCGAGTAGCGCCGTGAGCGATTTGCAAGCTTTGACGATGGCTGGCGGTGACCCGCGGGTGGCCGGCGGACGCCTGACGATCGACCTCGATGCGCTCGTCGCCAATTACCGCCTTTTGGCCGAGCACTCGACGCCGGCGGAGGCTGCCGCCGTCGTCAAGGCCGATGCCTATGGCCTGGGAACCGCCCCGGTGGTGCGCGCACTCACCGCCGCCGGCTGCCGGCGCTTCTTCGTCGCGCTGCCGGAAGAGGGCCTGGCCGTGCGACAGGCCGCGCCGGCGGCGGAAATATACGTTTTCAACGGCCTGTTCAGCCCCGAGGCCGCCGCCTTCTATCGCGAGGGGCGGCTGTTGCCGGTGCTCAATTCGCAAGCCGACCTTTCCATCTGGGAGGCGCATGGCTGGGACGACGGCGAGGAACCGCGCCCTTGCGCCCTGCATGTGGAGACCGGCATGAACAGGCTCGGCCTGACAGCCGAGCGGACGCGCATCCTGGCGCAGGAGAACGCGCTGACCGGTGCGCTCACGCCGCGCCTGGTGATCAGCCATCTGGCTTGCGCCGACACGGCCGACCATCCGATGAACCGGCAGCAACTGAAGTCCTTTCAGGTGCTTAGCGCGCTTTTCCCAGAATCCGAATCAAGCCTGGCCAACTCCGCCGGCATCTTTCTCGGCGGCGGATTCCTGTGCGACATGACCAGGCCAGGCATTGCCCTTTATGGCGGCGCGCCCGTGGGCGGCGTGGCCAACCCGATGCATGCGGTGGTGACCGCCGAGGCGCGCATTGCGCAATTGCGCCAGGTGCGGGCGGGGCAAACGGTCAGCTATGGCGCCACCCCCGTGACGCGCGACACGCTGGTCGCCGTAGCGGCGACGGGCTATGCGGACGGCTACCACCGTGCCGCCTCCGGCGCCGGGGTGCCGCTGCGCCGGAGCCTGGCCGAAGGCGCGGCGGGTTTCATCGCCGGCCAGCGCGTGCCGGTGATCGGCCGCGTGACGATGGATCTTACTCTGTTCGACGTCACGGCACTCGGCCCGGACACGCTGAAAGTCGGCGATTTCATCGAGCTGTTCGGCGACAATATGCCGATCGACGAGGTCGCTTCCGCCGCCGGCACCATCGCCTATGAGCTTCTGACGGCGCTCGGCCGACGCTATCACCGCCATTACCTGTATTCGGGAGCGCCCGCCTGATGGCGCGCGCGCGCGCCCAGTTCATCTGCCAGAATTGCGGCACCGTTCATGCGCGCTGGGCTGGCAAATGCGATGGCTGCGGCGAGTGGAACACGCTGATCGAGGAAGGCACGTCGAGCGGCATCGGCTCGGGGCCGCAAACCGGGCGAAAGGCGCGCAAGGGCCGCGCCGTGGCGCTGACGACGCTGTCGGGCGAGATCGAGGACGCGCCGCGCATCATGACGGGCATCGGCGAACTGGATCGGGTGACGGGCGGCGGCTTCGTGCGCGGCTCGGCGCTGCTGGTCGGCGGCGACCCCGGCATCGGCAAATCGACGCTTCTGACCCAGGCGGCAGCCGCACTTGCGGCGCGCGGGCACCGCATCGTCTACGTCTCGGGCGAGGAGGCGGTGGCACAGATCCGCCTGCGCGCGCAGCGCCTCGGCGTGGCGCATCTGCCCGTGGAACTCGCCGCCGAAACCAATGTGGAAGACATTCTGGCGACCATCGAGGACGGCAAGCGGCCGGACCTGGTGATCCTCGATTCGATCCAGACCTTGTGGACCGACATGGCCGAATCGGCGCCGGGAACGGTGACCCAGGTGCGCGCCTCCGCCCAGCAGATGATCCGCTACGCCAAGTCGACGGGCGCGGCGATCGTGCTCGTCGGCCACGTCACCAAGGAAGGCCAGATCGCCGGTCCGCGCGTCGTCGAGCACATGGTCGATGCCGTTCTCTATTTCGAGGGCGAAGGCGGCCACCATTACCGCATCCTGCGCACGGTGAAGAACCGATTCGGTCCGACCGACGAGATCGGCGTCTTCGAAATGGGCGACAAGGGCCTGCGCGAAGTGTCGAATCCGTCCGAACTGTTCCTCGGCGAGCGCAGCACCAAGGCACCCGGCGCCGCCGTCTTCGCCGGCATGGAGGGAACGCGGCCGGTTCTTGTGGAAATCCAGGCGCTGGTCGCCCCCTCGCCGCTGGGCACACCGCGACGCGCGGTGGTTGGCTGGGATTCAGCCAGGCTTTCCATGATTCTTGCCGTTCTGGAGGCCCATTGCGGGGTGCGCTTCGCCAGCCATGACGTCTATCTCAACGTTGCCGGCGGCTATCGCATCACCGAACCCGCCGCCGACCTGGCGGTGGCCGCGGCGCTCGTCTCCTCGATGACCGGGCTTGCCCTGCCCGCCGATTGCGTCTATTTCGGCGAGATCAGCCTTTCGGGCGCGGTGAGACCCGTTGCGCACGCGACCAGCCGTCTCAAGGAAGCCGAAAAACTCGGCTTCGGCCAGGCGGTGATGCCGCCGGGCAATGAGGACGGCAATGGCGCGATCGCCATGCGGGCCGCGCGACCGGAGGCACTCGCCGACCTGGTGGCGCGCATCGCGGGCTCCAAGGCGGCATGATGGAAACGATTGGCGCACACAGTGGCCCGGAACCGATGAAACTGACCTTGCGGGGGCATCCTAACCGCCAAAGGAGTAGGGGTGACAATGCCAATCACGCTGCTTGACGGAATTCTCGTCGGCTTCACACTCGTCTCGGCCATGCTGGCCATGGTGCGCGGGTTTTCCCGCGAAGTCCTGTCGATCGCCTCCTGGGCGGCGGCGGCGGCGGCGGCCTATTTCTTCCACCCGCTGGTTTTGCCCTATGTAAAGCCCTATATCAGCAATGACATGCTGGCCGTTGCGGCGGCGGCGGCGGCGGTGTTCTTCGTCGCGCTGATCATCGTGACGATCGTCACCATGAAGATTGCCGACTTCATCATCGATTCGCGCGTCGGCGCACTCGATCGGACGCTCGGCTTCCTTTATGGCGCGGCGCGCGGCGTCCTGGTGGTCGCGGTGGCCCTGTTGTTCCTCAACTGGCTGCTCGGCAGCAACCCGCCGGGCTGGATCGCCGAGGCCAAATCGCGTCCCCTGCTCGATGGCGTCGGCCAGTGGCTGCAGGGCATGCTTCCGGACGATCCGGAAAACTCGGTTTTCGACCGCCTCTCGGATGGCGTGTCGAGCGAGGGCGAAACGAGCAACTGACGGCGGCGGCCGTCTGGGATATTACGGCGCCACACGTCTTCGCGACGCTGACGTGGCGCCGTAGGCTATGGAAGCGCATCATGCCTTAGGGGCCATCACGGCGCCAGCAAGCGATGCGGATGAAAGGGCGACCTTGGAAATGGCACAGGACGACGATTTGCCCCTCGCGGGCGAAGCCGACGATCATTTTCACGACGAATGCGGCGTGTTCGGCATTTTCGGCCGGACGGACGCGGCCGCCATCGTCACGCTTGGCCTGCACGCGCTGCAGCATCGCGGCCAGGAGGCCGCCGGCATCGTCTCCTTCGACGGCAGCCAGTTCCATGTCGAACGGCATATCGGCCTGATCGGCGACACGTTCACCAAGCCGGCGGTGATCGCCAGGCTGCAGGGCAGCCGCTCGATCGGCCACACGCGCTATGCCACCACCGGCGGCTCGGGCCTGCGCAACGTGCAGCCCTTCTTCGCCGAACTGGCCGAGGGCGGGCTGGCCATCGCCCACAACGGCAACATCACCAACGCCATGACCGTGCAGCGCAAGCTGCAGAAACAGGGGGCGATCTTCTCGTCCACCTCCGACACTGAAACCGTCCTGCATCTCGTCGCGACCAGCAAGGAGCGCGACACCAATGCGCGCTTCATCGACGCAGTGCGGCAGATCGAGGGCGCCTTCTCCATCGTCGCGCTGACGTCGAAGAAGATGATCGGCTGCCGCGACCCGCTCGGCATTCGCCCGCTGGTTCTGGGTGACCTCGACGGCGCCTATATCCTCGCCTCGGAGACCTGCGCACTCGACATCATCGGCGCGCGCTACGTGCGCGACTTGAAGCCCGGCGAGATGGTGGTGGTGACCGAAACGGGCATCGAGAGCCTGTTCCCGTTCGATGCCGCGCCAAAATCGCGCTTCTGCATCTTCGAATATGTCTATTTCGCCCGGCCCGATTCCTCGGTCGAGGGGCGCAATGTCTACGAGGTACGCAAGGAAATCGGCGCCGAGTTGGCGCGCGAGACGCCGGTCGAGGCCGACATCGTCGTGCCGGTGCCCGATTCCGGAACGCCGGCGGCCATCGGCTACGCGCAGGCGGCCAAGTTGCCGTTCGAGCTGGGTATCATCCGCAACCACTATGTGGGGCGGACCTTCATCCAGCCGACCGATTCCATCCGCCACATGGGCGTCAAGCTGAAGCACAACGCCAATCGCCGCTTCATCGAGGGCAAGCGGGTGATCCTGGTCGACGATTCCATCGTCCGCGGCACGACCAGCCAGAAGATCGTCCAGATGGTGCGCGAAGCGGGTGCGACGGAGGTGCATATGCGCATCGCCTCGCCGCCGACGCGCGCCTCGTGCTTCTACGGCGTCGATACGCCGGAGGCGGCCAAGCTGCTTGCCTCGCGCATGACCATCGAGGAGATGGCCGAGTTCATCCGCGTCGATTCGCTGGCCTTCCTGACCATTGACGGGCTCTACCGCGCCGTCGGCGAGGCGGCGCGCAACAACGACCAGCCGCAATATTGCGATGCCTGCTTCACCAAGGACTATCCGACGCGGCTGACCGACCACGAAGGCGCCGACAATGTGCGCACGCTCTCCCTTCTTGCCGCAGGCGGTCAATGACAGACAGAAAACCCAATTTGCAGGGCCGGCTGGCGCTGGTCACCGGCGCTTCGCGCGGCATCGGCTATTTCCTCGCCAAGGAACTGGCGGCCGCCGGCGCACACGTCATCGCCGTGGCGCGCACGGTCGGCGGGCTCGAGGAGCTTGACGACGAGATCCGGGCGGCCGGCGGCGACGCGACACTGGTACCGCTCGACCTGACCGACATGGCCGGCATCGACCGCATCGGCGCGGCGATCCACGAGCGCTGGGGCAAGCTCGACGTCCTGGTCGCCAATGCGGGCATACTGGGCGTCATCGCGCCGCTTGGCCATGTGGAGGCCAAGGTGTTCGACAAGGTGATGGCGATCAACGTCACCGGCACCTGGCGACTGATCCGCACCGTCGATCCGCTGCTGCGCGCCTCCGACGCGGGCCGCGCCATCGTCCTGTCGTCGGGTGCCGCCCATTCGGCGCGCGCCTTCTGGGGCCCCTATGCGGCGTCCAAGGCGGCGGTCGAGGCGATGGCGCGCTCCTGGGCCGACGAGACCAAGAACATGGCGCTGCGCGTCAACGCGGTGAATCCCGGCGCCACGCGCACCGCCATGCGGGCGCTGGCGATGCCTGGCGAGGACCCGGCCACCCTGCCCCACCCATCAGAGGTGGCGGCGCGCATCTTGCCGCTGGCGAGCCCCGATCTGACCGAGACCGGACTGATCTTCGACGTGAAGCAGGACCGCTTCACCCGCTATCAGATGCCGGCATAGCGCGGTTGCCCCGGCACGCTTTCCACAGCCTGGCCCACGGCATGACCCGTCGCCAGGCCCATGGCACGGCAATGGCGATTGACCTTCCGGTCCCTTTCGTTACCTTTCACGCGGCAGCGGCAGCTGGATGCCGCACCCCGGGGGGCTATGGCACGGGTCTCGGAGAGGGCCCACGCATCGCGGATGCCGTGCCTGGATTGGCAATGCTGGCTGTTCCGTCGCTCGTTGAGAGCGGGCACGCCATGCGGCTGGGAGACGCGGCATGATTCTGGTCATTGAAGTCGTTCTGGTGTGTGTTGCGCTTTGGGCGACGGCGGCCGGCCTGGTGCAATTCCGCCGCGGGCTGAATTTCCATCAGGCGGCGCTCTACGCACCGCTAAAGCTGCTGTTTCGCGTCAGCGACCGTGAAATCGACACAGCGCGCAAGGCGCCGGCGCCGGTGATCTATGTGGTCTGGCACCGGACCCGCCTCGACCCGGCGCTGATGCTGTCGCTGCTGCCCGACGACACATTGCACATCCTCGACGAGGCTTCGGCCAGCTCGCATCTGCTCGAGCCCTGGCGGGCGCTCGGACGCACGATCGCCTTCAACGCCCACCACGTCTTCGTCAGCCGCAGGCTGGTGCGGCGGCTGAAGGGCAATGGCCGGCTCGCCGTCTACCTGCCCGACGAGACCGATCCCGACACCAAGACGTTCCGGCTGTTCCGCGCCGTCGCGCGCATCGCGCTGAAGGCCGAGGCGCGCATCGTGCCCATATTCATCGCCCGCAAGGGGACATTGCCGGCCCGCATCGTCCACACCCTGCAGCCGCTGACGATCGAGGAACTGATCGCCCGCTCCGGCAAGGAGGACATGCGCGCCTCGCAAGCCCTGTTCGAGCGCATGATCGAGGCGCGCAGCGCCATGTGACCTCTGGTCACAGCAATGTCTCACCGGGCGTTCCGGCGCAACGATGGGCCTATGCGCAGATTCAGAATATCCCGGCATCCGCCGGGTCATCATACAGTGCCATCAGGGCCAGGATTCGAGCGCAGAACCTCCCGACGCCCGCGGTCTGTGTCGCTGTGCCCGTCAGCAGGTGAAACCGCTTCGACATGAGCACACGCAATCCCGACATGGGAACCAGGTCGAGCGCCCGCGCCATCGCCCGTCCATAGGGAACGCGCAGCAAGGCGATCCCCCTGCCGGCTGCGGCGGCCTGCAGGGTCAGATCGTAGGCGGAAAAGAACCGGTCCTGCTCGCGCGGCTGATAAAAAACCCCGGAACGGCCCAGCCAGCCGGTCCAATTGCCGGCCGATGCATCGTGCAGGAGCGGCCAGGCCAGCAAACGTTCCGGGTCGTCGTGGCTCGACAATTCGCTGGCGATCGTCCGGCTGGCAACAGGCACTGCCCATTCGCGAAACAGCGGCCTCGACGTGACGCCGGGCCAATCACCCATGCCGTAGCGGATGGCCACACGGGCCTCCGACAGAGTCATGAATCGTTCGTCGACATCGGCTTCGACACGCAGGTCTGCCGGCGCGCCCTCAAGGGCTCCCAGGTGGGGAAACAACCACATGCGGGCAAAGGAGGGCACGACGCCGACGCGCACCGTCTCCAGGCTGGCACCAGTGGAGACGAGGCTGCGGCTGTCATGGAGAATGGCGCTGGCGCGCTCGATCTGCAGCAGAAAGGCGTGGCACGCCGGCGTCGCGCGGACGCCGCGCCCATGTCGCTCGAAGATGCGTTGGCCGATCCAAGTCTCGACCAGCGCCACACGCCGGCTGACGGCACCATGGGTGATGCCGAGTTCCTCCGCAGCTTTCGAGAACGATCCTTCACGCGCCGCAGCCAGCACCGCTTCCAGCGCCTCCAATGGCGGCAGTCCGGAGAACTGTTCCATTACTCCCTCCCAAGATGTGCATTGAACGCACATCTGATTGTCAAATGGTGTTCTATGACCGGTGCTGTCCTTCTGACACAAATCCGGCATGACAGAAAGCGCCTCCTCCAAGCTTCGCCGTTCGGCGATCTTGCCCGCATTTGCCGTTTCGGGAACGGTGATCACCTGGGCGGCCTCATTCCCGGCGATCGGCATGGCGCTGAAGGGGCTCGAGCCGCTGCCCCTGGCGGCCATACGCTTTGCGTTGGCCGCCCTTTTGGCCATCGTCTGGCTTGCCTGGCGGCGGCCAGCCCGGTTCTCGAGGCGCGATCTCGCAACCCTTGTTCTATGCGGTATCCTCGGCATCGCGCTCTACAATGTGCTGCTGAATTCGGGCCAGAAGACCGTTTCCGCAGGAGCCGCGAGTTTCATCGTCAACACTCAGCCCATGTTCATGGCGATCCTCGCCGTTCTTGTCCTGAAGGAGGCGTTCAACCGCTGGAGCTGGGTGGGAACGGCGCTAGGCTTTGCCGGACTGGCGGTCATCGCCTGGGGCCAGCCCGGCGCGCTGGAATTCGGCGCCGGCTCCAGCCTGATCCTGGCTGCGGCCGTTTGCGCCGCTCTCTTCTCGGTGATGCAGCGGCCCCTGTTCCTGCGCATAGAACCGCTCGGCGTGACGGCGATGGTGCTGCTGATCGGCGCCGTCGCCCTGGCACCGTGGCTGCCGGCAGGAATCACGCAGTTTTCCGCCGCCTCGCTGCAAGTGAAAAGCGCCGTCTTGTTTCTCGCCGTGGCGCCCGCGGCCATCGGCCAATTGTGCTGGAGCTTCGCAATCCAGCACTACGGCGCGGCGCGCGCTGGACAATTCCTCTATCTGATCCCGCCGCTGGCCACACTGATCGCCTGGCTGATGTTGGGCGACGTACCCGAATGGACGACCATTGGCGGCGGCATTGCCGCGATGACCGGCGTCGTCATCGTCAACACCTGGGGTCGGCGCTGATTGGCGCATCATTCAAGTCAGCACTTATTCTTCGGGTATCGTGTCCTGCGGCGTCTGCTTCTCCTCACGCGCTGCGCGCCGTGAATAGGCGCGCATGCTGAGGATCAGGAAGCCGAGATAGGCAATCGTCGAGGCCGACAGCGTCAGCCAGGTGTAGCTCGTCAGGAGCAGCACGTAGAGCGCCAGGCCGAGGATCAGCGGCAGGACATATTCGCGGCGCACCCGGTTGCCGGAACTCTTGCCCGAATAGACCGGCAGGCGGCTGACCATCAGGAAGCCGATCAGCACCGTGTAGAAACAGGCGACCAGCGCCACGGTGCGGTCCGGCATGACGCCGAGAAAGCCCAGATAGACCGGCAGCAGGACGAGTGCGGCACCCGCCGGCGCCGGCACGCCGACGAAATAGTCGGCCTGCCAAGCGGGCCGGTCGGGATCGTCCAGCATGACGTTGAAACGGGCAAGCCGCAGGCAGCAGGCGATGGCGAACAGCAGCGCGGCGATCCAGCCGAGCGGCCCCGCCTTGTCGAGAAGGTAGGCGTAGAGCACGAGCGCCGGCGCGACACCGAAATTGACGATGTCGGCCAGGGAATCCATCTGCGCGCCGAATTTCGACGAGGCTTTCAGCATGCGCGCCACGCGCCCGTCGACGGCGTCGAGAAAGGCGGCGATCAGCACCATCACCACCGCCGTTTCCACCCGGTTCTCGAAAGCCAGCCGTATGCCCGACAAACCGGCGCAGATCGCCAGCACGGTGATGACGTTGGGCACCAGCATGCGCAGCGGAATTTCGCTGATCCTCGGCCCGCCGCCGCCATGCGGTTCGAATGGGGGGAACGGGCCGGCCATCAGGACACGCGCACCAGCGGCTGTTTGTGCTCGCTGCCGAACTCGGCGATCACCGTTTCGCCGCCGACCGCCGTCTGGCCGATGGCGACGCGCGGCGTTGCCCCCTGCGGCAGATAGACGTCGACGCGCGAGCCGAAGCGGATCAGGCCGAAACGCTCGCCAACGGCCAGCGCGCCGGGCGCCTCGGCCCAGCAGACGATGCGGCGGGCGACGAGGCCGGCAATCTGCACCACGGGAACCGGCCCGTGCGGGCTTTCGATCACCAGGCCGTTGCGCTCGTTCTCCGTGCTTGCCTTGTCCAATTCGGCATTCAGGAAGCGGCCCGGACGATGCTCGATCAGCGAGACCCGGCCGCGCACTGGGGCGCGGTTGATGTGGCAGGAAAAGACATTCATGAAAACGGAGATGCGCGTCATCTCGCCGGGGCCCATGCCAAGCTCGGCCGGCGGCGTGGCAGGGCCGATGAACGACACCACCCCATCGGCCGGGCTGATGACCAGTCGGTCGTCGACCGGCGTGACACGCTCTGGGTCGCGGTAGAAATAGACGCACCAGGCTGTCAGGATCAGGCCGATCCAGAACAGCGGCCCCCACAACAGGCCAAGCAGCAGCGTCGCGCCGGCAAAGGCGGCGATGAAGGGATAGCCCTCGCGATGAATCGGCACGAGAGTGTTGCGGATCGTGTCTAGCAGGCTCATTGCAAGGCGCTCTCAAAGATCGAGTAGCGGCCTTGGTAAAGGAATCGAGCGGCAGCCGCAACGCGGCACGCCGACTTGATTGTCAATAAGCAGGCTGGCGACGCACGACCATGCCCATCTCATCCGTCTCGCGCGCCTTGCGCAGCCGCTCCTCGGCCTCGGTGGCCTCGCGCTGGCGGTTCCACATCTCGGCGTACAAACCGCCGGCCGACAGCAATTCCTGGTGCCGGCCCCGCTCGGCGATCTCGCCGCCCTTCAGGACGATGATCTCGTCGGCACCGATGACGGTCGACAGGCGGTGGGCGATGACCAGCGTCGTGCGCCCGCGGCTGACCGTATCGAGCGCCGTCTGGATCTCCTGCTCCGTGTGCGTGTCGAGCGCCGAGGTGGCCTCGTCGAGCAGCAGGATCGGCGGCGCCTTGAGGATGGTGCGGGCAATGGCCACGCGCTGCTTCTCGCCGCCCGACAGTTTTAGCCCGCGCTCGCCGACCATCGTCTTGTAGCCATCCGGCAGGCTCTCGATGAACGGCCCGATCTGCGCCATCTCGGCGGCGCGCCGCACCTCCTCCTCGCTGGCGTCCGGCCGGCCATAGCGGATGTTGTAGGCAATCGTGTCGTTGAACAGCACCGTGTCCTGCGGCACCATGCCGATGGCGGCACGCAGGCTCTTCTGCGTCATGTCGCGCACATCCTGCCCGTCGATGGTGATGGCGCCGCCCTGGATGTCGTAGAAGCGGAACAAGAGACGCGAGATCGTGGATTTGCCCGCCCCCGAGGGACCGACCACGGCAACGGTCCTGCCGGCCGGAATCTCGAAGCTGACCCCCTTCAGGATCGGCCGCTCGGGATCGTAGGAGAAGCGCACATCGTCAAACCGCACCGTGCCGCTGGCAACGGCGAGCGGCTTGGCGCCTGGCCGGTCGCTGACTTCGGCGGGCACGTCGAGCAGGTCGAACATCTGCTCGATGTCGGTCAGGCCCTGGCGGATTTCGCGGTAGACGAAGCCGATGAAGTTCAACGGAATGGAAAGCTGCATCAGCATGGCGTTGATGAAGACGAAATCGCCCACCGTCTGCGTGCCGCGCATCACCTCATAGGCCGACAGGCCCATGGCCGCCGTCATGCCGAAGCCGAGGATGACGCCCTGGCCGAAATTCAGCCAGCCGAGCGAGGTCCAGGTGCGTGTCGCCGCATCCTCGTAGCGCGCCATCGACGCATCGAAGCGGCGCGCCTCCATGGCCTCGTTGTTGAAATACTTCACCGTCTCGAAGTTGAGCAGCGAATCGATCGCCTTGGTGTTGGCGTCGGTGTCGGAATCGTTCATCTGCCGGCGGATGGTGATGCGCCAGTCGCTCGCCTTGACCGTGAACCACGTGTAGAGCCAGACGGTGACGGCGACGATCGCCACGTAGATCCAGCCATAGGAGAAACCGAAGATGCAGGCGGCAAGGACGAATTCGAGCAGCGTCGGCACCGTGTTCAGAATGGTGAAGCGGACGATGGTGTCGATGCCCTTCGTGCCGCGCTCGATGATGCGCGACAGGCCGCCCGTGCGCCGCTCCAGGTGAAAGCGCAGCGACAATTCGTGCATGTGGACGAAGGTGCGGTGGGCGAGCTGGCGCACCGCGTGCTGGCCGACGCGGGCAAACAGCGCATCGCGCAACTGGTTGAAACCCAACTGGATGACGCGCACCAGATTGTAGGCGACGACCAGCATGATCGGCCCGGCGAGGATGGCCGGCATGAAATCCGGCGCACCGCCCTCGCCCGACAACACGTTCGTGGCCCATTTGAAGAAATAGGGCACCAGCACCAGAATGATCTTCGCCAGAACCAGGAAGAATGCGGCGATCAGCACGCGCCGCTTCAGGTCGGCCCGGTCGGACGGCCACATATAGGGCCACAGATTGCGCAGGGTCTGTAAGGTCGATCCCTCGGCGGATACGGTTTTGTCAGTCATTCGATGCGGCCTCCCGCATGCCGGCCTGCAATGTGTTCGCGGCGGCACAGGCTTCGACAAGATCGGCGAGCTTGCCCGACAGAGCGTTCAGCGCCTCGAAGTCGACCGTGAAGCGCGAGGTTTGCCGCTCGGACTGCCGGTGCAGGAGGCCGGCTTCGACCAACACCTTGAGGTGCTGCGACACGGTTGATTGCGCCAGGCGCACATGGCCGACCACGTCCTTGCAGCAGCAGGTGTGATCAAGACCGGCCAAATGGCGAATGATCTCGATGCGCACGGGATGCGAAAGGGCGGCGAAGCCGGCCGCCGCCGAGCCATGCGTACAACACGTGTCCGGGGTTAATTGTCGTTTCATGGCGCAACCTCTCCATCGTTCATCGTCGATATACGATGAACGATCACTCGAAATCAACCACGCAAGGAATGGTTTTCTTCGATCGGCCTATTGCGCCGTGCTGGCGGGCGCTTCCGGGGCGGCTTGTCCGCCGATCGCCTGCATGTCGGCGGGTTCGCCCTCCTGCGTCGTCTCAGGAACAGCGAAGACCTGGCCCGGCCAGATGCGGTCGGGATTCTCGATCTGCCCGCGATTGGCAAGATAGATGGTCGTGTAGCGGACGCCGCGCCCATAGACCCGACGCGAAATCTGCCACAGCGTGTCGCCGCGCCTTATGATGACGGAGCCGTCGACAGGAGCGAGTTTCGCCGCTGCGGCGGGCTCGGTGGCAGCCACCGTGCCTGGTTTGTCGCCGCCAGCCGCCGGTTCCTCTGGCGCGGCGGCGGGCTGCCCGGCCTCGGCCGGCAGGCGCTCGGTCTTGGAGGCGCTCTCCACCTGCGGCGCAACGGCGGCAAGCTGCTCGCCCTCGGCACGGGTGAAAGGCACTGCGGCGCGGGCGACGACCGTGCGCCCATCGGCCGACAGCATGTCGGCGCGCACGATGTAATCACCGACCGGCAGGTCGCGCACCGCCTCGATCAGAAACCGGCCGTTCGGCAAGGTGAGTGTCTGACCAAGCAATATCTCGTTGGCATAGACCCGCACGGGGCTGCCCGGCGCTGCGGCGCCGGCGACGAAGACCTGGCGCCCGTCGATCTCCACCGCCTCGATGTTCGGCACGGCGCCTTGCGTGGCGGCAGGTGCTGTTTGCGCCGGTGTTGTTCGTGCCGGGGTTTCCTGCACCGGCGCCGCCTGTGGCGCAGCCTGCGGCCCCGGTTCCGAGCCGGTTTCGGCGCGCGCTGCCTGCTCCGGCTGGGCGGGTTCTTCGGTGGCCGGCGCGGCTTCCTGGCCCGTCGGCGCTTCAGTCGGCGCAACGGTTTCGGATGCGGCGGCGACCTGACGTTCGGCGTCCTTTGCCGGCGCCGCCTCGGGCACGGTGATCAGGCGGCTTGGGGCGCCCGGCCGGTCGACCAGCGCCAGCACCTGGCCTGCTTCATTGTCGGGCACGGTGACAATCGCCGTCTCGACGGAGGTCGCGGCAACATTGTCGGGTGTCGTCGCCCGCAAGACGATCTGGTAGTCGCCCGGCTTGAGAGGATCCTCAAGCACGGCGGCGAAATCTCCCCCCGGACCGCTGGTCGCCGTGCCGAGCACGGTCGCGCCGTGGACGATTTCGACCGTTGCGTTGGGCGCGGCACGGCCAGCGACGACCATCGAGCCGTCGGGCTCGACGCGCACCACGTCGAAGGTTGGCGCAGTCACGTCCGGTTGCGTCGTGGCGGCTGGCGCGGGCGTCTGCGCCTGTGTTTGCGCTGACGGATCGTCTTGCAGGCGCGCGGCCTTCTGCGCCGCCTCCTCGCCGGTGGCAGGCGCAACCTGGCCATCGCTCTGCGGTGTCGCCACGAGCGGGGCCGGCGGGTTCTCCAGATAGGGATCGAAAGCGCCGGCCAGATACGCGGCGCCAGCCCCGGCGATCACCGCACCCGCAGCGAAAAGCAGCCCCTTTAAAGGTGTCAAGACCATTGTTGCTTAATTCCGTTTTATGACAGGCTGTAACGCTTTTTCAGCACGGCTACAAGAAAAAGCCCTTGCCCTCTTGACCATGCGGGCGGCAGCGCCATGCAATGGCAACCATGAAAACAATCGAATCAGTCTGCGTCTATTGTGGATCGAGCACCGGTCGCGATGAAAATCACTTTCTCGCCGGGCTGACGCTGGGGCGTTCCCTGGCCCAAGCCGGCCTGCGTCTCGTCTACGGCGCGGGAACCCGCGGCATTATGGGCGCCGTCGCGCGCGGTGCCAAGGAGGCGGGCGGGACCGTCACGGGCATCATCCCGAAATTCCTCATCCGCAAGGAGGCGACGGAAGCCGAACTCGCCCAGATCGACGAACTGCTCGTCACCGACGACATGCACCAGCGCAAGCACCTGATGTTCGACCGTTCGGATGCCTTCGTCGCCCTGCCCGGCGGCATCGGCACACTGGAGGAGATCGTCGAAATCATGACCTGGGCACAGCTTGCCCGGCATGAGAAGCCCATCGTGTTCGCCAATATAGGCGGCTTCTGGAATCCGCTTCTAACACTCATCGAGCACATGAAGGACGAGGGCTTTGTCCACTCCGCGCAGCGCGTCCAGCCGCTCGTGGTCGACCGGGCCGAGGACATCGTGCCGGCCATTCTGGCGGCCGCGCAAGCCGCCAACGGGGGAAACGGCGCGACGCCGATCGCCATCGACCGCCTCTGAGTGGCCGTCAACGGCTTTCCCCGCGAAACGTCACGGCTCTGTCAAGCAATTGCCGCGTCCCTGTTACAGGCAAGTGGTTGTCTGGCCGTGGAGCAGAGATCGGCGACGATCTCCATCCGCCGCATCACCCTGCGATGCCGCGCCGCACCCCTTCCTGCGGTGTTGCGGGCTCTCGCCGCCCCCTGATCAGGGGCGGCTATTTTTTGCCCGCTGCGCGTCGCGAAACATCGACCAGGTATAGACCGCCAGCGCCGTCCAGATGAGGGCGAAAGCGACTGCCTTGACGCCGCCGAACGGCTCGTTGAAGACGAACACGGCGATCAGGAAGATCATCGTCGGAGCGATGTACTGCATGATGCCGATGGTCGAATAGCGCAGCAGCTTGGCGCCGAAGGCGAACAGGATGAGCGGGATCGCCGTCACCGGGCCGCAGCCGATCAGAAGGGCCATGTCGGCGGGCTGCGACCACTGGAAGTGGTTCTGTCCCGTCCAGTTCAGCCAGAACAGATAGGCAAGCGCCGGCACGCAGAGGATCAGGACTTCGAGGAAGAAACCCTGGCTGGGGCCGATCGGCAAGGTCTTGCGCAGGAAGCCGTAACTGGCGAAGGACAAGGCAATGCTCAGCGACACCCAGGGCAGGCCACCGGCATCGAGCGTCAGGACCAACACGGCGATTGCCGCCAGCGCCACGGCGGCGATCTGGTAGAGATTGAGCTTCTCGCCCAGGAAAATCGCCGCCATGGCGATGCTGACCAGCGGGTTGATGTAGTAGCCGAGCGCCGTCTCGACGGCGCGATCGGTAGCGATCGCCCAGACGTAGAGGCCCCAATTGCAGGTGATGATCGCCGCCGTCAGCGCGGCCATGGCCAGCGTGCGCGGCGAGCGTATGGCGCGTTTCACGTCACCCGTCCGGCCCAGCAGGAACAGGATGATGGCGGCGACCGGCACCGACCAGACGATGCGGTGGGCGACCACCTCCACCGCGGGGATGTGCGCCACGAGCTTCATGTACAGCGGCAGGAACCCCCAAAGGCCATAGGCCGACAGGGCGAAGAAGAAGCCGCGCAGCGCATCGTTCTGACCGCCCTCGAGAGGCTTTCCTGCAGTCTCGGTCATGGTGAAATCCGTGATTGACGCGCAGGCCGGATCAGCCGCGGTCCTATTGACATCATTGTTTCACGAATTCGCTGACCCGATCCATCGCATTGTGTTGGTCCAGGCTTGAAGGTTTTTCGGCACCGCCCGCCGCCTCGCGGTTCCTGACCAGCTTGTAGACGATCGAATCCATCAGCGCCTGGAACGAGGCGTCTATGATGTTGTCGGAAACGCCGACCGTCCACCAGCGGGCACCGGTCGAATCGTGCGATTCTATCAGCACCCGCGTGATCGCCTCGGTGCCGCCATTCAGGATGCGCACCTTGTAGTCGGCGAGCGCCAGGTCGGAGATTTCCGCCTGGTACTTGCCGAGATCCTTGCGCAGCGCGATGTCGAGCGCATTGACCGGCCCGTGCCCTTCGGCCACCGACATCAGCGCCTCGCCATCGACCGTCACGCGCACCACCGCTTCCGACACTGTTTTCAACTCGCCATTGGCGTCGAACCGGCGCTCGACCATGCAGCGAAAGCCGTCGATGCGAAAGAATTCCGGCACATGGCCCAGTGTGCGGCGGGCGAGCAACTCGAAGCTGGCGTCCGCCCCCTCATAGGCATAGCCCTCGGCCTCGCGCTCCTTGACGCGGGCGATCAGCGTGTCGAGACGCGGATCGGATTTGTCGACGACGATGCCGCGCCGCTTCAATTCGGCGATGAAGTTCGACTTGCCGCCCTGGTCCGACACCATGACGCGGCGCGTGTTGCCGACCGTCTGCGGCGGCACGTGCTCATAGGTTTCCGGCTCCTTCAGAACGGCAGACGCGTGGATGCCGGCCTTGGTGGCGAAGGCCGAGCCGCCCACATAAGGCGCCTGCTGGTCCGGTGCCCGGTTGAGCAATTCGTCGAAGGCATGCGCCAGATGCGCAATGCCGGCCAGCCTGTCGCGCGAGATGCCGATCTCGAAACGCTCGGCATAGGCGGACTTCAACATCAGCGTCGGCACGATGGTGATCAGATTGGCGTTGCCGCAGCGCTCGCCGATGCCGTTCAGCGTGCCCTGCACCTGGCGCACGCCCGCCTCCACCGCGGCAAGCGAATTGGCCACAGCCTGGCCCGTATCGTCATGAGCGTGGATGCCCAGATGATCGCCGGGAATGCCGGCGGCGATGACCGCCTCGACGATGGCTCGGATCTCGGCCGGCTGGGTGCCGCCATTGGTGTCGCACAGCACCACCCAGCGGCTGCCCGCCTCGAACGCTGCCCGCGCGCAGGCCAGCGCATAATCGGGATTGGCCTTGTAGCCATCGAAGAAGTGCTCGCAATCGACCATCGCTTCCTTGCCGGCGGCCACGGAGGCTTCCACCGAAGCGCTGATCGATGCGAGATTTTCCTCGTTGGTGCAGCCGAGCGCCACGCGGACATGATAGTCCCAGCTCTTGGCGACGAAGCAGATGGCGTCGCTTTGCGACTGCACGAGGACGGCAAGCCCCGGATCGTTCGAAGCCGAGACGCCGGCCCGCTTGGTCATGCCGAAGGCGACGAAAGCGGCATTCCTCGTCCGCTTCTCGGCGAAGAACGCCGTGTCGGTCGGGTTGGCCCCCGGATAGCCACCCTCGACATAGTCGATGCCGAAATCGTCGAGCAGCTTGGCCACGGCGATCTTGTCATCGACGGAAAAATCCACGCCAGGCGTCTGCTGGCCGTCGCGCAGCGTCGTGTCGAAAAGATAAAGGCGTTCCTTACTGGACATGCGGGCTCCGTTTGCGCGCGACGGTTTGTCTATCCTGTCCGTCCTCGCCCGCTGCGCGGCTCCGGTCGGACGGCCAGCGCAGCGTCGTGTCGAAGAGATAAAGACGTTCCTTACTGGACATGCGGGCTCCGTTTGCGCGCGACGGTTTGTCTATCCTGTCCGTCCTCGCCCGCTGCGCGGCTCCGGTCGGACGGCCAGCGCAGCGTCGTGTCGAAGAGATAAAGACGTTCCTTACTGGACATGCGGGCTCCGTTTGCGCGCGACGGTTTGTCTATCCTGTCCGTCCTCGCCCGCTGCGCGGCTCCGGTCGGACGGCCAGCGCAGCGTCGTGTCGAAGAGATAAAGACGTTCCTTACTGGACATGCGGGCTCCGTTTGCGCGCGACGGTTTGTCTATCCTGTCCGTCCTCGCCCGCTGCGCGGCTCCGGTCGGACGGCCAGCGCAGCGTCGTGTCGAAGAGATAAAGGCGTTCCTTACTGGACATGCGGGCTCCGTTTGCGCGGCGTGCTCCGGCTCTTGCGAAGGTCAGGCATCGTTCCGTCCCTCCGGCGGCCATTGGTCTGTGTCGTGGTCGGGATGCTGGTAGGAGGCAATGGAGGCATGAAAGTTCTGCATCGCCTCGCTGTCGTGGGGCGGTTTTTCAAACAGCCGGTCGATCCAGGGCAACCTCTCGGCATGGTTGACCTGCACTTGCGGTTCCAGGTCCTCAGGCCGGTCGAAGGCGCCGATGGCGAGTTCGATCCCGTACGGATAGCGGTAGGTCAAGGGCGTGCCGCAATCCCTGCAGAAGCCGCGCTCGACCTTGTTGGACGAGCGGAAGTAGCTCGGCGCGCCGCGCGTCCAGCGCAAATCGTCCGCATAGGCGGTGACGAAGGCGCCGAAGAAGCTGCCGAACTGCTTCTGGCACATGCGGCAGTGGCAGATCGACGGGCGGCCGAGGCGCGTGGCGGCAAAGCGCACCGCACCGCACTGGCAGCCGCCGGTGTAGAAGGGCCCCGTCACGGCGTCTTCTCCGGCGGCCACCGGTCCGTGTCGTGGTCCGGATGCTGGTAGGAGACCATGTTGTGCAGGAACTCCACCGCCTCCGGGTCTTCTTCAGTGGTGTAGCCCGGCAGCGTCGGGATCGCGTCCGTGTAGGGCAATTTTCCCTCCATGCCCCATTGCACCACCGGCGTGATCTCCTCGGGATGGTCGAACGCGGCGATGGCGACGGCCACGCCGTCCGGCGCCTCATAGGTCAGCGGCGTGCCGCATTGCTGGCAGAAGCCGCGCCGCACATGGTTCGACGACTGGAAGCGCTTCGGTTCGGCCCGCGTCCAGGCGAGCGCGGCAGCGCGTACGGAAACCAGCGGCAGCATGATGTTGCCGGAAGCCTTCTGGCACATCCGGCAATGGCAGACCGAAGCCTTGCCCAGCGCGCCCTCGATGTGAAAGCGCACCGCGCCGCATTGGCAACCGCCGGAATAGACTGGCTTGTTGTCGAGGCTCATGACCCGCCCTTCCCTCATTCCGGCCGGTGACAGACGGCTTCGATGTTGTTGCCATCGGGATCGAAGACGAAAGCGCCGTAATAGTCGGGATGGTAATGCGGCCTGAGCCCCGGCGCGCCATTGTCGCGGCCGCCGGCGGCCAGTGCGGCGGCATGAAACGCATCCACCTCGGCGCGCGAACGGGCGGTGAAGGCGACGTGCTTGGCGTCGCTCGCCGTCTCGCCCTCGCTCAGCCAATAGACCGGCCGGTCGCGTCCATAGCCGCCAACCTTGCGGCCGCCGGTGAACTCGGCCGGCACCATCATCATCAGCGACGCGCCCAGCGGCGCCATCGCCTGGTCGTAGAATGCCTTGGCCCGGTCGAAATCCACGACCTTGATGCCGATATGGTCGATCATCGCTTCACCTCCCATCTGGTCCGTCGCTCGCCGCTGTCGGCGTCCTTGTAGTCCATCAGCTGGATGCCCTGCGCTGTCAGTTCTGCGCGCAGGCGGTCGGCCTCGGCGAAATTCTTCTCGCGCAGATGGCTCAGCCGCTCCTCGACCAGCGCTGCGACGGCACCCGCATCGACGGACGCGTCGGCAGCCTTGGCGGCAAGCCACTCGCTTTCGGTCGACGACAAGAGCCCAAGCAGCCCGGCACTGGCCTTCAGCCCTGCCTTGGCACCTTCATACCCCTTCGCCGCCTCGCCGCGCAGCTCGTGCATGGCGGCGATGGCTCCGGTCGTGCCGAGGTCGTCGCACAGGGCGGCCAGCGCATCGGCGCAACCAACGCCGGCCGCCTGCGTGTCGCCGACGGCGCGGTACCAGCCGTCGAGCACGGCCTCCGCCTCCTCCAGCTTGCGGACGGAAAAATCGATCGGCTCGCGGTAATGCGTCATCAGCATGGCCAGCCGCAGCACCTCGCCCGGCCAGGCGCGGCCGCCGAACTTGTCAGACGCCAACAATTCATGAATCGTGATGAAATTGCCTTCCGACTTCGACATCTTGCGGCCCTCGACCTGCAGGAAGCCGTTGTGCATCCAGGTGCGGGCCATGACATCGGTGCCATGCGCGCAGCGCGACTGGGCGATCTCGTTCTCGTGGTGCGGGAAGATCAGGTCGAGCCCGCCGCCATGGATGTCGAACTCCTCGCCCAGATAGGCCGCCGACATGGCCGAGCACTCGATGTGCCAGCCCGGCCGGCCGCGGATCGGCACGTCCTTCCCATCGATCGTGAAGCGCGCATCCCAGCCGGGTTCGTCGGCAGAGGACTGTTTCCACAAGACGAAATCGGCCGGGTTCTTCTTGTGCGCCTCGACGGCGACGCGGGCGCCCGCCTGCTGCTCGTCGAGCTTGCGCTTGGACAGGCCGCCATAGGCCGGCATCGACGCCGTGTCGAACAGGATTTCGCCTTTTGCCTCATAGGCATGGCGGCGATCGATGAGAGATTGAATCAGGCTCGCCATGTCGGTCAGCCCGTCTTCGCGCGGCAGCACGAAATCGGTGGCGCGCGGCTCGACGGTCGGCACCAGGCAGCCGAGCGCGGCCACGTCCTGATGGTACTGGTCGGCGGTCTTCTGCGTGACGGCGCGGATCGCCTCGTTGAGCGGCAGGCCCGGATAATCGCGCCTTGCGCGGGCGTTGATCTTGTCGTCGACGTCGGTGATGTTGCGCACATAGGTGACGTGCGCCTCGCCGTAGAGATGGCGCAGCAGGCGAAACAGGACGTCGAAGACGATGGCCGGGCGCGCGTTGCCGATATGGGCATAATCGTAGACCGTCGGGCCGCAGACATACATGCGCACATTGGCCGGGTCGATCGGGACGAAATCCTCCTTGGCGCGCGTCAGTGTGTTGTAGACCCTGAGGCCCCTGAAACCATCCGTCATCGTCGCTTCCCGTTTTTACCTGTCCCAACTTCTTCCAACGCTCTGCCCGCAAAGGCAATGCAAAGCTCAGGCCGGCCATCTGGCCAGGGCGTTTTTCTCGTGTGTGAAGGGCGAAAACGTCCGGACCAGCGTGAGGCGCTAGCCGATAATGCAAATGCCGGTGATGGCGCACAGCGTTTTCATGGCTGTTCTTATCGCCGCAGGAGGAAAAACCGTCAAGACAAAATGCTGAACGCCAAAAGGCTGGGGACTGCGCGCATCGGGCACGCCGCGGCCCAAAAGGAGTATTGCCCCGGGCCGCCGATTGTGAAGGAAATGTTAAGGCTGATGCGGCAATTTTAACGACGTACTTTCCGATCGGGGCATTCGGTCAAGATTTTGTCGGATTCGATCCCCATCTGCGCGGAAGGGACGACAACGCGGAACCAAGGATCAGAGTATGCCCCGCGAAACGAACAAGCCAGCAGAGCAAGCACCCGATCAGGAAAAGCTCCTGCTCAGCCAGTATCACGCGGTTGGGCCGGCTGCGATCGCCGCCGCTTTGCAGTGCAAGGGTGAAAAGGCCGCGCCGGCACCCCGGCCAAGCCCCTATACGACGCAGACCGATTGAGGTTTCTGCCCTGGTCATGGGCCAGGGGCGTCGGACGGGCAGAGCACGCGTTTCCATCGCATCGGCGAGAGGGAGATTGTGTGCCTGGCCCTGGAGCGCCTTGCGTCCGCCTGGTCGCTGCACAAGAATGCTCGCTTCGTGCGCTCTCCATCTCCCGTGCAATGCCGCGACCGCATCAAACGATGCGTATTTTTCGCTTGGCTGGCCGATAGACAGCATGAGATGTGTCGATCCGTAATCTCCTTGCTTTCCGCATTCATGCGGACGTCAGGTGATTCCACCCGACTGCAAGATGCTGCATCCAGAGGTTCAGCCGCGCCATGAGAAACGACCCGTTGTCCCACGGCCTTTGGGAGAAAACCGCTCCACCCGCCCCGGCAACCCGGCCTCTCGAAGGCGCAGCGCGCAGCGATGTGGCCATTGTCGGCGGTGGATACACCGGCCTGTCGGCGGCGCTTCACCTGGCGGAGGCCGGCATTTCGGCCACCTTGCTCGAGGCGGAGGATGTCGGTTTCGGTGGCTCGGGCCGCAATGTCGGACTGGTCAATGCCGGCATGTGGGTGATGCCGGACGATCTGCCGGCGATCCTCGGTGCTAAGCATGGCGAACGGCTTCTGACATTGCTCGGCGACGCGCCAAGCGTGGTGTTCGACCTGGCCGAGCGGCACGGGATCGACTGCGAGGCCGTCCGCGCCGGCACGCTGCATTGCGCCGTCGGCCAGGCCGGCGTCCGGCAGCTCGAAGAGCGCACCCGCCAATGGGCGGCGCGCGGCGCCCCGGTGCGACTGCTCGACGCCGAGGAAACCGCCGCACGGATCGGCAGCCGCGCCTATGCGGCGGCGCTGCTCGACGCGCGCGCCGGCACGATCCAGCCGCTCGCCTATGCGCGCGGCCTGGCATCGGCCGCCATCCGCGCCGGCGCCAGCCTGCACACGGCTTCGCGCGTCGTGCGCGCCGAGGCCGACGGCGCGGGCTGGCGGCTCCACACCGACAAGGGGTCGCTGACGGCAGCCACGGTCATCGTCGCCACCAATGCCTATACGAAAACGCCATGGGCCGAGCTGCGCGAGGAGCTCGTCCACCTGCCCTACTTCAATTTCGCCACCCCGCCGCTCTCCGCGGCGCTGCGGGCGAAGATCCTGCCGGGACTGCAGGGCGCATGGGATACGAAGCAGATCCTCACCTCGTTTCGCTGGGATCGCACGGGGCGGCTCGTTTTCGGCAGCGTCGGCGCGCTGAACGGCACCGGGCTTGCCGTGCACCGCGCCTGGGCGCAACGCGCCATCGGGCGGATTTTCCCCGAACTCAAGGGAACCGGGTTCGAGGCCGGCTGGTACGGGCAGATCGGCATGACGAACGACCACCTGCCGAGATTCCACCGCCTCGCCGACAATGTCATCGGCTTTTCGGGCTATAATGGACGGGGTATCGGCCCGGGCACCGTGTTCGGCCAGACATTGGCCAAATTCGTCACCGGCGGGATCGCCGAAGCCGACCTGCCGCTGCCGGTCACCGAGGTCGCCGCGCAATCCTTCCGCAGCGCGCGTGAAGGATTTTACCGCTTCGGCGCGGAAGCCGCGCATCTGGCGCGCACCCTTGTGTGAGAGCGGCCAGCCTCAAAACAGCGTCAGCTGATCGTCGCCCGCATCCTTCGGCTCGTCGTCGAGTGCCGCGGCCCTGCCCTCGGCGCGTTCCTGCAGTTCCGGCCCCATATTGGCGACCTTGTTGACCTTGTCGGACACCGGCACGGCCTCGAAGAAGCCGGGATCGGCGGGCCGCAGGAGGTCTGCCACGTCGCGCGGCTCCTGATTGAGGCAATCGAGCCAGCGGGCGAAATCCTGCTGGTCGATGACCACCGGCATGCGGTGGTGGATGCCGCGCAGGTCCTCATTGGCGTCCACGGTCAGGATGGCGCCGGTGTCGAGTTCGGTGCCGCCTGGCTCCGACCAGCTTTCCATCAGGCCGGCAAAGGCGATGACGCCGCCATGTCTCGGCCGCACCCAGTAAGGTTCGGCGCGCTTGTTGCCGATCCGCCGCCATTCATAGAACCCCGAGGCCGGCACCAGCGCGCGGCGATGGCGCATGGCGGCGCGAAAGGAGGCTTTCTCCGCCGCCGTTTCCGAGCGCGCGTTGAACAGCAGCGGCAGGTCGGCCGGGTTCTTCGCCCAGGACGGGATCAGCCCCCAGCGCACCAGCATCGCCTGCCGCGGCGGCAGGTTTGAACCTGGTCCGCCCGCCGGCCCGGCAAGCGCCATCAGGATGGGCTGTGTCGGGGCGATGTTGTAGCGCGGCGGAAACGGATCGATGTCCATCACCGCCAGCAATGACTGCACGGCGTCTGGCGTCGCGTTGAGGGCAAAGCGTCCGCACATGGTTCAATAGCACCCCTGCTTGCCGGCGCCGGCCATCGTCCTGTCGCTGATCATTGCCTCGCGCATCCCGGTTCGTCCATTATCGCGCCGACTGTTGGCGATGGACGGTGGCGATGCAAGGCTCGTATTCATGAAACCAGAGGAAATCCGCGCGGTCTCCGCCGCCGTGTTGCGCGACGGCCGGTTCCTGCTGGTGCGTCGCGGACGCGCGCCGGCGAAGGATCTTTACGCCTTTCCGGGCGGACGCATCGAGGCGGACGAGACGGCCGAACAGGCGGTCATGCGCGAACTGCGCGAGGAAACGGGGCTTGCCGCAAGCGGGTTGCGCCTGCACCGCCGAATCCGCCTGACGGCCGAGCAATCAGGCCCGGTCTTTGTCCTCGACGTCTTTCGCGCCGCCGTCGAGGACGGTTTGGCCATTGCCGGCGACGACGCCAGCGAGGCCGGCTGGTTCACGCTGGAGGAGATGCGCCGTCTGCCGATCACCGACAGCACCCTGGCAATCGCCGAGGAGCTTGCCGCGGCGCGGTGCGGCCGGTGACCGGCAATGCTCTCAATCTTGCCACTTTCTTCACGCCGATGCGGATATGCCTCTGCGAGGCAGGCGGGCATTTGACATGGCGGGCGGCGTTGAGAGAAAACACGGCATGAACAGGGGATACGCGATTGCCATCTGTCTCATGGCGCTGTCCTTGACGGCCACGCCCGCCCACGCCGTGGACGCCACTTACGAAAAACCGCTGCTGCGGCTGGCGGAAGTGCTCGGCGCCGTTCATTATCTGCGCAACATCTGCGGCGAGGATTCCGACGCCTGGCGCACCAGGATGCAGGAGCTTCTGGCGGCCGAGGCCCCGTCGCAGGCGCGGCGCGAGAAACTGGTTGCGAGTTTCAATCACGGGTACCGCGCTTTTGCCGGCACCTATGAGAGCTGCACGGCGCAGGCGCTTGCCGCGGTCGAACGGTACATGAAGGAAGGCGCCCTTTTGTCCAGGGACATCGCCCAGCGATACGGGAATTGAAGCGTGATCATGATGCGGCAGATTTTGCACACGACGACAGGACACGCAGGGCATAGCCGCCCGCTCCTCCGGCCAAGCCTGGCGGGCCTCTTCCTGCTCGCTCTGGCGGGCACCCCGGCCCAGGCGCTGAGCGAATTGCAGGAGACGCCGCCCCTGCCGGGCCAGCCTTCCCCCGACAGTGTCGAGCGCATGCCCCTGCCCGCGCCTGTCCAGACACCTGCGGCCAGGGATGCAGAACCCGGCGAGCCGATGGGCGGTGATGACGGCGAAGAGGCCGATCCGACCGACGAGGCGCCCGAGCGCGACGCCGTGCGGCCTGATACGGGTATCGACAAGCCAACGCCGGAAATCCTCTACGATCTCGACAAGCTGCCAGAACCCGTGCGGCGCATGCACGGGCTGATCGTCGAGGCGTGCAAGAGCGGAGACCTGGAAGCGCTGCGGCCGCTGATCGGCAATGGCGACAGCATGACCCAGCTCTCGCTGGGCGGGCTCGACGGCGACCCGCTCGAGTTTCTGCGGGAGCTTTCGGGCGATGACGAGGGCCAGGAAATCCTGGCGATCCTGCTCGAGGTCTTGCAGGCAGGCTATGTCCATCTCGATGCCGGAACGCCGGCGGAAAGCTATGTCTGGCCCTATTTTTTCGCCCTGCCGCTCGACAGTCTCGACAAGCGCCAGCGCGTCGAACTGTTCACGCTGGTGACGGCTGGCGACTACGAGGACATGAAGAATTTCGGCGCCTACATCTTCTACCGCGTCGGCATCACGCCCGAGGGGCGCTGGGCGTTTTTTGTCGCCGGGGACTGAGGCGGGCCTTGCAACCGGCGGATGCATCCCCATATTTTTGGCGGGAGGACCTCCAATGACCGGCATCGCGCGATCCGAGACCGAAGCCTTCATCCCGATGCGGACCAAGCGTCGGAGCACCCGCGCGCGGGTCATCCGCCGGGTCGTCCTGTTCCAGATCAAGCTGATGGCCGACGGGTTGCGCGATGTGGTGATGAGCCCGCTGTCTATCGCTGCCGGCGTTCTCGGCGTTCTGTTCCATCGCCGGGACGCCGAGGTGTATTTCGACCGCCTGATGCAGTTCGGCCGCGACACCGATCACTGGATCAATCTGTTCGATCACCGCAGCGCCGGCGCCGGCTGTGGATCGCCCTCCCTCGACAGCATCGCCGACGACATCGAGAACGCGGTCCGCCGCGACTACGACCGCGGCGGCATCAGCGCAAAAAGCGCAGAGGCCCTGTCGGAGATCGCCCGCAATCTGCGCCACCGCTCGGCGCGCTCCTGACAAGCACCGCCTTGCGGCATCTTCCTGACACACGCCGCCTTGCGGCAGGGACGAAAGCGTCCTAGCTAGAAACCTACACCATCTGCCAGAGACGTTTCGCGGGTTCATCATGCCGACTTGCCTTCTCGATCAGCGCGCTCTCATCGACGTCAGCGGCCCCGATGCCGAGCATTTCCTGCAGACGATCATCACCACCGATCTCGATCAGCTCAAACCCGGCGAAGCCCGTGCCGGCGCGCTGCTTGCCCCGCAGGGCAAGATCCTGTTCGATTTCATCGTTTCGCGCGCCGGGCCGGAAGCGTTCAACCTGGAATGCCGCGCCGCGACCGCCGCCGATCTTCTGCGCCGCCTGATGCTCTACAGGCTGCGGGCGAAACTCGATATTTCGTTAAAGGAACAGCAGCTTGTCGCTGTTTCATGGGGCGATGATTCCGCTTCCTCAAGCGATGATTCAAATCATGTGGATCGCCGCTTTCCCGACGCTGCGCGGGTCGTGCGCCACTATGGCGAAGCCATGGACGCCAATGCGGACATCGCCGCCTGGGACGCGTTGCGGATCGCCCATGCGGTGGCCGAGAGCGGCGCCGATTTCCAACTCGGCGACGCCTTCCCGCACGATGTCCTCTACGATCAGAATGGCGGTCTCGGCCTGAAGAAGGGCTGCTATATCGGCCAGGAAGTGGTCTCGCGCATGCAGCATCGCGGTACGGCGCGGCGGCGTCTTCTGATCGCCGCCGGCGAAGGCGTCCTGCCCGCCGCAGGCAGCGAACTGACCGCCTCCGGCCGCGCGCTCGGCACGCTTGGAACGGTCGATGGGCCAAACGGACTGGCGATTGCCCGCATCGACCGGGTGAAGGACGCCGTCGACGCCGGTACGCCGATCCTTGCCGGCGACGTGCCGGTCACCCTGGCCATCCCCGCCTGGGCGCGCTTCACCTTTCCCGAAAGCGGTGGAGACGCCGCCTGATGCCCAGGCTGGCCATGAAGCCGAAAAGCCCGGCGAAGGCACCGGCCGCGGCGCGCGCCTGGCAGCGCATGCTGTCGGGACGGCGTCTCGACCTGCTCGATCCCTCGCCGCTCGATATCGAGATCGGCGACATCGCCCACGGCCTGGCGCGCGTCGCCCGCTGGAACGGGCAGACCGAGGGCGACCACGCCTATTCGGTGGCGCAGCATTCGCTTCTGGTGGAGGAGATTTTCGGCGTCGTCATGCGCGACGCGACGCCCGACACATTGCTTGCCGCCCTGCTGCACGATGCGCCCGAATATGTCATCGGCGACATGATCTCGCCGTTCAAGGCAACGCTGGGCGACGACTACAAACTGGTGGAAAAGCGTTTGCAGCGCGCCATCCACCTGCGTTTCGCCCTGTGGCCCGACCTGACGGAGACGCTGAAGAAGGCCATCAAGCGCGCCGACCGCATCGCCGCCTTCTACGAGGCGACGCGGCTGGCCGGCTTCGGGGAGCCGGAGGCGGCGCGCTTCTTCGGCCGGCCGCGCGGCGTGCGGCCTGAAATGCTGAACCTTGCGCCCCTGCCGGCCAAGCGGGCGCAAAAGGCGTTCCTCGCGCGGTTTGCGGCGATCGAGAAACTGCGCGGCACCGTTGGCCACTAGAGCAGATCAGCATTTCACGGAAACGGTGATCTGCTCCAACGTCTTGTTTTTCCGCATTTATGCGGACGTCAGGTAATTCCACCCGGCTGCAAAATGCTGTGATCTACCGCTCCAGCCGGTCGATGAACCATTGGGTGAGCCGCGTCCACACGGCATCCTTCTCGCCCGCATCCTCGCAGCCATGGTCGAGATTGGGATTGTCGTTGACCTCGATGACGAAAATGCCTTCCGGCGTTTCCTTGATGTCGACGCCGTACAGCCCATCGCCGATGCAACGCGCCGCGCGCATGGCGATGTCGATCACCGCGGGCGGCGTCTCGGCCAGGGTGAAGGAGCGGAAACCGCCCTCGTCGGGACGGCCGTTGCGCTCGTGATTGACGATCTGCCAATGCTTCTTGGCCATCAGATAGTGGACGGCGAACAGCGGCTCGCCGCCGAGCACGCCGATGCGCCAGTCAAACTCCGTCGGCAGGAATTTCTGGGCGATCAGGAGGTCGGAATCCTCCATCCATTTGTTGGCCAGCGCTTTCAGCTCGGCCAGGTTCGACGCCTTCTTGACGCCGCGCGAGAACGAGCTGTCGGGGATTTTCAGCACCAGCGGGAAGCCGAGCTGGTCCGCCGCCCGCTCCATGTCGCCCGGCCCGGCGATCATCACGGTCGGCGGCACCGGAACGCCGTGCCCGGTCAGAAGCTCGTTCAGATAGACCTTGTTGGTGCAGCGGATCATCGACAGCGGATCGTCGATGACCGGCATGCCCTCCTGCTGGGCGCGGCGGGCGAAGCGGTAGGTGTGGTTGGAGATCGCCGTCGTCTCGCGGATGAACAGCGCGTCGAAATTGGCCAGCCGCGCCAAGTCCTTCCTGGTGATCGGCTCCACCTCGACACCCATCCGCGCCGCCACCCGCGACCAGTGTTTCAGCGAGGCGATGCTCGAAGGCGGCAGCTCCTCCTTCGGGTCGACCAGCGTGGCGAAACTGTAACGGGACGGGGCGCGTCCCTTGCCGTCGCGCCATTGGCGGCTGGTGTAAGTCTCCAGGCAGGCGGCGAAGCGCGCTTTCTCGTCTTCCATCATGCGGGCCGGCGGGCGGAAGCCGATCCGGCTGATCGTCGCCCAATTGCCGTCCTTGATGACCACTTCCAGCGCCGGGGCGCGGAACCAGTCGAACAGCAGCCGGGCGAAGCGCTCCCAGGCCTTGCTCGGCCCGATGCCGAAGAAGACGGCGACGCTGGCGGGAAACGAGCCGCCCAGGTCGGCGCGACAGCGATTGAGCGCCTGCTCGAGCTCCGGCAGCGCGTTCTCGTAGAGCTTGCGCGCCGACAGGTCGATCATCGTCTCGACCGACGGGATGACCCGGTGGCCGCGCGAACTCGCCAGCAGCGACGCATAATAGCCGCGGCTCTGGTAAGCATAGCTCGACGAGAGATTGATGATCTTCGGCCGCTGCCCGCGAAACAACGCCGGATGGGCGAGATAGTCTCTGTTGGTGATGATTTTGTGGGGTGTGGCGGCCTCGTCGAGATCGCCTTTCCTGCCAGTCAGGATGACCCATGTCATTTAGGGCCGCTCTCCGTGTTCAATCCCGCCCAACTGCTTTTCGTAGCGCAAGGCAGGCATTCCGTCATGATAATAATTCTCACGCCGCGCGAAGCGGCGATAGCCGTTTTTTTCATAGAGCGCTATGGCCCCGCGATTGTCCTCGCGAACCTCCAGGCGCACGGCCACGCGGCGCCGCTCGCCTGCTTCGGCCTCGACCGCGCGCAGCAGCGCGCCGGCAATGCCGCGGCCGGTCTTGTCCGGCGCCACGGCGATCGAATAGAGCCGCGCCACGCGATTGAGGCGGTTCAGGAGCACGATGGCGTAGCCTGCAACAGCCTTGTCATCCGTCGCCACCAGCGCAACCGCAGTTTGCCTGCCGATCAGGGTTTTCAGCGACCGGCGCGACAACCGGTCGCCGCTGAAGGCCGTGTTCTCGATGGCCAGTAGCGCATCGAGATCATCGGGTCTGGCGGGGCGGATCTCACACTGCATCGACGCGCAACGGGTTCGATATCGTCTTTGCCCAGCGGTCAGCCGCATGCATGGAGGCTGATTTGCGGCAAACCTCCAGGCTTGCTAGACACGGGGTCTTCGCAAGGCCGATGCAGGCTGGAGTTTGCAACGAACCCGAACGGGAATCGTTGCCAGTTTCGACAGGGGCGGTGTTTCGGTTCACGGGCATCGACAATCACAAACACTGCACGGAGACATCTCATCCATGGAACTGCAATCAGAAAACCTCATGACCGCGGCGCAGGCGGCAATGGCCCAGGTCAGCGAATTCGCCGTATCCTACGCGTTCTCCATTCTCGGCGCCATCATCCTGATCGTTGCCGGCTTCATCATCGCCGGGACCGCCGAGCGCTGGATCTATCGCGCGCTGAGCCGTTTCCCGGCCTTCGATGCGACGCTCTGCACCTTCCTGTCGAAGCTGGCCCGCTACGCCATCCTGATCCTCGTCGGCGTCACGGTGCTGGCCCAGTTCGGCGTGCAGACGGCGAGCATCATCGCCGCGCTCGGCGCGGTCGGCCTGGCCATCGGCCTGGCGCTGCAGGGCACGCTACAGAACATCGCCGCCGGCATCATGCTCCTGGTGCTGAAGCCGTTCCGCAGCGGCGAGTATGTGGAGGCGAGCGGGATTTCCGGAACGATCCAGACGATCGGCCTGTTCGCCACCGAGATGAAGACGGTCGACGGCCTGTACATACTGGCGCCGAACAGCACGTTGTGGAACACCTCGGTCACCAATTATTCGCGCAACCCGCGGCGGCGCAACGACCTTGTCATCGGCATCGGCTATGACGACGACATCGACCTGGCGCAGACGGTGATGCTCGAACTGGCGGTGGCGGACAGCCGCGTCCTGAAGGACCAGGAACCGGCAACCTTCGTGTCCGAGCTCGGCGACAGCGCGGTCGGCGTCACGCTGCGCTATTGGACCGAGACGCCCGATTGGTGGCAGACGCGCCTCGACCTCACCAAGGCCGCCAAGCAGGCATTCGATGCGAAGGGGATTTCGATCCCCTTCCCGCAGCGCGACGTGCACTATCTGCCGGTGGATGCCAAGAAGCCGGCGAGCACGGCCACCAAACCGGCATCCGGGGCACGCGCCAAGTCGGCTCGTCGGGCGTCGGCCGGGTAGCTGGAAATGCCCGTTCCGGCCGATGGGCAGGCAGGTTGATGACAAGATCGGGCAGTCGCGGGGCGGTGTTCTTCCCCCTCGCCATCACGCATAAGGAAAACTGAACGCCCCTGCAGGATTTATTCATTTGCGCTGATGCTTGCCTCGGTTAATCTGCCGCGAAAATCGCCCTCAGTCTGGCCGCGACCGGCGGCAATCCGCGAGAGAACCCATGTCTCAGACCCGTCTTGCCCCTGCAGCAGCGCAGCCTTCGCTTCCCTGGCTGATCGTCATCTGCGGCTGTCTGATCGCAGCACTGAACTTCGGGCCACGCTCGGCAATGGGCTTCTTCCAGCTGCCGATGCTGGCCGAGATGGGATGGGACCGCACCACGTTCGGGCTGGCCATGGCGATCCAGAACCTGTTGTGGGGCATCGGCCAGCCGATCTTCGGCGCCGTCGCCGACCGGTTCGGCACCTGGCGGGTGCTGGCCCTTTCGGCAATCCTCTACGCGTCCGGCCTGTTGATGATGGCGACGGCGAGCAATGTGGCGATGCTGCATATCGGCGGCGGCGTGCTGGTCGGACTTGGCGTTGCCGGCGGCTCCTTCAGCATCATCCTCGCCGCATTCGCACGCAACGTGCCGGCCGAAAAGCGCAGCTTCATCTTCGGGCTGGCGACGGCCGCCGGCTCGGCCGGCATGTTCATCTTCGCGCCCATCAGCCAGGGGCTTATCAACGCCTTCGGCTGGTCCGATTCGCTGATCTACATGAGCATCGCCATGCTCATCGTGCCGATCCTGGCGATCCCGCTGATCGGCAACGCCGCCTCCAATCGTTCGGCTCAGGCGGAGTTCCAGCAGACCATCGGCCAGGCGCTGCGCGAGGCGCTGCGCCATCGCAGCTTCCTGCTGCTCGTCTCCGGCTTTTTCGTCTGCGGCTTCCAGGTGGCCTTCATCACCGCGCATTTCCCCGCCTATATCGGCGATATCGGCATCGATGCGCGCTACGCGGTGATCGCCCTGGCGCTGATCGGCTTCTTCAACATCATCGGCTCGCTTGCCTCGGGCTATATCGGCCAGCGCTATCCGAAGCCGGCCTTCCTCGCCCTGATCTATCTCGGCCGTTCGATCGCCGTCACCGCTTTCCTGCTGCTGCCGCAGACCCCCACCAGCGTCGTCGTCTTCGCCATCGTCATGGGCCTGTTGTGGCTGTCGACCGTGCCGCCGACCAATGCGCTGGTGGCGATCATGTTCGGCACAAGGCATCTGGGACTGCTCGGCGGCGTGGTGTTCTTCTCGCACCAGGTCGGTTCGTTCCTCGGCGTCTGGCTGGGCGGCTATCTGTACGACCTGTTCGGCAGCTATGATTCCATCTGGTGGCTTGGCGTGCTGCTCGGCCTGTTCGCCGCCGTGGTCCATTGGCCGATCCGCGAACAGGCGGTCGAGCGGCCAGTGCTGGCGGCGGCGGAGTAGCTTCTACGCTCGGCAGCACAAGATTGGTCCGGCCTCATTCGGCCACAGCGCGCGCGCTGCGCGCCAGGGCCGCCAGGAAGCCGGCGCGCGCGTCCGGCTCTTCGAGACCGCGCGGCTCATAGACATGGCGGTGGAAGAAGAAACCGGTCAGGCGGAACGCCTGGTCGAGCGCCTCGCCCTCGGCGGAAGCCTGCCCGCCCCCTTGCAGGAATGCCGGCAGCGGCAACAGCTTGTCGCGCCAGGGCGCGCCGGCCTCGCGGGTCACCGCGCGGCCCGATTTCGGCGAGACATAGGCCAATTGCTCGCGGGCACCCGTCAGGGCGCATTGCGACAGGTCCAGGCCGAATCCCAGCTCGTCCAGCAGCGCCAGTTCGAAACGCACCACCAGCGCGCCGGCAAGCGCCGAATCGTCGAGATGCGCGGTGATGATCTTCAAGGTTTCGTAGAGGCCCGCATGCGGGTCGCGCTCGGGCATCAGGCGCAGATGCGCGCCGACGAGCTGGATGCCGTAGACAGCGATGGCCGATGACAGGAGGCGCGCGGCATTCAGCTCGAGCGGCTCCACCTGGAACATGCCCAGATGCTCGTCGAGCCGGGCGCGCCAGACCAGATCGACCCGGTTTCCCGGCTGCAGGAGGGGCTGCATGCGCCGCGAGCGGCCGCCCTTCACCAGCCCCAGATGGCGGCCATGGGCAGCCGTCATCGTCTCGAGGATGACGCTCGTCTCGCCGTGCTTGCGCGCACCCAGGATAATGCCTTCGTCACGCCATTCCATCGGGCGACTGTCCTCCCCTCACTGGGGGAATTCAAGCCCCATCTCACGGTAGCGCTCGGGATCGTTGCCCCAGCCTTCGCGCACCTTGACGAACAGGAACAGATGCACGGTCTGTTCGAGGATGCCGGCAATGTCCTCGCGCGATGCCTGGCCGACGGCGCGGATGGTCGCGCCCTTGTGGCCGAGCACAAGCTTCTTCTGGCTGTCGCGCTCCACATAGACGACCTGGTCGATGCGCACGGAACCGTCCTTGCGCTCCTCCCATTTCTCCGTTTCGACATGGATTGAGTACGGCACTTCCTGGTGCAGGCGCAGGAACAGTTTTTCGCGCGTGATCTCGGCGGCGAGCTGGCGCATCGGCAGGTCGGAGATCTGGTCCTCCGGATAATACCAGGGACCGGCCGGCAGCGTCCTGGCCAGATGGTCGAGGAAATCCTTGCAGCCCGACCCGTTGAGCGCCGACAGCATGAAGGTCTGGTCGAACGCGACCTTCTCATTGGCCAGCGCCGCAAGCTCCAGCAGCGTCTCGCGCTTGACCCGGTCTATCTTGTTGAGGATCAGGATCTTCGGCTGCTTGACATCCTTCAAGCGGTCGAGGATCGCCGCGGCATCGCCCTTGATGCCGCGTTCGGCGTCGATCAGCAGCGCGATGATGTCGGCGTCCTTGGCCCCGCCCCAGGCGGTGGTGACCATGGCGCGGTCGAGACGGCGGCGCGGGTTGAAGATGCCCGGTGTGTCGATGAAGACGATCTGCGCATTGTCATGGGTGGCGATGCCGCGAATGATGGCGCGCGTCGTCTGCACCTTGTGCGTGACGATCGAGACCTTGGCGCCGACCAACTGGTTGAGCAGGGTCGACTTGCCGGCATTGGGCGCGCCGATCAGGGCAACGAAGCCCGAATGGGTCTCGACCGGGTTTTCAGCAGGCTGGTCTTCGGTAGACTGGTTGTCGTCGCTCATGAAGCGGCCTCGCTTTTCTGCCACACGCCTTCGCGCTCCAGCATGCTTGTCGCGGCGGCCTGCTCGGCCTCGCGCTTGGAACGCCCACTGCCATGGGCCGGCTGATAACCCTTGACGCGCACGGCGATGGAGAACACGGGATCATGATCCGGTCCCTGGCGATCTTCAACCGCATAAGCGGGAGTCACGCCGGAAACCTGGTGCGCCCATTCCTGCAGTGTCGTCTTGGGATCGCTGCGGGCCGCATCCTTGGCCTGCGCCCGCGCGCCCCAATGCCGGCGGATGAAGGCGCGTGCGGCGTCGAGCCCGCCCTGCAGGAAGATGACGGCGATCAGCGCTTCCATCACGTCGGCGCGCAGATTGACCTGCTTGCGGGCGGCGGCGGCGCGCAAATCGCTGCCGATGTGGATCAGCGGGCTGATTTCCAGCGCGTCGGCGATCTCGGCCAGCGTCTCGGCATTGACCAGCGCGTTGAGACGCACAGAAAGCTCGCCCTCGGGCGCGTCGGGAAATTGCTCGTGGAGCAATTCGGCCACCACCAGGCCGAGCACCCGGTCGCCGAGAAATTCCAGCCGCTGGTAGTCGAACCCTGTCTTGCCGCGCGCGCTGGCATGCGTCAGGGCGCGCTCGACAAGACCGCCATCGTCGAAAACAAAGCCCGCGCGTGCGCTAACGGCTTCCAGAAGATGCTTTCCGCGCAGGCGCTTTGTGGCCATCAGCTCGAGCAATCTCAGTCGACCCAATCGAAGATGCGCGACGGGCGCACCTCGGACGGCCAGCGCCACAGTTCGAGCGGGCTTGCGCCGCCGGCGATGGAGAAGAAGATGACGTTGGCGCGGCCAACCAGGTTTTCCGCCGGCACGAAGCCAACCGAGAAACGGCTGTCGGCCGAATTGTCGCGGTTGTCCCCCATCATGAAATAATGCCCTTCGGGGACGACGAATTCGCGCGTGTTGTCGCCGATGCCGTTCGGCGTCAGGTCAAGCGTCTCGTAGGCCACGCCGTTGGGCAGCGTCTCGCGGTAGAGGTCGACCGGGCGGTCCATTTCGGTGATGTCGGGATCGTCGATCTGGCCGACCTTCTCGCGCTCGACCGCCTCATTGTTGATGTAGAGCATGCCTTCGCGCATCTGGATCGTGTCGCCCGGCAGGCCGATCACCCGCTTGATGTAGTCGATGGACGGGTTGGGCGGGAACTTGAACACCACGACGTCGCCCCGCGCGGGTTCGCTGCCCCAGATGCGGCCGGAAAAGATCGGCGGCGAGAACGGCAGGGAATGGCGGGAATAGCCGTAAGCCCATTTGGTGACGAACAGATAATCGCCCTCAAGCAGCGTCGGGCGCATCGAGCCGGACGGGATCGAGAATGGCTGGAACAGGAAGGTACGGATCACCAGCGCCAGAAGCAGCGCCTGGACGATCACATTCACGGTCTCGCCCAACCCACCCGATTTTTTCGTCGATTTGTCGGCCACGCTCATCATATCCTCAGTTCAAATCTTTCGGCTCGGTCTTATCGCGCCGGGCGCGTTGCGGCAATGCGGCAGCGCGGCAGGCACAGTTATTTCAGTTTCACGCGCTTGGCGCGCATCTCTGGTTTCACGCGCTTAGCGCGCTGGCAGGGCCTCGATGATGACGAAGGCCTGGGCGAGCGGAAAATCGTCGGTGATGGTCAGGTGAACATGCGCTTCCATGCCTTCGGGCATCATGGCGGCCAGGCGTTTGGCCGCACCGCCCGTAAGCTGCATGGTCGGCTTGCCGCCAGGCAGGTTGACGACGCCCATCTCGCGCCAGAAGACGCCACGCGAGATGCCGGTGCCGAGCGCCTTGGAACAGGCTTCCTTGGCAGCGAAGCGCTTGGCATAGGAAGCAGCCCGCTCGCTGCGCTTGTCCGACTTGGCCCGTTCCACCTCGGTGAAGACCCGCTGCGTGAAGCGGTCGCCGTAGCGCTCCAGGGTCTTGGAAACGCGGCGAATGTCGATCAGATCGCTGCCGATGCCGATGATCATCAGCTCGTCGCGGCACGCGGGCTGAGGGATTGCGCGCGGGCGCGGCGCCGGGCGCGTTCAGCCAGCCGCTTGCGGCGCTGCTCACGGAAGGTGATCGTCGCCCAACGGGTCAACACGTAGAAGATCAGTGCGAAGACCAGCCCGACCGGCAAGGCGCCAACCGTCATCGGCTTGATCAGCGGCTGCCACAATTGAGAGAACTCCAGGTGGCGCAGCATCCGGCCGATATGCACCGGCGCGACATCCTGCTGGTTGCTGCTGTAGAGGATGAGCCGCCCCGTCTTGAGCGTCGCTCCCCAGATGAAGGGAAACGATAACGGGTTGCCGACCGCCGTGCCGATGGCCGAGGCGACGAGATTGCCGCCGATGCACCAGGCCAGAAGCGCGGCAATGAAGAAATGAAACCCGAGAAATGGCGTGAAGGATGCGAAGGCGCCGGCGGCGACGCCGGCGGCGATGGCGTGCGGCGTCGCGGTCAGCCTGAGGGCGCGTTTGACGAAATACTGCGCCGAGCGCCAGAAGGACCGGCGCGGCCACACCATGGTGCGGGCCCGTTCCCAGACATCAGCCGGCTTTCTGCGTCGAAACAACATACGGTGACACCACGCCCCAGTAAAAACGAATCCCTGTCCAGACGGAAGGATAGACTACGCCCAGCCCCTTAACGACGCGTTCCCCACGAAGCGCCACCTTCCGGATATAGGCAGGCCGGGCCGCAATGAGCAAGGGAAGCGCCTGTCGCCCGTTGCGGAAATTCTGCTGACCGGCGGACACGGCACGCCTAGTGGTGCGATCCTGACAGATGGTACCCATCTGTCAGGACAAATCGCCCCACCAGATCAATAGCTGGTGGGCTGACTTGTCGAAACAGATGGGTACCATCTGTTTCGGTCAGACCACTAGCGCTACCTCTGGGCGGAAATGCGGCGGCAAACGGCGTCAGGTGGCTCGGCTCAAACCTGCTTTCCAGGTTTGCGTTTTTCCCGGATCTTCAGAACACCGCCTTCCGGATGGTCGATCTCGAATGCATTGGTCTTGCGGACCAGATCGCTGAGCTTGCGAAAGCCATAGGTGCGTGGATCGAAGTCCGACGCCAGATTGGCAAGCTGTGTTCCGAGCGCGCCGAGAGCCACCCATCCGTCATCCGGCTCCATCTGGGCAAGCACCTTCCTGAGGATCGGGGTCGCCTTGGCGATGGGCTGCAGCGGTTTCTTCGATGAGCCTGCGTTCGGCGCGTCGGCGACAGCTCCCGGCAACAGGTTTTCGGTGTAGACGAACCGCCGGCATGCCTGCCGGAAGCTCTCGGGTGTCTTCTGCTCGCCGAAACCGAACACGTCGATGCCCTGCTCGCGGATGCGCGCGGCCAGGCGGGTAAAATCGCTGTCCGACGAAACGAGGCAAAAACCGTCGAAACGGCCACTGTGCAGGAGGTCCATGGCGTCGATCACCAGGGTGATGTCGGAAGCGTTCTTGCCCGTTATGTAGGCGAATTGTTGCTGTGGAATGATCGCGTGCTTCGATAGTACGTCCGCCCACGCCTTCGACCGGGTGTTCGAGAAATCGCCGTAGATGCGGCGAACGCTGGCCTCGCCCATTTTGGCGATTTCCTCGAACAGGCCATCGGCGATCTTCGCCGAGGCGTTGTCGGCGTCGATCAGGACGGCGAGACGCGCAGTACGAATATCATTGGCCATGGAACACCCCGTCGGACGACTTCGCGCCCGAACCTCTTATAGCATTTTGCGGTCAGGCGGAATCGCCGCGCGGCGGCCACCGATGGAAAGATGTCACCCATTCACCCGATGCGCATCGCTGACGCAGCCGGTCTCCTTGAGCTGCAGGATCAGGCGGTTCAGATGCTTCAGGTCCCATACCTCCAGGTCGAACAGCATCTCGGTGAAGTCGGGCGCCGTGCGCTCCATCGACAGGGAGTGGATGTTGGCATCGTTCGCCGCGATCACCTGGGAGATTTCGGCCAGCGAGCCCGGCTCGTTGATCGCCGTCACCGAGAGGCGCACGGGAAAGCGTTCCTTCATGTGTTCGTCGATGTCCCAGCGCACGTCGATCCAGCGCTCCGGCTGGTCGTCGAACGCCGTCAGCGCCGGCGACTGGATCGGATAGATGATGATGCCGGAGCCTGGATGCAGGATGCCGACGATGCGGTCGCCCGGCACCGCGCCCTCGGGAGCAAACCGCACCGGCAAGTCGCCCGACACGCCGCGAATGGGCAAGGCCCCCTGGGCCCCCTGGGGCCCCTGGGGCCCCTGGGGCCCTTGCCCCTTTGTCTGGTCGCCGCCCTTGGCGCGCTTGGCCTTGCGCGACGAGCGGCCAGGGATCTGGAACAACATGCCGGCGGCGTTGCGCAGGTTGAACCAGCCCTCCTCGCGCTCCTTCGGCGCCTGGGTGATGCGTTCGTCCTTGTAGTCGGGAAACACCGCGCGCACGACATCCTGCGAGGACAGTTCGCCGCGGCCGACGGCGGCCAGCACGTCTTCCACATCCTGCCGGCCCAGCCGATGCAGGATCGGTTTCAGCGCGTCGCGCGAGAACGTCTTCTCGGCGCGCTCGAAGGCGCGTTCCAGAATGCGCGCGCCAAGGCCGGAATATTGCTTGCGGATGGCGTTGCGGGTGGCGCGGCGGATGGCGGCGCGCGCCTTGCCGGTGACGACCACCGCTTCCCAGGCGGCCGGTGGCACCTGCGCCTTGGAGCGGACGATCTCCACCTCGTCGCCGTTCTTCAGTTCGGTCATCAGCGGCATGATGCGGCCGTTGACCTTGGCGCCGACGCAGGTGTCGCCGACATCCGTGTGCACCGCATAGGCGAAGTCGATCGGCGTCGCCCCGCGCGGCAGGGCGATCAATTGTCCCTTCGGCGTGAAGCAGAACACCTGGTCCTGAAACAGTTCCAGCTTGGTGTTCTCGAGAAAATCCTCGGGCGTGTCGCCTTCCGACAGCGCCTCAATGGTGCGGCGCAGCCAGGCATAGGCATTGGTGTCGCGCGAGATCTTGTGGTCGGCGCCGTTCACCTTGCCGCCCATATCCTTGTAGATCGAATGGGCGGCGACGCCATATTCGGCAATCCCATGCATCTCGAAGGTGCGTATCTGCAGTTCGACGCGCTGGCGCGACGGGCCGACGATCGTCGTGTGGATCGAGCGGTAGTCGTTCTGCTTCGGCGTCGAGATATAGTCCTTGAAGCGGCCGGGCACCATCGACCAGGTGGAATGGATGATGCCGAGCGTCCGGTAGCAATCCTCGACCGTGTCGACCAGCACACGGAAGCCGAAAATGTCGGACAGCTGTTCAAACGACAGCGCCTTTGTCTCCATCTTGCGAAACACCGACCAGGGTTTTTTCTGCCGGCTCTTCACCACCGCCTTGATGTGATGCTCGGCGAACAGGTGCGACAGCGCCTCCTCGATGGCCTTGATGACGCCGCGGTTGCGCTCGAAGAACTCGGCCAGGCGCCCGGTGACCGCACGAAAGGCTTCCGGATTGATATAGCGGAAGGCCAGCTCTTCCAGCTCCTCGCGCATGTCCTGCATGCCCATGCGACCGGCCAGCGGCGCATAGATTTCCATCGTCTCCTCGGCGATGCGCAGGCGCTTGGCCTCCGGCACATGGTCGAGCGTGCGCATGTTGTGCAGCCGGTCGGCGAGCTTGACGAGAAGGACCCGCACATCCTCGGAGATCGCCAGGAGCAGCTTGCGCAGGTTTTCGGCCTGGTGCGCCTTTTTCGACACCAGGTCGAGGCGCTTCAATTTGGTCAGGCCGTCGACCAGCTTGCCGATGTCGGGGCCGAACAGCTCGTCGATCTCGTCGCGCGTGGCGCTGGTGTCCTCGATCGTGTCATGCAGAAGGGCGACCGCGATGGTCGCCTCGTCCAGGTGCATGTCGGTGAGGATCGCCGCCACTTCGAGCGGGTGCGAGAAATAGGGGTCGCCGGAAGCGCGGCGCTGGTGGCCGTGCTTCTGCATCGCGTAGACATAAGCCTTGTTGAGAAGCGCCTCATTCACGTCAGGCTTGTAGCGCTGGACACGCTCGACAAGCTCGTATTGACGCATCATGGGCGGTTTCCTCGTTATTATTGGCTACGCAAAGCAAAACATGCGCCGCGTGGCGCACGGCGCATGTTCAAGATAGGCAGGAAACGACCGGCGCGGAAGAGACAGCCGCGCCCGGCAATGCCTCCAGATCAGAAATCGTCGCTTTTTTCCGGCGCGACGAGGCCCTCGATGCCGGCGAGCAGGTCTTCTTCGCTCATGCGGTCGAACGAAACCACCTCTTCCTCGACCTCCGCCACGGCGTCGGCCGGCGACTGGCTCGGCTCGCTGATGACCGGCAGATCGGCTTCCGGCTCGTCCACTTCGACATGCTTCTGAAGCGAATGGATCAGCGCTTCCTTCAGATCGCCCGGCGACAGGGTTTCGTCGGCAATCTCGCGCAGCGCCACGACAGGGTTCTTGTCGTTGTCGCGGTCGATGGTGATCGCCTCACCCTGGGATATCTGACGGGCGCGATGGCCGGCCAAAAGAACCAGGTCGAACCGGTTGTCCACCTTGTCGATACAGTCTTCAACGGTCACACGGGCCATGCGGTGCCCCTTTCATGCGTAAATCTGTGAAGGAATCTTGCGGGTCCATAGCCCGAACGCCGGCAAAATTCAAGCGCGCGGAGCGATTGCCGGGCAGCACGCACACGCAAATGCGGCATCGTCATGGCGAAATCGGCAAAACCCGGTTCCTCGTGGGTTTGGCAGCCGCGTGGCTTGAATTTACAACGATTCTATTTATTGGTTGGAACTATCATATTCCAGCGCTATTTCATCATAAGTGATAGCTATTTGAACCGTTTTTGCAACGTGTCGGCATGGTGCCATTGCGATACGATCTTTTTGACAAAGGATTTTTGCCGATGTTCGATCCACGCGAGAAAATTGCCCTTTTCATCGACGGGGCCAATCTCTACGCGGCATCGCGCGCGCTTGGTTTCGATATAGACTATCGAAAGCTGCTCAGCAGCTTTCGCGAGCGTGGCTACCTGCTGCGCGCCTACTACTACACTGCCCTGATCGAGGACCAGGAGTATTCCTCGATCCGCCCGCTGATCGACTGGCTCGACTACAATGGCTACAAGGTGGTGACCAAGCCGGCCAAGGAGTTCACCGATTCCGCCGGCCGCCGCAAGATCAAGGGCAATATGGATATCGAGCTGGCGATCGATGCGCTCGAGCTGTCCGACATCGTCGACCACTATGTCATCTTCTCGGGCGACGGCGATTTCCGCACCCTGGTGGAAGCCCTGCAGCGCAAGGGACGCAAAGTCAGCGTCGTGTCGACCATCCAGTCGCAGCCACCGATGATCGCCGACGATCTCAGGCGTCAGGCCGACAATTTCATCGACCTCGCCTCGTTGCGCGAAATCGTCGGCCGTGCGATAAGCGAGCGGCCGGTCCGCAAGGTCGAGCCTCAGGAAGAAGAGCCTTTCGACGATTTATGAGTTCTGCCCAAGCGCTCCACGAGCCGCCGCATGATTGCGCGCTGTGTCCCCGCCTGCACGATTTCATCGCCGGATGGCGTGGCCGGGAGCCTGGCTGGCATAATGGGCCTGTCCCCGTCTTCGCGCCCGATGCAGGCGATGAAGAGGTGCGACTGCTGATCGTCGGGCTGGCGCCCGGCCTGCGCGGCGCCAACCGCACCGGGCGGCCATTCACCGGCGATTATGCCGGTGACCTGCTCTACGATACCTTGCTGCGTTTCGGCTTCGCAAGCGGCCGCTATGCGGCCCGCCCCGATGACGGGCTGGCGTTGGTCGATACGGCCATCATCAATGCGGTGCGCTGCGTCCCGCCGGAAAACAAGCCGGTCGGCGCGGAGATCAACACCTGCAGGACGCATTTCTTCACCCCTGCCTTGCAGCGCTTCGCCAATCTCCAGGCTGTCGTGACGCTTGGCGTAATCGCCCATCAGTCGACGGTCCGGGCGCTCGGTGGACGCGTCGCAGCGCACCCGTTCAGCCATGGTGGTCGCCAGGATGTGGCGGGCCTGACGCTGTTCTCCAGCTATCATTGCTCGCGCTACAACACCAATACCGGGCGGCTGACGGAGGCGATGTTCGCGGAGGTTTTCGCGGCGGTGAGGGATTTCTTAGCGAATAGCGAATAGCGAATAGCGAAGAGGGAATGCGGAGCTTCTCGTTCCCCTACTCGCTATTCGCTCATTCACCCATGTTGCTTCAACAGCCGCGCCTTCTCACGATCCCAGTCGCGTTGCTTGGACGTCTCGCGCTTGTCGTGCAGTTTCTTGCCGCGCGCTACGGCCAATTGCACTTTCGCCAGGCCGCGCTCGTTGAAATACAGCTTCAGCGGCACCAGCGTCATGCCCTCGCGCTCGATCGCCTGGCCGAGGCGGGCCATTTCACGCTTGGAGATCAGCAGCTTGCGCTTGCGGCGCGGCTCATGGTTGAAGCGGTTGCCGGCGAAATATTCCGGGATATAGGAATTGATCAGCCAGAACTCGCCGCCCTCGATGGAGGCATAGGATTCCTGGATGTTCGCCTGCCCTTCGCGCAGGGACTTGACCTCGGTTCCAGCCAGGACGATGCCGGCCTCGAGCGTGTCGAGCACCTCGTAGGAAAAACGCGCCTTGCGGTTGTCGGCGACGGTCTTGTGGTTGGGATTCTTGTCCTTGGCCATGATCTTGAAAAACTGCGGGCTACCCCGTCAGTTCATGAGGCCCGCATGGTTCAGCGCGGCGTCGATGCGCGCTGCGGTCTCTGCCTCGATCGGCACCAGCGGCAGGCGCTGGACGTTCTCCATACGGCCAAGGCGCGCCAGGGCATATTTGGCGCCGCCGGGATTGGGCTCGATGAACAGCGCCTTGTGCAGCGGCATCAGGCGGTCCTGCAATTCGATCGCCCGGTCGCGGTCGCCCTCGAGCGACGCCTTCTGGAATTCGGCGCACAGCCGCGGCGCGACATTCGAGGTCACCGAAATGCAGCCGACGCCGCCATGGGCGTTGAAGCCCAGTGCCGAGGCGTCCTCGCCGGACAGCTGGATGAAATCGGCGCCGCAGGTGGCGCGCTGCTCGCTGACCCGGTCGACCTTCGCGGTCGCGTCCTTGACGCCGACGATGTTGGAGAAATCCTTCGCCAGGCGGCCCATCGTCTCCGGCGTCATGTCGATGATCGAGCGCGGCGGGATGTTGTAGATGATGATCGGCAAGCCGGTGGCGCGAGCGACCGCGGCGTAGTGCTCGTACAGGCCACGCTGGCTGGGCTTGTTATAGTACGGCGTCACGACCAGGACGCCGTCGGCGCCAACCGTTTCGGCATATTGCGCCAGCGCCACCGCTTCGCGGGTCGAGTTGGATCCGGCGCCGGCGATAACCGGCACGCGCTTGGCCGCCACCTCGACGCACAGGCGCACCACTTCGCGGTGTTCCTCATGGCTCAGCGTCGGCGATTCGCCCGTCGTGCCGACCGGAACCAGCCCGCTCGTGCCCTCAGCGATCTGCCACTCGACGAACGCGCGAAACGCTTTTTCGTCCAGGCTCCCATCCTTGCCGAACGGCGTCACAAGCGCTGTGAGGGACCCCCTGAACATGATGGCGAACTCCTGAGTGAATTGCTGCTTCGTGCCGGCGAAAAGCCGCCGCCGCACGCTTCTAACCGAAGATCGGGCGGCGCACCATAGTCTTGCCATGTCCAGGCTGCAAGAAGCCCGGATAGAGCTGTCTGCCCGAAGACACGCCGGCGGGTCCGGCGTCCACTGGTTAATACAGCCTTTATACGTATCCGATACAGTCGCGGCACACAGCATGCCTGGGTGCCAGGGAAACCGCCGCCGCATGAAAGCCACGTTTGCCTTTGCCTCCGCGCTCCTGGCGCTCGCGCCGATAACCGTGTTCGCGCAATCGCCGGTGGAATTGCCGCCCCTGGCGCCGACCCCGTTCGCCCGGCCGGACCGCGTCTCGGCGCCGGAAGCGGCCATCGACCAGACCACCCGGACGGCCACCGTACGGCCCGAAATTCCCGGCAGCGGCGGCGACGTCAAGGCGATGAGCGACGGGCTCGACGCGCTGTCGCGGGGCAATCTCGCCGATGCCCGGCAACTGCGCGATCGCATGGCACGCAACGAGCTGGAGCGGCGCATTCTCTCCTGGGCCATCGCCCTGTCGGGCAATGCGGGACTGTCGAGCGCCGAGATCGCCACGACGGCGCAGGATCTGGCGGGCTGGCCGGGCATGGCGACGCTGCGCGCGCACAGCGAACGGGCGCTCCACCGCGAAAATCCGCCGCCGCAAGCGGTGCTGCAGGCTTTTGGCGACACGCCACCGCAGACGTTCGAGGGCGCGATGGCGCTGGCAAGGGCGCAGGCGGCGCTCGGGGAGCCGGCGGCAGCGCGAGCGGTGCTTTCGCCCTTCTGGCGGCAGGAAAAGCTCGAGGCGGCACAGGAAATCGCCTTCATCGGCGAATTCGGCGCGCTCGTCACGACCGCTGACCACCGTTTCCGCATGGAGCGCATGCTGTATGACGACCGGGTGCGCTCGGCCGAACGGGTTGCCAAGCTTGCCCGGGGCGAAGCGCTGGCAAGCGCCTGGGCCGCCGTCATCCGCGGCGACAAGAACGCCGGCAAGCTGCTCGACGCGGTGCCGAAGGAACAGCGAAGCGCCGGCTATATCTTCGCCAAGGCGCGCTATCTGCGCCGGCGCGAGCGCTTTCGGGAGGCCGCGACGGTCATGCTGACGGCGCCGCGCGACGCCGCATCGCTGGTCGACCCCGACGAATGGTGGATCGAACGCCGGGTGCTGTCGCGCGAGCTGCTCGACATCGGCGACGCCAGAACCGCCTATCGTCTTGCCGCCGCCCATTCTGCCGAAACCCCGGCCAGGGCCGCCGATGCGGAGTTCCATGCCGGCTGGTACGCCTTGCGCGCCCTGAACGACGCCAAGGCGGCCGCGCCGCATTTCGCCCGCATCGCCGAGATCGCCGAAGGACCGATCTCCAATGCGCGCGCCCATTACTGGCTCGGCCGTGCCGCCGAAGCCGGCGGACCGGGCACGGCGACGGAGCATTACGAACGCGCCGCCGTCTACGGCGCAGCGTTCTACGGCCAGTTGGCCGCCGCCAAGCTTGGCCGGTCGACCCTGTCGGCCGCCTATCCCCGCCCCACGGCGCAGGACCGCGAGACGTTTTCCCGGCGCGAGACGGTGCGCGCCATCCAGCGTCTGGAGGCGACCGACCACGCCTGGCGCGCGGCCAGCCTCTACCGCGACCTGGCCGGAGAGTTGACCAGCCCCGGCGAACTGGCGCTGCTTGCGGCAATGGCGGAGCAGCGCGGCAACCACATGCTGGCGCTCAGGGTCGGCAAGATCGCCGCCGCGCGCGGCATCGATATCGGCGCGCTGGCGCATCCGCTGGGCGCGATCCCCGCCCAGGCGTCGATCCCCTCGGCGCGCAAGGCGCTCGCCTATGCGGTGGCGCGCCAGGAGACCGAGTTCAACGGCACGGCCGTCTCCCCGGCCGGCGCGCGCGGCCTGCTGCAACTGATGCCGGGAACGGCCAGGGAGATGGCGCGCAAGAGCGGCCTGCCCTATTCGCGTGACCGGCTGACGCAGGACACGGCCTACAACGCCACGCTCGGCTCGGCCTATCTTGGCGAGCAGCTCGAGCGGTTCGGCGGCTCCTATGTGCTGACCTTCGCCGGCTACAATGCCGGCCCACGGCGCGCCGCAGAGTGGGTCGAGCGCTATGGCGATCCGCGCGGACAGCCGATCGAGGCGGTCGTCGACTGGATCGAGCGCATCCCCTTTGCCGAGACGCGCAACTATGTGCAGCGGGTGATGGAAAACTACCAGGTCTACAAGATGCGGCTATCCGGCCGCGTCGACATCGCGGCGGATCTGGCGGCAGGCGGCTGAAGCCGCACTTCAAATCAGCCGCGCCCTCGCCTAATACCAAGGGAGACAACTATTGACCGATCTGACCGGTCAATAGTTGTCTCCCTTGGTATAAGCTGATCGGGCAAGACAGAAGCGGGGGCATTCGTGGCCGAAGGCGATTTTCGCGACATCTTCTATTCCGCGCAGGATGGATTGACGCTGCATGCCCGGCACTATGGCGGGGACGAAGCCAGGGACGGGCTGCCCGTCATCTGCCTGCCCGGTCTGACGCGCAATGCGCGTGACTTTCACGAGCTGGCGATGCTGCTCTCGCAGGATCAAAGACGGCCGCGCCCGGTGATCGCCTTCGATTATCGCGGGCGCGGGCTTTCCGACCATGATCCCGACTGGAAACGCTACGACGTGGCGGTGGAGGCGGCCGACATCATGGCTGGCCTCGCCGTCATGGGCATCGAGCATGGCGCATTCATCGGCACGTCGCGCGGCGGGCTGATCATCATGGTTCTGGCGGCAATGCGCCCTTCCCTGCTCAAGGCCGTCATTCTCAACGATATCGGCCCGGTGGTCGAAGGCGCCGGCCTGGCGCACATCCGCGCCTATCTGCAGCGCGCGCCGAAACCGAAAACGCTCGCCGAGGCGGTGGAGATCCAGAAAGCGGCACATGGGGCCGATTTTTCGGCGCTCGACGCCGCGGATTGGCAACGTTTCGCCGCGGCGCTCTACCGGGAAAAAGACGGCCGGCTGGTGGCCGATTTCGATCCCGGGCTCTTGAAGCCCCTGCGTGCCATCGATCTCGACCAGCCCCTGCCGACGCTGTGGCCGCAGTTCGACGGGCTCGGCGCCATCCCGCTGATGGCCATACGCGGCGCCAGGTCGCGCCTGCTTTCGGCGCAAACCCTGGCGGAAATGGCCGAGCGCCACCCGGCAATGGAACAGATAACGGTCGACGGGCAGGGGCACGCGCCCCTGCTGGAGACGGGCGAGTTGCCGAAGCGGATCGCGGCGTTCATCGCGCGGGCGGAGCGGTAGGGCAGCCTGCGGAAGGCGCATCCACCACTCCGTCCCTCACCGCTTCTTGCCACCGAGCCTCTTGCAACCCTCCAGGACGGTGACGCATGGATCGAGATCGCTGGTGGCCAGATGCGCGTAGCGCATGGTCATGGTGAGCGTCTGGTGTCCGAGCCACATCTGCACGCGGCGCAGGTCTATGCCACCCTGCACGAGGCGCGAGGCGCAGGTGTGGCGCAGCGCGTGCGGCACCACCTGATCGTCCTGGGCAAGGCCAATCTCGGCTTTCGCCTCGTTCCACACCGTCCGGTACTGCGCCTGGCGCAGCATGGCGAAGGGGCCCTTGGCGCCGTCCTTTGGAATATCGACGGCTTTCTGCGCGCGCTGGGTCAGCGGAACGGAACGGGCGCGTGCCGATTTGGTGATCCAGAAGCTGGCACGGCCGTCGATCACATCGTTCCAGGTGAGGCCTAGCGCCTCGCCGAGGCGGCATCCCGTGTCGACGAGAAAAACCGACAGCCTGGCCATGTCCTCATTGCGCCGCCGGATGGACGAGAACAGCATTTCCTCCTCGTCACGCGAGAGGAAACGAATGCGCCCCGACCGCTCCTTCTGACGCCGGAACTCCGGCAAGCTGTGGATATCGCCCATCTTGTGCGCCTTACGCAGAAGCTTGCTAAGCGCGGCCATCTTTCTGTTGATGGTCGCGTTGCTGTTTCCGCGGGCGCGCAATTTGCCAACCAGGTCGTCAAGCGTTTCCTGGCTGAATGCGCTAAAGCGCCTTCCCATCATGAGCTCGTCGAGCTCACCGATGAAGAAAGTGACGTTATATCTATGTTTTCCCGGCTCCCAAAGTATGTCAGCATACTTTGCGAAGAGTTCTTTCAAACTAAACTCAGAAACGAGCCGAATGCGCTCGCTGCCAAACGTTACCGAATAGCGGGAAACCGATAGATTCCACTCGCCATCCGAATCGATTACCAAACTCATGTTGGGTAATTTCCCGGACGCGTTATGCTTCTACTTTCGGTATCCCTCTGAGTCCCGCCCCACCCCTGAAGCTGTAAAATCTCAGTTTCCCCAAACGTACTAAAGTCCCCAAAAGGATACTAATGCTGTCCGCTCAGGAAGGTCCACAGTTTTCTGCACATTCCCGGCCGATTGTTCGAAATGCGTTGACCGAGATGATTTTTTGGACGAAACGCAGCCGTTTCGCCGAAGGGTGCGTACTGCTCGAAAGCCGAGCCGGTCTTCTTCATCAAACCTCTCCACACGGCCTTGATCAGACCACGTGACGCCCGCGCGCCGATGAAGAATTCCGGGTGTGAAGCCCGGCGAAAGCTCGCCGGGCTTCGAAGTCCATCTAAGCGCCTGGCTTAGAACGAGCGGTCGATGCGGAGGAAGCCGCTGAACGAGCCGTCTGCATAGCTGTCGCCGTCGACATAGTTGATGGCCAGCTTGGTGTTCAGGTTCGGGACCAGAGCGTAGTCGATCACGCCGCCGAGCGCCCAGTCATCCGCGCTGGAGCCATGCTTGTCGCCGAAATACTGACCGCCGAAGCCGATGCTCAGCTTCGGAGATGCGGCGTACTTCAGGTGACCGCCGAGCGAGTAGTCATAGCCGACGCTGTAGACGTTGGCGTCGGAAGCATAGGTGGCGAGCAGTTCGAGGGTGAGCTGCTGCGTTGCCTTGACGCTGGCGAATGCCTTGGCTGCCCACTCTTCGGCCGTGGCGTCGTATGCCACGAAACCAGCGAGCGAACCCCAACCCTGGGACAGGCCGACCTTGGCGACCACGTTCGGCGTGTAGTCATAGTTGTAGTCGTGCTCTTCGAGCGCGAGCGACACGGAAACACCGTTGCCCGGAACGAAGGTATAGCCGACCGAATGGACCGCGCTGTCGAAGCCGCCCTTGTCGTACTCACCGGACAGACCCTGATCCCAAACGGTGGTCTTGTAACCGATGAAGAAGCCGCCGAGCGTGATGTACGCCTGGTTCAGGTAGGCGCCACGGGTGAGGCCGTTGAGCGAAAACGGAGCATAATCAGCGGGCAGGCCGAGACGTGAAACGCCGGAATAGGCGTCGGCGCGCAGCTCGATGAAGCCGCCGAGCGTGCCGTATTCGGTTTCCGAACGGGCGTCGATCGTGACGTTGGCGCGCGCCAGCTTGCGCCAGCCGCCGGAGTCGTCAGAGAAGGTGCCGCCGCCGATCGTGCCGCCGAGAAGGGCGCCCGAGTCATCGTCACCCTCGGACCAGTCCATCTGATAACGGACATAGCCGCCGATCTTCAGGCAGGTCTCGGTGCCGGGGATGTAGAAGAAGCCTGCGCCGTAAACGTCGCAGATGCGCACATATTCCATCGCCTCCGGCTCGGGGATGACGATCGGATCGGCCGCCTTGGCGCCGGTCGCAGCGGCCATCAGGGCCGCGGAGCCAATCAGAAGGCTCTTGAGTTTCATTTTCTGACCTCCAGTCAGAATCGTGACAACTATGCTCAAGAGGCTTCGCTTAACCGGCTGCGTGGAATGTATATCTATTTGAAAATAAGGGGAAAAACCCAGAGATCAGAATCGCGGCCATGGCTGCGGTGTGTTGTTGAGGCCGGATTTGAAAGGGATAGGGGCAAGGCCAGGAAAGATTGGAAGGCCCACCTTTACGCTCACCACAGCCGCTTATTGGCAACTGCTTTTCCTGAGCCGGATTTGAAGTATTTTTCCAGTTTGCGTGCGATTCCTTCAGTCTTTACGGCCACATAGGATTTCAATTCGACTGGCAGATGCGCCTTGGTCGAAATTACCTGCCCACGCTGATGCGATTCGACCCGCCGGTGGAGATCGTTCGTTGATCCCACATAGATATCGGCATTAGCGAGTTGAAGGAAATAGACGTACCACATGATGCCTGCCTCCCTACGCTCCAGATCGGAACTTCGGGAGACACTCCTACGCCTAATCGCCTTCGGGATTCAGGTGTATGGCATTCTGGAAATCAGGTGGCCCGCCACCCGAAGCCGAAGGCGTAGGGTGGCGGAGAGGATGGGATTCGAACCCACGAGACCCTTCCGGGTCTACTCCCTTAGCAGGGGAGCGCCTTCGACCACTCGGCCACCTCTCCGGCGAATGGCTGGATAAAGAAAACCCGCGGGACAATCAACATGCATTCGCCTTTCGTCACTCTATTATAGGGGCCATTCGCGCAAGCGGGATGATTTTCTCGTTGCGCTACGCATCCGGAGGCGGGCCGGCGGCGGGAATGGGTCAAGGGAATCGGTGCTGGCGTCCAGGGCCGCACCGCGCTTCGCTATCCACGATTCGCACGGCGGAACGGATGTTTTGCGGCGAAAGCCGGGTTGGAACCAGGTTCCGGCGGCGTCCAGATGTTAAGAAAGTCTTTCCCGACCCGCCAGATCGTGTCATTTGTGCAACAGGCGATCCGGATAGCATGCCGCCAGGGCCCCTTGCCGCGCAATCGCGGTTGAACCGGCGATCCCCATGAGTAATGTCGGGATCGGAAAGGGGCGCGAAAGCGCAAACTTTTCATTTCTTGGGGATGGGGCAGGGAACGCTGTCCTTCAGCAAAAATACCCAGACCCGTATTTAGAACTTTGACTGGAGGTCAGAAAATGAAACTCAAGAGCCTTCTGATTGGCTCCGCGGCCCTGATGGCCGCTGCGACCGGCGCCAAGGCGGCCGATCCGATCGTCATTCCCGAGCCGGAAGCGATGGAATACGTCCGCATCTGCGACGTCTACGGCGCAGGCTTCTTCTACATCCCCGGCACCGAGACCTGCTTGAAGATCAGCGGCATGGTCCGTTACCAGATGGGCTTCACCAGCGGTGACCTCGGCGATACCGACGGCTGGGACAAGTATGCCCGCGGCGAGCTCAACATCGACGCCCGTTCGGAAACCGAATACGGCACGCTCGGCGCATTCATCAAGTTCCGCGGAACGAGCCGTAACAGCAGCCCAGTCGCAACCCCCGGCCTGAACGACGGCGACGCCTATTCGCAGGGCATCACCAACTCGGGTGTGAACCTGCAGCAGGCGATCATCTCGCTGGGCGGCCTCTCGATGGGTCTGAACGACTCGATCTGGGATACCGGTCTTTCGGGTGAGCAGGATGTCGGCTTCTTCCCCTACAGCCGCGTTCACTTCATCAACTACACCTTCGTTGGCGGCAACGGCTTCACGGCCTCGCTGTCGCTCGAAGAAGCGGACCGGAACTACGACTGGACGCCGAATGTGGTTGGCCGCCTGGGCGTAAGCCAGGGCTGGGGCAGTGCAGACCTCTATGCCGCCTACGACGCAACGGGTGAAGAATTCGCCGTCAAGGGCATCGTCAAGGCGAACCTGTCCGACCGCATGTGGTTGGGCGTGCTCGCTCAGTACGAAAGCGGCGTCGGCTACTACTCGGTCGATCCGTTCGACGACATCTCGACCTACTCCGCCAGCGCCGTCAACGCTCCTGGTGCAGAGTGGTCGCTTGCTGCCGAACTCGGCTACAAGTTCACGCCGAAGCTGAAGGCTTCGCTGGGCGGTTCGTACTACAGCGACATCGGCCACGGCAGTTCGGGCGTCGATGGCTGGAAGCTCGGCACGACGATCGACTACCAGGTTGTCGAAAACCTGAACGCCAAGCTGGCCGTCACCTACTCCTCGTATGACGGCATCGTCGGCGGCGTCGTGGATCCGGACCAGTGGTCTGGTTTCCTGCGCATCCAGCGCGATTTCTAATCGAAAGCTCCTCTTTCGATGCAGCAAGGCCCGGGTTTTCCCGGGCCTTGTTTTTTTGCACCCGGCTTTTCGCCGGCGCCGGCCGCATCCCTTGTGATCCGCCCTATCCATTGGTTTTCCCGCATTCATGCGCCCGTCAGGTGATCCCACCCGACTGCAAACCGCTGTCGCAAAAGCGATTTCACTCTTCCGTGGCTTGCTGTAGGGTCGCGCCGTGTGAAACCAACAGTGCCGATGCCGACGCATGCCGATCTCCCGCCCGCCGCTCACCCCGCTTGCCCAGTCGCTCCCCTCCACCGTGCCTTTCGTCGGGCCGGAAACGCAGGAGCGCGCCATGGGCCGACCGTTCCGCGCCCGCCTCGGCGCCAATGAAAACGGCTTCGGCCCCTCGCCGCGCGTCATCGCGGCGATGGCCGAGGCAGCCGGCGATGTGTGGAAATACGGCGATCCCGAGAGCCTCGACCTGCGCCGCGCCCTGGCGAACGAACATCGCATCGGCATCGAGAACATCGCCGTCGGCGAAGGCATCGACGCGCTTCTCGGCTTGATCGCCCGGCTCTATGTGGGCCCCGGCACGCCGGTCGTCACCTCGCTCGGCGGCTATCCGACCTTCAACTATCACGTCGTCGGCTTCGGCGGACGCCTGGTCACCGTTCCCTATGACGGGGATCGCGAGAATCTGCAGGGGCTGCGCGAGGCGGCGATCCGCGAGAACGCGCCGCTCGTCTACCTAGCCAATCCCGACAACCCGATGGGCACGTGGTGGGAGGGCGACGAGATCGCCCATTTTGCCGCCAGCCTGCCGGAAACGACCATGCTCGTGCTCGACGAAGCCTATGGCGAGACGGCGCCCAAATCGGCCCTGCCCCCGTTCGACACCAGCCGCCCGAACATGCTGCGCATGCGCACCTTCTCAAAGGCCTATGCGCTGGCCGGCATGCGCTGCGGCTATGCCATCGGCGAGGCCGAGGCGATCCGCGCCTTCGACAAGATCCGCAATCATTTCGGCATGCCGCGCATCACCCAGGCGGCGAGCCTGGCGGCGCTCGAGGATCGGGCCTATCTGGCGGCGACCCTGGACAGGATCAGCGCCTGCCGGACGCGCATTGCGGGGATCGCCGAGGCGCACGGATTGCAGGCCATTCCATCGGCGACCAATTTCGTCGCCATCGATTGCGGCGGCAAGGAAACCGCCGAGGCGGTGATGCACGGGCTTCTGGCGCGCGACGTCTTCGTGCGCAAACCGGCAACGCCGGGTCTCGACCGCTGCATCCGCGTCAGCGTCGGCCCGGAGAACGAGATCGCCTGTTTCGAGGAAGCCTTCGCCGAAGCATTGGCGGCAGCACACAATCAGCGCTGATCGACGCAAGCGTTGGCGCTCGCCCCTCACCCTCTCCCCGTGAACGGGGAGAGGGAGGCATGGACGTTGTGGCTATCCTCCTTCTCCCTGCTGGCGGAGAGAAGGTGCCGGCAGGCGGATGAGGGGCGTGCCGGCGCTTGTGCCGTGTACGGTGTCGGATGCTACACAAGGACGCTCTGTTTCCTTGTTTTTCCGCATAAAAGCTATGGCCGCAGGCGGAGAAAATGATTCCGCCTGCACCGGCAAGTCATTGTTTTCGTGATCTTTAAATGCACCCGATTCGGCGCTGCCGCTTCACGCCGCCAGCGCAGCGCGCGTCTTGCCGATCGTCAGCGCGGCCTGTGCGGCCTCGCGGCCCTTCTTGACGAAGTGCTCGCGGTAGATGCGCGTGTGGTGCTCCGTCTCCTGGTAGTGATGCGGGGTCAGCGAAACGGACAGGACGGGCACGCCCGTATCCATCCCCGCCCGCATCAGTCCGTCGACGACGGCTTGCGCGACGAATTCGTGCCGGTAAATGCCGCCGTCAACGACGAAGGCGGCGGCGGCGACACAGGCGTAGCGGCCGGATGCGGCCAGATCGCGCGCCAGGAGCGGCATCTCGAAGGCGCCTGGAACATCGAACACATCGACCTGTTCGGCCGGAATCAGCGCGCAGAATCCTTCCAGCGCCCGGTCGACGATATCGGCATGCCAATTGGCCTTGATGAATGCATAGCGGGTGTGTGTCATCGTGATCTCCTTTCGTAACGGACACGTCACCCAAGGCGATCACGGACAGCACTCCAACACGCAAAACCGGCGCGGAGCGGCTGCACGTTCTCTCTCATCCGGACTATGACCGTCGGCTCAGGCATCGCACCTGATCTGCTGACCCTTCCCGAGGGAAGGCGCTCGCGGGCTCGCGGCTCATGCCGCATACCGCCGGTGGGGACTTTCACCCCGCCCTGAGAACAGGGCGAATATAGGAAGGATGCATCGCGCCGGCAAGCCGGTTTGACCGGGATCAGGATGAAAATGCATTCGCTGCAAGAGCCTTGCGGGACCGGACGCCAGATCACGGCAGGTCAGAGCGGGATGCAGGCGGAAAAACAAGGAGATGGAGCGGGACAGCGTTTCCACGAAACGATGAACCGGCCTAGGGTCAGGACCTAGACAAGCGCATCCGGTTTGTCTTCGCTCAAGCCCTCGAGCCTTTCACGCAACGTCTTCATGAGACGCTGCGCGGCCTCGATCTCCACGCCGGACAGTCCAGCCGCCAGGTCCCTCGCCAGCGGCGTCCACCGCCCGACGGCCTCGTCGTAGATCTTTCTGCCACGCTCGGTCAGGATGACGAGCTTGGCGCGGCGATGATGAGGGTTCGCCGCGAAATCGACAATGCCGTCGGCATGCAGATCGTTGACGATGCGTTGCACGTTCTGGCGGTTTGCCCCCATGTCACGGGCGAGCCAGGCCACCGGTTGCGGGCGATCCGCCTGGGCGATCGCTCCCAGAACCTGCCAGCGCGCGCTGGTCAGGCCGAGATCGGCGACAAGGCGATCCCCCGTGATCAGCAACAGGGAGTTCAGCCGGAACAGGTCCAGCACCAGGTCGGTCAGGGCCGCGCCGCGCGAGGCATCGTCGGGTCTTTTCATTTGACAATATTATTCCTAAATGACATTATGATGTCAAATATGGATTCCCATTATGCTCAAGATCATCCATCCCGTAGCAGCCACGCTCGCCCTTGTCATGATTGTCGCCTTCTGGCTGTCCACCGCAGCCTCCGAACTTTCGGGCGTGGCGGCATGGGTGGTCGCCGTCAAGACGACGATCCCCTGGGGTTTCCTCGTGTTGATCCCGGCCCTGGCGGCCGCCGGCGGCACGGGGCATATTCTGTCCGGCAAAGCACGCGGTGGCCTGGTCGGCGCCAAGCGCAGGCGCATGCCGTTCATCGCCGCCAACGGCATTCTGATCCTCGTCCCGAGCGCGCTTTTCCTCGCCGCCCGGGCGCAGGCCGGGATGTTCGATGGCTGTGACCTGCTCCCCTGAGATGTTCCCGAT